>QHBN01000001.1 GCA_003176995.1 Candidatus Nitrosopolaris wilkensis
TCATACATCATACATCATACATCACTTTAATCGCTACGCCCACAAAACCACTAAAGCTACCATTCCCACGGGTAGTAGAAGGAGGAAGAAAAGCAGTATTAATTACTTCAACGCCATATACTACCCAAGTTTTATCGCTGTCTCTAATTAAATAATCTATCAAATGAAAACCATAATTGTTAACAAATCCGTGATTATTAAAGACTACTTCAAACGTTAACTCATCCAATATTGGTAACAATGATATCTTATTCTAGCTTGGATTTAAATTCCCTGCACTCCGCACTTGTTGTTCGAAAGAAAGGAGCAGTCATTCAAGAGATATACAGCTACACTGTCATGGCGTAAGTTGCAAGATAATATGGCAACCACCAACTAGTGTTAATATCAGACCCACAGAAATTGGAGGAAGATTTGTAGCAGATAACTCAAACCTCAAAATATTAATCTAATCTATAGGAATTAATATAAGACTGGTCTAAAAATAACTTTGAATAAGCTGAATAAGGGATTGGGTAACAAGAGAAATCAAAAGAATAAAAGGGATGACAGTTATGTTGCGATTAATAGACGTAGGAGAAAGCGGAATATGATAATGATAATAATACCTATTGTAGCAGCTGTTGTAGCATTTGGAGTCAGTTCTACTTCTCTTTATTCTACACAAGGACCGAAACCTTTAGTGGAACATATCCACCCGCATCTTACTGTTACTTTTGATGGTACTTCCACTCCTGTTCCATCACAAATAGGGATAGATTCATCATTATGGAAAGTTCATTCTCTAGACCAATATGGTACACCAGGATTTGCTCCATTACATACCCATGACGCCAGTGGTACCATCCATGTAGAATCTACTGCAAACAGAAATTATACGCTAGGCGAGTTTCTAGATATATGGGGAGGCTTAGATACAAATGGTAAGACAGTCCGAGCGAGCGTTGACGGTAAGCCGGTCTCAGATTTTAGAGACATTATTCTTCGAGACGGCGAGCAAATTAATTTAAATGTCGGAAGGTAAGTAAAAAATTTATATTTTAAGATAATTCAGATTAAGACACTGAATCTGTATCTTAACGATAAAGAAGAACAAGGCCAGAATCATTCTGATAAAATTCTAGAACGACTCTACCAAATTCCCTGAATATCATTTTACGTGCTCCCTTATTACTCTTGACAATATGATAGTTGTAGCAGTACTCGACAAAGAAGCCTGCGATTGACCCAATGTTTGAGAAATCGATCTTTTGAAAAAAACAACAACATACCTGTGCAGTCCCAGTTTATTTTATTTCAGTCCCGCAGAATATTGTTTGCTATCTCCTTACTTATCGACTATACTTCTAATAACTTGCTTTCATCAAAAGATTTTGAATTATACCAGTTGTATCTAAAATAATCTAGACACCATTCATGAAATAATGGGTCTTCACTATAGAATACTGAATTCATATCTGTCTCTCCTTGTCCTTTCGTTGTGGGGAACATAACAGTTGCTTGCTTTTCGTTTAAGACTATTGCTACCTGTATTCGATCAACCATCCTTCTTTCTACTATCCCTTTTTTTATGAATTCATGGAAGCCAGCGTTTTTCAAAAGTTCAGTTCGCTTCTTTGGCACCATAGCTTTTTGAGGTAGGATATAATTAAATTTGATACCACCATGTTCTTTTATTTTTGGTATTACTGCTTCAATCAAATCTAGTGGGATTTGTGGTAACATTCCGTATATGTACTCGGTAGATTCTCTGTAAATATGCTGTTTCCATAGCTCAATAACAGCTACTAATCCTGAAATAAACTCGCAGTTATTCAAGGCGCCAATTCTCTGGATGAATTTCATTCGAGTTTCTTTTCCGAAGGTATGAGTTGAAAAATATTCTTTATTTCTTGACAAAAAATCAAAAGTTGCAATCTGATTTATGATGGTATTTCCGAAAGTTGTTAAGGAAAATATTCCCGCGGAATCTTTTTCGATCAACCCAGCATCCATTAATCTGTTAAGATTTCTATGAACTTCTTGCATAGTAACATTAAGACGCTTTGCAAGTTTTGAAAGGTTGTAAACTCCGGTTTCCGACTGTTGCCTATTTAGTTTAAACAGTATAGATAGCCTCTGATCACTAGCTAGCTCAAAGAAGATCCGTTGCGTACTTTCAATGTGACGACTACTGCTCCTCGAGTTAGTTAAATTAGTGTCATCTGAATGCATGTATACCTCTATTTATATTACTTTGTGAAATTCTTTTCTATTCTATATTGTTCTTATTCTCAGATTCTAAGCCATCAAGTAATAATAGAGGATAAATAAATTACTATTGGCAGTCAAAAACATGTAATACTAGGACTCTCAAATCGTGGTACGCTAGACTACTACAAAATATTTGAACGTGGACCATCATCGACAGGGTTAACATAGCAGAACGCTCTTTTCACGGATCTGGTTGTCATAGATTCGTCGTAAGGACTCGTGCAGAAACTTATATTCCCACTCTTTAAAATATATCAATCCAAGAAATAAGTATTCTGCTAATGTATTTAATGAAGATGTTGGATCTTCTAACTTCAGAAGAAAAAATAGATAATCAAACAAGACGGGATGGACTCGATATTCCATATTGTCTAAGCGTCTTATCGGTAGAACAAAGCCACGCAACTTAAAATACAAAGCGAAATGAAGAGCAAAAAAAGAAGATAGCGGAATATCAATAATTATTACAGCGATAAAAGAGACAACAAATCTAGTATTATTTCACGACGATAAATAGTCTCTTCTTTGGAATCTGACGCCAACTTGGTTTCCTTTATGTAATTTTTAACCTTGTCATGCGAAATCCCTAATACGATGTTCCGATATGCCGGGGTATATTCATAATATGCTTCTCATAAACTTTCGTTACGAAGAACACTGATATATAGCATGCATGTACTCTTACTTAGTGGCTATACGATAATGTCAGACAACGAGTATCGCAAACTATCAGAAGCAGAGATTAAGAATGAACTCGGCAAATTAAATGGATGGAAGGTGGTCAGCGGTAAGCTAAGCCGAACTTTGCAATTTGAGAACTTCATTCAAGCGTTTAGTTTTATGACCAAAGTTGCCTTGGAAGCTGAGAAAATGAATCATCATCCAGAATGGTTTAACGTTTACGACCGGCTTGATATTAACCTAATAACACATGATTTAAACGGCATAAGTACGTATGATATCAAACTGGCACGCACTATTAACCAGCTATATTTACGATAGATATCGCTGAACATTATTTTTGGTACCATACCCGGAAACAAGTCATTATGGCATGATTTTAACTAATCATTAATTGGATTGGGTCGTGTTCTGATTGATGTTGGTTTACTTAAATCAGCGGATGTTGAAATTAAAAATATGAATGAAGGGAAAGTGGGAGCACCATTTCAATATAGCGACATTCAGATCCACCGCCAACAACAAGGCCCTTTGCCGATGCCATCAATATGTCAGTTGTTTATGCATAGAAAACTAACAATACATAATCTATTTAAATGTCGATATTAAATAAAGCATGATTCAACACTTTGACAAATAGATCACCAAAGAGACTTCAGAAAACGACAGCCATACAGACCGCGCAGAATTACTCTTCCTCCTATGCTTCGGACAAGATACTGGACAAATACATTACAAGTATACGTGCAATGAATAAAGCAACTGCATATGAATATTATTTTAGGCTAATGACTTATCAAAATTTCATCGCGAGTGATTACAAGACCACGGTAGACGATTTAATAATAGGAATCAAAGAAGGTCATGAAGATCCTTATGATATTTTAAGCAATTATATCGTTTATCTACAGAACAGTTGCAAGATCTCACCAAGTACACTAAAAGCACGTGTTATAACTGCAAAAAACTTCCTTGAGTATTATGATGTAGATATAAGTCCAAGAAAATTCAAGTTGAAAGTAAAGATCCCCAAAGTTATAAGGAAGAGCAAAGAGGCGTTGTCAAAAGAAGATATAATTGACATTTTGAATGCATGTTCTGATATTAGATTAAAAACCTATGTTATGCTGTTAGCTGCAACTGGATTTAGAGCCGTAGAAGCATTATCAATTCGAATCAAAGATTTGCATCTAGAAACCCAACCAGCAAAAATGTTTATCAGAGGAGAATATACAAAGACCAAAACTGATAGACATGTTTTCCTGACTGAAGAGATTATAATTCAATTAACAGAATGGTTAGAATACAAGTATCGTAGCAGAAGAGTATGCTACAAGAATAATCAAACAGATGGAAAAACGATTACAGAATATAGAACACCAGAAAGAAATGATAACGATCTAGTTTTTGCTGTATATCAGGATCGAGAAAATCCAGTTCCAAAAATGATATATTATGATCTTTCAAAATCTTTTGCAAAGACCTTGGATCGTATGGGTAAAGGAACACGAGAAGATGGAAACGAAAGGCGCAGACAGATAACTCTACATAGCTTTAGGAGATTTGTGAAAACCACTATATCTGATCTAGGTTATTCTGATTTTTCTGAATATTTTATAGGACATTCTGGTTCTACTTATTGGACAAAAAAAGAATCAGAAAAGGCTGAATTATTTAGGAAAATTGAACCTTATCTTACATTCTTAGACATAGCAAGCTTAGAAGCCATGGGTGCTGATATTGACACCAAGCTAACTGAAAAAGAAAAAGAGATACAAATGCTAAGACAGCGAGACCAAATGAAAGATGAGGCATTGACACAACTATCTGATCGATTGGAGGAAGTTATGGAAAAAGTAAGGGGTTTAGAGAGTAAGCAAAACTGAGACAATCTCGATCCCATCATGGATCCGCTCATATATAGGTAAGACTTCAACGAATTGCTAAGGCATGAGAAATATCGTGAATTACTTTATCTATTATGTATTGTTCTGGCCAGCCTAACTCCTTTAACATTTTGCCTAGTTCTTCCTGAACTTTAAATACTTTATCACCCGCAGCGCGAAGGAAGTACCTAAAATTTCTCTCGTTTCTCGTTAGATTTCTGGGAATTAATTCTAGCAATTCAGTGATAGAAGACTTGTACAAAGAATATCTCTCATCATTAATTTCGATATCTGCAAATTTATCGGGACGTATATGACATTGCCTTCTTTTTGATTTCAGTTTTGGATCATAATGTGTTATAATCCAACGTTCACGCTTGCTGAGTAAATCCTTACTCGCCTGCAGCTCATAATCCTTGAAACATCTGAGGAAATCCTCTTTTACGTTCGGCCCATTTTGTATGTCATGTACAACATGGGAACTATGTCTTCAAAATACAAAGGTAAAGACTCAACTATTATTGACGATTTTTCTAGCATTTTATATCCTATATCGCCTAAGTATTTGCTGGAAAAAGGTACTTTCTTAGGAACTGTAGAACCACATTGAGGACATTTCCACCCCGTCGGACTTTCTTCACTTCTTTCCATATGAACATTTTTGCCTTTCCCTCGCTTATTGCAGCGTAAACAATGACTAGATGATATGGCATTAATTGTAGCTGCTCTATGAAGACCGTACTTCTGGATATCTGCCATTGTTTTGAGCATGTGTACAAAAGAAAGACTATGTCTAGCATCGTATTCAAAAAAACTAAAGAATGCATATTGTCCATATGCGAAGCCTTGAAAATGGCTGTTCGAGCAAAATGCTCAAGTCTCGCAGGGTACAACAAACAATAGCTCCATAAAGACATGCTACACTTGCTTTACCGATAGTACCTGCATCATTTGGCAATCGAAGGTGTATTGGATCTGACTTTTTTTCTTTCGGAGTACCGTCAGCAAAGAAAGGTTCCTGTGGTTCTTTTAACCTGGAAGCAAAATAAGCCATTCTCTTCTTTATGCTTTTAGCTGGTGTAGACAGATGTGTTTGTTCAAATTCCTTTAATTCTTCCTTAGAATGTTGAGTAAATCCAGAAAAATGGTCATAAATACCCGCTATCGTATCATCTGAAGACCTATCAGGCGGGAATAGCATAAAATTCCCCCGTAGTATAAGCAAAACTTTAGCCGCGTAATCCCAACCTGCTGACAAATTGGTTATCGTCTCTAATTTGGGGACGTGTGGTTCTCTGCTTGCCCACTTTTTCTGAAGAGATCCCCCTGTTTCCCTACATATGGGGCAGACTAGATTTGTCTTCCTTCCAGATTGAATGTGTCCCCACAATACCTCTCTAGTATAGATAGTCCAATAAACATATACTGTATGTATGATGTCAAGAGCGAAGCCGTAAAAAGCGGCATCAAAGAGAATGAAATAAGGCGAGTACAGGCACTGACAGGTGACAGAAGCTTCACGCTTGTTTTACCGAAGGCTTTTGCTATTGAGTTAGGTATAGGTTTTTAAAGTGCCATGTCGAAGGAAGTAGGCTCGTCATCCAGAAGATGGAGGTGGTTTGACACGATAACTACGATAAAGCGACATGCAACGGAAGGACGACGAAGCACGGCTGGTATTTTGGGATCCGCCGATGAGTCGAAAAGTAAAATGACTTCTTCAGACGAGAATGTAATCGCACTCGAATTAACAGATGAAGTGAAGGAGCAGCAAATAGTCACTAGTTACGTTTTCGACACGGAGATTGATAATCAATCTATTGAACTAAATCACAAATACAGTAATAAGAAAATCACTTCACCTATCGAATCCAACTGGCCTAAAACTATGGCTATATTCATCAAAGAATTGAAGCGAAAGAAGGTAGACCCAGATCGTATAACAGTGCTTTCCAGCGATTGCATAAAGTAGTTCACCGGAGATAATTAAAAAATGTCATCAGAGTATAATATGAATGAATACGAACACCGGACATACGAAGACCTCTCGCAAGAATTTATGGAACTCTATCCTGCAGCTGCACGAGCTTTTAAATTGATACCCATGATGTATAATCGGCTAACCCTTGTCGAGGAAATGACCCATAAGGAAGCTGTTGAAAAGATATACAAAGACCCTCATCAGCTTTCTGGCTTTACAGAGAGAAATATTCGTTGATACCTGCCTAGAGATAACCCTCACATCCCAAGAAGAATTAGGACGTCACGTCCTAAAAACAATATTACTGAAACTCCTGAGCAATTAGAATTAAGTAGCATTGAACAAGGTACAGACGGCAAGGTCGAGCTTGTTGATGTCATACAAGACCATGAAGATGACTTCGCAAAGAAGGAGAATGAATTTGAATTTGATCACGAACATCAAGAAGAGCAAAATGACGATACGGTCTCTACTCCTCAAAGTTCTAATTCCTCTTCCAACAAGTATGATGTTGTAGATTTTGAGATCCGTCTAGACTGGGAATACGTCCGTAACTATATGTATGAGTTGTACAAGTCCGATAATACCAAAGAAGTTTGCTTTAGCGGAGAATTAGATAGAAGAACAGGGAAGGTTATTGCTGTATATGCTGGCAGAAAGGAAGACTGTAACCGTATTTCTGAAGAGGGCCAATCAATTGAATGATAACACTCCGCTCAACAGTACACCACTAGGCACTACCAAGAATCCACCACTAACAGCAATAGCACAATATAGTGGTGGTAAGCGTCGATACATTGCTGCTCAGGAAATCAATGACTTAGCCATCAGGAAGTTCAGAAAGAATGGAAGAGGCATAACTTACACCGATTTAATAGGAGGACTGGCCAAGCATAAGAGACAAGCTCAAGATACTCTAAAATATTATCTTCAAAATGACACCCTATTCACATTAAGGAAATGTAGACCACAGGAATACTATGCTGCTGCAATAAAATCTGAAGTAATGGCAAACGGACTACCAAAGAATCCACCAATATGCCCCACAGGGGTTAACCACTTTTCAACGTCACCTTCCAACAACATAGAATCAATGCTTATTCAAACACTTGAAGGCTTCGTCCTGCCGCTACTTCCGTCAGTACCTTCATTCATTCACAATATGCACTTCAAACTCAAGATATATCGAGAGTGCTATCCAGAGTTGAATCTGCTAGGATCACCAGGTAACAATGGAAAACGGCATTCTGAGATCATCGGAAGGAGACATGTTTGCTACACGTTCTATCCTGGGGACTTCAGACATATTAATTGA
>QHBN01000002.1 GCA_003176995.1 Candidatus Nitrosopolaris wilkensis
TGTCTTCCAAACCAAATATTTCAGGAAAAGAATGATATTAGTACTCGTGTATCTGTTACAATAACCTATGCAGAAAATTTTAATTTGGATAGTGGTCGCAGTAGCTGTAGTGCCCTTGATAGGGGTAATGGTCAAATATCAATTTTCTCCTTCAGCGAGTTCTAAAATTCCAAATACGGTAATAATAAACAAATCTTTAGGAGTACAAGGACCAAAAATAATAGTAAATGGCCCGCTAGGAATACAAAGGACCAAAATAATGCAGCAGCCAGGTTTACCTATAAAAAATGCTTCAAAGATTGTAAAACAAGAATTCGGGAATCTCGTAAGAAATAAGAATCTATCTGCAAATACTAAAATAAATTCCAGATCCTAAACAAGAAGTCTTGGGAGATATCAGAGAGCACTGAAGACAGACGTGAGAAGATACAAGCACTTTCTTTAGCAAAAGAGTGCATAATAACAAAAACACAGTTGCTAACAGACATTAATGTTATCAATCAGGCCATATCGTTTATTGATAAATCGAAAATCAAAATAAAGCAGCTATCCGACAATAACACCAAGGAAGAACAAGATACTAAAGAAGAAGCAAGTGAAGAAGCAACGTCAACGTTGAGTAAGGTGTTCTAGAAAAATTGACAATTAAGGATTTAGCTAAATTTGTAGTGTATCGGAATTTTTGGGGGGTCGTAACCGATAATGAAGATATATTCCCTCCTGTCAATGCCTTAATTTTCGACAGCAATTGTGGAGATTAGAACTTCTGATTAGATCCTTGATAGGGAAACCAAACATTGCTTGAATACCAAAAAAAGCTCCAATAATTATAATCATCACTAGCAGTGCCATTTGCTTACCAGGTATGCTGGAAAATAATCCTGTATTGGCATCTGCATCAGGTTCATATGGCACAGTTAATTATCATTCAAAGAACATAAAAAGGATACGAAAGGAATAGGATTAGATAAATCTGGGGAAAAGATGGTTTTAACACTCGTTGAATGATCCCGGTAATGAAGACTACCATGCGTTTACTATGGAATTATATATGAAATATAAAGAAGTGGGTAGATAACTGCAATTATTAGATGTATCTAAGGATTAGGTTTATTAAGTTTGTAGCTAAGAAGAATGTACGATGGCCATCATGAGCAAGAATACGGTTGCTGTGTCTGACTCACAGATTGATACGGAAAACCTGAGCCAATTGGTAGTGAGAATAAACGGGACCTTGCCAGATCTTTCGATTATGGGTGATGAAGAAAAGTCTGAAAGAGCGGCAGAAGTAAAGAGAATGGAAATAGCTGCTAATACGTCTTGTTCTTTATTTACAATAAATCCTTCCGATGGCACAAAAAGCGAGATGTTCCATCTTCTCATTGATGTAGGTGAGGGCGTAGTCGCCAGTCTAGAAAAGGGAACGGCTGATATTGCATCTAGCCTGCAGACTGCGAAGATATCTACTAGACCCAATGCCATATTAATCACACACTCACATGATGACCATATAAAGGAACTTCCTATTCTCCTGAATAAGCTAGGTGAATCTGATAAGTTGAACATATACTGTACTAAGGAATGCCACGACCAAATTATGAACAAGTTTCCAGAGATTGGGGCATCACAATCGGCTGTTTCTTTTAGTACGATTCAGCCAGATGAAACTTTTCAAATTGGCCCTTTGTCAGTAACTGCAGTCCTAGCATCTCACGGTGAGAATTCACCTCCGGGTTCTGTCGTATATGTTGTTAGAATTCAAGGCAGGAAGATCATATTTGGGTGGGACTTTCTCTCCTTACCAAATGTAGAGGAGAATTTGTTGTGGAATCCCGATCTACTAATTCTGGGTACCCAAAGCTACAATCCTCATATCGAGACCGGCATGATCTCTGTAACTGATGCATACCAGCTTGTTAGAAGATGGAATGCAAAAGACTGCTATTTAGTACATTATAGAGGATTGATGGATTTTGAAGAGAGTAGGAATCAGTGGTTCAGAGGTCCGGTTAAAGCAATGACATCGGCCGAGCTCCAAAAAAATGTAGATTCTCATCTTGGAATTAGTGGAGATAGTGGAAGATTTAGGATAACCGTCGCAAAAGAAGGCACGATTTGGACCCCCAGAGAGAGGCCAAGATATTCATATGATGAAAACAATCCCATTGGAAACGTCATTGAAATCGAAGGTCTACAGAATTATGTCTTCAAGATAGAAAAACAGAATAAAGAAGACAAGCTGAAAGTTACTATAGAAGGCAAGATCAACCGGTACAATATGCAATTCGATCGGCCAAGGAAAGATACAAATAATGATCAACTAATCCGTGCTGCTGGCGAAAAGCGAATGCTTGCAAAAGGGCCGGAATTAATAATGGAATTACTTACCTCACAGTCAAAGGAAAAAGAACCTACTTCTTAAAATAAGAGCACTCAAAGGCAAAAAGCACGTCTTTCGTGATGATATATTGATAAACGATATAGATGCTCTGAGACTACAGAAATATTTTCAAGAGAACATTGTTTCAAACGCCAAGTAGTAAATAGTAATCAACAGAAACAACCCTCCCATCTAAAAATTCATTATATTGTATCGTGTCATTACCACGCGCAATATATATATCTAATAATTAGAGGTAGTTATACAACAGATGTAGTAGAAAATGAAAGCAGCATATATCGTAGATGACTCAAAAGTCGCAAAGGTACTGGTTGATCCGATGCGAAGAGCAATACTAAATCTGCTCAGCCAGAAGCCGATGACTCAGGCTCAGCTGGCAGATGATCTGGGGTTGAGTGGTGCATCTCTTAATTATCACATAAAAATACTCAGATCAAAAAAGCTCGTTGTTGTAGCCAAGAGAGAGTTTGAAATGCACCGAATAAAACAGATATTTTTTTTAGCAGCAGCATATCTTTTCGTCTATGATCTAGACTCATTGCCAAAGCATATAGCTCGTTACTTTTTTCCGGTTAGTCTTGAAAGAGCAAGGGTAATAATCTCTTTGCTCATGTTAAATGATCAGATCAACATCGACCACGCTCCAAACATATCGAATAGCTTTTCTGAACTATTGTCTCGCCAGCTTGTAAAGGTGGCCAAAGCCTACGAAGAGAAGGAGGTTGACTATGCTCATGAGGAGATTATCTTTGAAATATACACAAAAGCTATATCAAAACTACTCGACAAGAATAAAGATTTGTTACTTACTAGCAAGGTAGCATTGAATATACAAAATAAATGATGTGTGTGCGTGTCTATTCATGGATTGGAGCTACCGCAAAGATAAATGGTACCATTACTTTGATGGATTAAGATAAGATAGGATAAGATACATCTAAGCCTTAGGTTTAACTGCATGGAATATTCAGGCGGATAGACGTAGCAATCAATGAGACTAGTGGTAATTTATAATAACAAAGGGATTGCATTGTTGTTATAGCTTCGCTTTTTGGCGCGCAGTAGGCAAGCTTAAGCTCTGTAGCTTTGGAAAGTAACGGTTGCCATTAATACCTTCTTTCACAAGCTGAGAAGAAGATACAACACAGGAAAGGGAGTTTAAACACATTAGTCTAATAGTAACATGTTGCATAATAGGATATTGATTTACTTAAAAAGTATAACGGTTACATTACAATAACCATTAGGTGTATCTAATAGTGATACGTAACAAATTGTGCACAACTAACCTGCGAGAACAGATTTTGGTGTACTGTTGCAGCAAGTCTAGACTCTGCAACAGTGTCAATAATATATATTCTTAAAGAACCATCTTGACATATTGAATTAAATTAATTGCGCATGTCTAACCGTTAGATTTATCTAATACTAAGGGAACCTAGATTAATGAGAAATTCGTCTACCGTACTTACGACAGCTGTCTCGGCTTTTATCCTGGTTTCAGGATTAATGTTGTTACCAGCTGTTAGCAGAGGGTTCGCTATGTCTATGACGACCGCTCCTGCAACATCGATGCAAAGCATGCAAGCGGCAGGCTTAAACTTCGCTATGGACTCGGGAGGTTTCACACAAGTCAGTATGCAGACAGCGCAAAATATGATGCAAAAAGGGGATCCCATTCACAAGGTCTCTCTTGTAGCATATGAGACCAATCTTACTCTACCTCAGGGAAATGTAATCCATGCAATGACTTTCAATGGAACCGTTCCAGCTCCGACAATTAGAGTGACACAGGGCGACTTGATTAATGTAACACTGATAAATTATCCCAAAAATAAGCTCTCGCACAGCCTAGACAATCATGCATCCATTATTAGCGCAGTGCCGAATTATGGACCAGTGATGCCAGGACAAGAGCGTTCATACGCATTTATAGCGACACAACCGGGGTTCTTCAAGTATCATTGTGAAGGAGTCGCAGTACTTACCATGGACCAGCACGTATTTTCTGGAATGGTCGGGGGTGTTATAGTTGATCCAGCAAAGGGATATACCGGCTACAAATACTCAACATACGATAATAAAGGCACCAAAATAAACCAGACTGTAAGTCCAAATGCAAAAGAGGTTCAATTCATCTTTTCAGAATGGTACCTAACGAAGGACGGTAACTACAATGCAACTGCAATGTTCAACCACGATCCTACATTCGTATGGATGAATGGTATTCCATTTGGATACGATCCAGTAATCACAAAGACAAAAGGTGCTATGCCTCTTCACTTCAAGCAAGGAGACCATGTTAGATTCTTTCTGCTAAATGAAGGTGACGTAATGGTGAACTTCCATATAGTGGGAGGACAACTGGACAGAGTAATTTCTGGTAGTGTAGTCCAAGGACTGGGTAAACAAACATACTTGCTTGGCGGTTCAAATGACGCAATAATAGATGTAGTGTTCAACCAACCAGGTGCATTCGCTCCTGTGAACCACGACTATGCTTCACTATTCAAAGGTCAAGCAGGCATAATAGTAGTAGATGGTCCAGACGGTCAGCCAGGTAAAACTTTAGGTCTTAAGGACTACAATAATCCTTCAAACGCAATTCCGCCCATGGGTAAGAATAGTTTACCTGTACTGACCAAGCCGTATCAATTGGGAACACCACTTGTAATGACTAGCAGCCAGATAGGAGCTCTAAAGACGTGCAAGGCTGAAACCTGTCCGTGAGAGCAATCGAAAAAAATATGTGAATCGCTAGGGGCATAAAAGGAAGGAAGGAGTGACGACAATACTTGGCGATGACTCCTCCTCTACAATTCTTTTTTCTCCAGAGCATCAGTAACTTCAGTATAAATGAAATACTATACCCAACACAATTCCTGTTCTGTAAGTACAAAAAGCAAACGGTACGGAGGATGGTGTGCGATTGTATAGACAGATGCTAACAATTTTGCTAATTACAGATTGAGCGTCAATTTTCAGTCAGTATTTTCAGCCGGTTTACTCATCATCTTAATCTTTTTTAGACCTAGTTGAGTTAGACAAATCTAAGTTGATCGTGTGTGAAATCCAAAAGATCTACTTAATACCACTAATACTTACTTGATGTTTACCGGCAGGAATATTCAATTCGATATACGTATACCCCTTCTCCAAGGTCACAGCGTTTCTATTTAAGTTTCCATCGATCGCAACGAATATCGTTGGAGTACTGGAAATTTGAGGGATCTTCAACCTTAATGGCCCAGGGACAAGATATTGATTGTTTATGTTTATTAGAACAGTTCCCGTAGACGGATCGGCCTTAATGTTATCAATAGTAGCAAGACCGGTCATATTAGATGTAATATACCTATTTTCTCCTATGTTTATCTTCATGTTCATAGTCCTAAAATCCACGCCAAAACAGCTGTAGAAAGAGACCTTTGACATGATTGCAGGATCAGGAGAAACAGTAAACATAGCTCTCTCCCCAGATCTTAAGACGGCTAAGTGACTACTGACCGAGTCAATTTGTGCTCCACTTTGATTATGAGCTGACGCATAGATTGTCAGATCATATACGTCAAATGAACCGATATTCTTGACAGATCCGATTAATGAACCATTTTGCCTTGGTATGTTGCTATAATTTAGCCTTATAACATCATAGTATGGTATGTTTGCCTTCGATACCTGATACACGAACGGTTTACCGAGAGACTTTACCTCAGAAGAGGAAGAAATCTTGAATTTGAAAGGAACCTCGCCATAAGGATAAATAATTTTGCCATATAGCTCTATTATCAGGTGAGAGCTACCGTTGATACTGCTTGTTGCGTTTTGACCAACCACTACGTGAACTGGTACGTCATTGTTATTTTCTACTGTCCCTACAATATTATTAATACCCATAGCATCTGTAAACGATGCCACATCAGTAATCACGACATTTCCTTCTGCTTGATGAGCATATACTAGGTTGTTAGGAAACGAACAAAACAAGCAAACAACTGCAACAAAAATGTAGAAGTAAGCTAAATCATTTTTGTTAAAATGTATCACAATTGATAAAAACTCTTGACTTTTTAATCTAAATGTTCTGATATGATTGATGCTGCTGTACTACCATATACCACTGCGGTCATGGTCTTAGATATCCTTTTAACAATTACATTGTTTGCTTCCTTTGTTTCTAATGCGGTAGATTTGAATGATTGAGAATATACGTCGCGTTCGAAAGTCCCTTGACGTTATCGTTGATCAAAATCAGCCTATATTATCCTAACACAACTGGTTCTTAGTAGTAGCTTATTGGCATTACTCAATTGGTTGTAGATAACTTGAGTTAAACGGTTCTTGTCTGCTTCTAACTCAATAGTCTGGTCTTGTGGTGCGTGCAATATTTCGATATCCTAGTTAGTTTTTTCAATTTCATTTCTTTGGTCTTCTATAATATCTGATATTAAGCCATTGAACCTACCCGCAGTTACCACGAAAAGAGAAAGACTCGATAGAATTCTAGAGCGCAACGCCCATGATTTATGGAGAATAGCGACTTATATTAGATGTAGCTAACCGCTATGTTTATTTGACCCATTTTGTCAGAAACAGCATGTTGTTGCATCACTGGTTTACCGGGGTGTCAAAAAGAGAGAAACTTCGAGTATTCTTGTTATCTAGTTCATGTTTTGTAGTCTTGCTCATTCTTGTATCTCCAGTAGAGCACTATCTGTTTAATCAAAAAGCATACGCAGATGGTTTGAGTCAAGAAAATCTACCACCAGCGAGTATCGGAAACAGGCAAGCGAGTCTTTATCTTAAGGTAAACCCGCCCGTTTTGACTACCGGTGCCGCACAGAATCCATATATGCAATTTAGGTTGTTTGATGCAAATAACAATCAGACTATCCAACATGTTACCTATGAAATAACTGTAACAAGGGGAACTTCGGCATCAACACGTGAAAAACCTCTGTTACTTGATTTCTTTCATGCACATAATGGACTAGTAACATTAAAGGTAGAACCACGTACTGGTTCGCTCACTATTTTTGGAGAACAGGATCCCTTCCTGCAAGCTTGGGTAGCCGATCCTGGCGGTAATATACTCGTAAAAGGCCCCTTACTCTTAGAGGGAGGGCTATATCATTTCCATATTGAAATATTTAGCATAGACAATGA
>QHBN01000003.1 GCA_003176995.1 Candidatus Nitrosopolaris wilkensis
GGAGCTGACGTTAAATTAAATATTCAATCTTTTTATTCTAAGCAAATAAATTAATAGGTGCCACTGGAGGTAACCGGATTGAGCTTCAAGTGATTCTTACTTCTTTCTGCCAAAGATCTTATAGTTAAAAGAAGTTCAGCATTCAAGATGCTAGAGGTGCTGGAGGCACTATCTGCTAAAGAAAGAGAGGGAAGAATTCTGCTAGAAATCAAAAGTTAACACCGTCTTCTTCTCATGAACCATCTTATCAAATTCGTAGTTTACACGTCTGATTAAATGCCTGGTTATTTATCGTCGCGCCACCATCCTTTTCGGTACTGACAACACCCACTCGGCTCAAGAGCAGTTCCACCCGGTACGGATATAGCAAGTTATATTCCGTCAATAGAGGTCTAGAATGTAGTCATAGTAATCACCAAAGAGGATAAGCCAATGCTGATCATACCACAAGCACGATAGTAGCGATGATGTCACGGTTTAGGATTGATAAATGTTGTTAAAGATATTGAAAGAGAAACATAAGGTGGGGGTCTGTTAAGCCGTTATATATGTACTCTGCATCGCTATATGATAGCCGCGAAACAGCAGGAGAAATTGAAACTAAACGATTAGCGACAGATCAGGCAGATTCATGATGACTCAAACTGACGTGTGTCTGCATCAACATCTACAAAGCCGAAGAATATCAGCGATACTATCAAAATAAAGAAATCGCCCTCTAGCTGCTACTTAAAATTATGTATAACAACATTTCTTCTGCTATCCAATACCAATGCAATTTCTGACTGACGGCGCGCAACCAACCTCGCCTCATGATTTTTATGCAGTCCAGTCTTGGAATTCTTCGGTCTTTTGATTTATTACTGTGTTTTATTAATAGCAGATTTCCTTACTCCTGCGGCTCTAGCTACATAGTATTGATCTACTTTCCCATTGTGACATGCATCTAATCTTCCATTATTAGCAGTACACACATCAGTAACGACGTTTTTGAGTTGTCTATCACAAGCTTGAATTCCATTTGGTAAAGAGTTCAGACAAAAGTCAAGTATGCTGTTTAACCTTGCGTTAAGTTCACTTTGATTAAGTCCAATAGTAGTAGCAGGAGCGTTTGATGAAGATCGATTATAGAGCGAAACGGCGCCGACCAAAACTGATGAACCAAGGACAGCCATCAGTCCGATCACCATCACTTTTTTGGCAGATACCACTTTTGTACATTACTGAAGTTCATGACGTGTATATAGTTATAGGGCATTCCTTTAGGGACCTTTTGACAATGAACACTCACATGCACTAGGAGTTCGAGAATGGCAATAAAAATATAATAAATTAGGCAAGAAATATGCCGCCTTGGCTGTAGTAACACCAAAGAGGAATCGCGTGCATACCAGTTTGATGGGAGTACAGCATAGGAGAAAGAAATATTCCTCTAAAGCAGGGTTTAACCTTACGGTCTGATCTTCAGTGAATAATATCTAATAGCGCACGAATTTACCGGTTTTAGTTAATCTCTACAGATATTGTGTTCTATTTGACTGACCAACTAAAGTCAGATCATATTGTACCAGGCTTGGTGGGCTTGCCCGAAATACCAATTCTTTGTCCCCTCTGCTCGGAGGACTTTATGATAAAGTAGATCAAATTGATAGAAATTAAGAATATTTAGAAAAGAAATAACCGTCAATATAATGTACAAAAAAAATACGGTTTGACTCGACAGAACCGTTAATTTAACCTATTAACAATCCCAACCACTGTTGGTAATAACTGAGAAATATAGCGCTCATGGTGCTAACTCAAATCGAGATGATTTCTTAGATTCCTGCATATGTTTCTAATGGTCACTTCTGTTACCCCTGCTGTTTGTGCGAAAACTGTCTGGCTTATACTACCTCCATTAATCAGACATGATAGGTAAAGAATTGACGCTGCAAGTCCCATAGGACTTTTTCCCGCAGATAGCTCACTTTTAGTTGCAGCATTCATGATATTGATTGCTTTTTGCTTTATCTTCTGGTTCAGGTTAATCTGGTTCGCGATCCTAGCAATGCACTTTGTTGGATCGACCGTAGGAATTCTGATGTCAAGTTCAATTACCATATCCCTGTACTCCCGTGAAATTGCTTTGCGTTTAAGGTTACTTATTATACAAATCTCCTTAAGCGTTCTTGGAGTTCCTTCTTGCCTGCATGCTAGGTAGAGAGCCGCGGCTAATGCTGCGGCTGTCTGCCTTCCACGTACCAATCCTCTTTCATGGGCTTTTCTGTAGATGTACGCAGTTTTCTCAATTATTGCATCGGGAAGTCCAAGTTTATCCTTCAATATGTTAAGTTGATTAAAGGCAGTCCGGAGGTTTCTATTAGCGCTAGCTTGGGTTCTAAGATCCCATGTCCTCAACCTTCCCATTGTAGAACGCATAGTTGCATCCAACACTTGCCCTCTAGCATCTTTACGGCCTCTCCCAATCATTGTATATAGTCCCATGTCATGACGAGCCAACGAGGTAGGCATTCCGGTCCTTCTTCTATCTTTTGCTTCTTCAGAATTCACGAAATCACGCCATTCTTGTCTGGTGTCTTGAATTTTATCAGAAATTACTAGACCACATTTACTACAAACTATCTCACCAGTCAATAGGTCTGTGATAATAGTCTGATCTTCCTTGCACATTGAGCATATAGTTGAATTTTGCATTATTGTAACGAGGATGTTAGTGACACACAGATTCAAGTATATGAATGTCTGCATTTGTTTTATTGTTTTGGTGGGCTCGCAAGCAATTGCGAGAAATTTACATCCAAGTAAAAGAACTAAGTCTTAAATAAATTCATGATTGTCCTCCGACAGGCAAGTCTCTAAAGGAGTTGAAGCTATCTTGTCTTGAGCAACTTTGATATACTCAGCGTCTATCTCAGTCCCGAGATAATTAAGGCCTAAACGAAGACATGCTAAAGCAGTATTGCCTATTCCCATGAACGGATCATAAACTACCATGTTTGGCTTGATTCCATGTAGATTTATGCAACGTTCGGGCAACTTTATGGGAAATACTGCAGGGTGTGGGCGCCCTTCCTGAATAGTTGGATATGATATGAGCCATACGTTTCCTCTATCTCGTTTATCCTGCTTTGCAGATTTCCACCTTCCGATATTAGTTTTATCTTGGTATGTTACGCCTATTCTCAATTTGTCCAGTTTTATATTTCCAGTTTTGGTAAAGTGGAAGATATATTCTTGAAGATCGCTTAGGTATCGATCACTAACTATCGGCTTAAAGTGACCAATCGATATGTTGCCATAGTTACGGAACTCATTATTCTTACCTACGTCCTCAGCGTCAATAGAAACAGACTTTATCCAATGAATTGTATTTTGGAGTTCATAAATAGTTCTAAATCGAGTGGCAACTTCGAATGGAGCTGTTGGATCTACTGGTCTACCTCCAACGTTGAGGAAGAACGAGCCGTCGTCCTTTAAAATATCGTAACTTTTTTCTGCAACATTCTTCATCCATTGTAAATACTTCTCCCTTTCTTTATTGTCTTTGTATATTCCATATTCCTTGTTCATATTATAAGGTGGAGAAGTAACAATGACATCTACTAGGATTTTTTGATCCCTAAGCTTACTCATAAAGCTCAGACAATCCTCTTGATATATACGGTTGAGGTTTATCAGGGTATTCAATCCATGTACGCTCTTTTTTATAACTTTGTCGAATTTTTGATGATAACAGTCGGCAGCCAACGCAGGCGGTAGCATCCGTTCGTTTATCTTGATGATGCAGGTGTTTATAGCTACAGTTTAATGTTGGTGGTGCTTTTAGATATGAGGATCTTGATCTATTGCCTGAGTCAGTAGTTTAATTTATGAGACTTTTACGATAGGAAACAGAGCAAACTAATCATATCTTTTGGATATTAAATTGGTACTGATAAAGAATCGATGATGTGCGTGTTTAATCCTCGCATCTCCTCCGTTCTTGTACACCTCTAATCTCGTTGTCTCTAAATAACTGGAAATGGAGCAGTGTCTGAGCTTCTGAGCTATCACTTGATTATTATAAATTGAATTGAGAATCCAAATAATTATAAATTGGATTGGGTCACTTGAGTTCAATAAATTTGATGTTCCAAGTTAAATCTAATTCAGATTGTTACTGTAATTATGGCTTCATGCGTGGAATTGAAGGTCGTTGTGAAAGAATCGCACTAGATAGCCAACAGAAAGATTGAGACCCTTTAATGCGGGTATTGGATAAAGACAAATTCCGTTATTTCCTTCCTGTAATTAATCTAACGAGAAAAATTTTACTAGCCACTTTTTTGCGACGTCAAAATTTTGATCTGCTTCTACAATCACATCGTTATTCTCATATCTAACGTTGATAGCTTTTAATGTACTATGGTACAAACTAAATTTCTTTCCGGATGGCGTAATCACAATTTTGTCGACTATGAGAAGACCTTCGTTAAGAAGCCACTTTATTTTTCTAAAAGCAGTAGTACGTGGAATATTGCCATTTTCCCTTGTAATATCATTAAAGGATTTTGAGTGATGCATAACAGAACCCATGATTTCCACAAGCTCGTCATCAGCCAAGGCTGTAATGAGGGCACTCTTTACTTTTTGGCTTTTAACTATCATTAGATTCTTTGATTGGATATTAATTGCGCTGGTTATTTAATTTCGTATCGGAGGATGGTACATCTGCTGAATAAAAGTAAATAAGATAAAAGGTTACCAACAGGGTGTAAACCGAAGTGAATTCAAAGAAGCGTGAATGATCAGATTCCTTGAATATTAGGCGGGTGAGTGACGAGTTTGGTCGTTTATAGTAAATATCTTCTTATTGATCCTCCTCCTACAAACAAAACAATAATCACATATTAGCATGGATGATTACACAAAAGACAATAAATTCCCATATGTTTCGATATCCGGGGTTTTCATACACGATATTGCTGGATGATAAAAGATATACTTTACCAGCCATGATGGTTGTAAATATTATAGATTAATCCATATACATTTACTCATTTATGAATATTCTCACGAGTACATAAGAATATCTTCATGGTAACACGGTTACCTGCTAGAACACCAGCTAGCTCTGCCCTCCGCAAAGCATTGCGGCCACAATAAAGAGCCAAATTTGCAAAAAAAATATCTGCGATAATTCACAAGATTAATCGAAAAAAGCATTATACTTTCATACTATAGTTTAATAATTGAGAATTCGTAGAGGTGAAATTGGCTAGATTGTGTATGATAACGAAAAGGTACTTTAGTAGTACCTATTGTGATCATATTCTCTCGAAACATCTCTTGAGGTTTGTGCAAACGTTTTTGTGGCATTGACTCCTATTCTCGAAAATTCCTTTATATCATCTTTCTCACGCTGAATAAATGTCTTGAATGTTTCCATATTTGTAAACATCGTATTGTTAGATATTCTCGTTGTAGCAATTACGTTATCTGCACAATTGCTTACTATTCTTGCATAGATTTCAACTGCCCTACGTGGAGATGCCCAATTATTCCAAAATGTGCCATACGCATTCTCTACGTATGGGACCAATGTTGACTGAAATGACCTTATAATCTCTTTTTGAGCTTCGACGTAACTATCTGTAATTTCTTTAGTTGCCTGGAGAGAGTGCTCTTGATAATCATTGATTGCTTGTGTATTACGTGGGATGTCTTTTCTTGCTTCCTCTATTGTTCTTTTGATATTATATTTGGTGTCATCTAATGCTTTTTCGACTGAATGGTGTTGCTCAGTTAATGCTGTGCTTACCTCTATTGTCTTATCATCTTCAGCAAATGTTGTGGTTGCTCTCTCGGGTTCTCTTTTTGTTGACATACTTATCATTGGCATCAATAATATATAGACATTGGAATTAAATGGTGTTAAATTCCGTTAAAAGCCAGTAAGCTGCGGTTTACATGAAGAATTCAAATTGCTATAGTAATAATCGAACAGATTCATAACAATGGAAGAATTACAACATATCAGCCTGTTCTTCGAAGACGTCATGACGCTGCGTATTCAATCTTCACCATCTGTTAGCAGGAATTATAATGTTTTTTAAAATGCCTTGGTCCGAAATTAAAAGAATGATATACAAAAACAGTCATGCAATCTTGCGGGAAGAGCTTAACATGGAAGATAGAAAAACTCAAAAAAAGTATGAAGTTGTTCATTGTATCAAATGGTGGAAGCATTATAATGTTCTTTTTTATTTCTTATGAACAGTCTATTTCACCTAGGTGCGCCAGTAGTCGATCAAGTCATCGATTAAAGTTCTGAATAACGGACCGGACAGATCGAGAAATAAAATCACTGCTGGTTTCTGGGCATGTTTAGTGGATACTACTTGATCCATAACAAAACTTAATGCTTCGTGCCTTCCTTTCCATTTACAGTCAAATCAAATACTTGTCGCATGAATATCGTGATCGCATTTACATTAGAAAAGATATTTTACTCAAGTTAACGGAGTATGGCAAGCTTAACCAAACTTCTCTATTAAGCTATTGTGGCCTTAATCTTGTGAAGCATAAAGACATACTCAATGACATGGAACAAAAAGGGTTTATCAGAAGGGTAGAAGAGCCATGGGGCAACAAAAAGATAATCAAATATAACACTACAGAAAAGGGCAAGGAATTTTGCAAAAGAATTTTAGAGCCCTACGAGGAGATGTTTCCCCGAAAGTACTAATTTCTGTGAGGTCAGTAATAACATTAGCCAAGTCTTTAACGATCGATGATAGCAGAACATATTACTCTGACCTTTCCTTTTTTCCTAGTTCATATTCCAACGATAAGGATCATCAGGTAAACATAACAATACGTTTAAGGCGAATTGATTTCATAATAATGTGAAATAAATCAAGCAATGGTAAACATAGCAGTCGAATCTCCCCAACATCCTATTGCTAGCTATAGTGACGTTAGTCAGCCTGCAAAAAATAGTGTGGCTTATTTAAAGAAGTAGTCCGCCTTATTATATGCAGAGATTCTTTTGCATTCAGGACAGTTTTCCTTACTGTTGTCCAATCTAATAGTCTTGAGTGTCTCCGCATTCATTTGTGTGGCGAAGGGATATTCGAAACCACAATTTTTGCATTTAACCATTAGGAGAGGCATATATAAAGTAATTAGATGATAATACTATTTTAATGTTTTATGGAATTCCGGTATAGGTTGTTTATGGCCATTCATCTCCATGGACTCCTTTCATTGAATGCCCGTAATTTGATTGTTATTGAGACCCTGTCAAACTAGCAGAAGTACTAAAGGAAAACAAAGCAAACAGATATAGAAGTATTTCCGCTTAATGGACTGTTAGAATCGGCAGCATTTATATAAATGCCCGCTCGTCAGGGGAGAAAATAACAATCTTTGTCAATCTGTACGCCAATACAGACCATAACCCATCCACCACCAATTCAATTTCCAAGGCAGGGAGCTATTAAGAGAACATGATCATTGAATTTGAATTTCCACTTAGTTTTTGATGCTACCTGCCAATTTCCGATACCCTGAGGCTAATCAACATTCTCTTTGGTTCGTGTGTATTGGGATCTACTACGAATTGGTAGTACATCCTATTGACTTAGTAATGAGTGATTGCCTTTTCCTTCAGCTTGACCCAAGATCATAGCGTTATCAGCTCTTCATGTTTTTCTACATCCTGCCCCTTAGAGGGGACTTATGTTGGTTGGCAGCCATCTGGTGGTGCTAATTCAGTAAAATCTATGCCAACGTTGTTACTCATTAAGGGATAAACTCGATAATTGGTACTTACGATATTAAGTTTATTACGTCATTTTTTTTCTGCCCACATCCTCCAGGGAGGTCAAATTACAACTTTCTGTACATTGTTCTATAACATCTAAAATGGGCGATCTGACGCTCAGAGAAATCATTTCTATTTCAAAGTTTGTGTAAAAATGTACGAAAATATCGGTTGCCGCCCTCCCGGGAGGGTACCGCCCTGTAAGCAATCTAGCGTACAAGAACACACTATATGAATTTGGTTGCTCCCAGGCAATGAACTTGCAGAAACTGGTCACGTTACCTGATGTGTTCAATAAATGTTCCCTTTCATTTCTGGATTACCACACTTTGTTGTATAATGCTAGCACAATTGTAGGCAACTGCTAGACATGATTAATAGAACTAGTACCGTATGTCAATAATTGCCTGACTGGCAAGGCTCGAGCCACAAGTACGGTATCAAAAACAAAGTTTCAATCCTATCTTAATCAGTTTCTAACCCTGACTGGGTTCGCACTTACGGTCGTACCAAATAGTGAGGTGCGATCTTTGAACATATACTACAAATATGCAGATGCGCTGCATTAGTTTCGAGTTAGAACCTTAGGATTTTTGAGGGAATCACCTGTAATGTCATTGGTTGTAGTAATACCGGGCATCGCAAATTTAACATAATTAAACAATAGAGTTGTAGCTCCCAAGGCTCCTATATTTATCGCAGCATCGCTCTGTTCGATTCCTAGCTTGACAGCAAAGCTCAGAAAAACCGCATATTTGAATTTACCCGATTAGCTGCCAACTCGTTTGTCTGGAATTGCTTTGTCGTTCTATAATTCAAATCCTTTATGCCCGCTCAGTATGAAGAAATGAGAATGGAGTTCGTCTTTGGTATGAAAATTTGCGATCGCATTGCTTCTTGAATAAGTTAATTAATTATATGCTTTTTGTGAGAAATATGATAGTGGAGCAATGCAACTCGTAAAGAAACTGGAGATACAATCCAAACATAAGATCATCGAATTTTTAAACAGCGAGCCAGTTGGTAGAATAGCTTCCATAGACGCCAATGGCTATCCTCAAGTCATACCAATGAATTTTGTATACGTACAAGCAAATGACCCACTAATCCGTTCGCGTGGAATAATAAAACTAGACGCAGTTTATATGCATTCTCATCCTTTCGGTGAAAAACTAGACAATATAAAAGGAAATTCGAAAGTTGGGTTCGAAGTTGATCGACACGTCTGCTTCTTACCATCCTACTATTTTCATCCTACTGACGCTTCGCAAGCTGATACTCTCTACATTAGCGTAGTTATCAAAGGTAGCGCAATGATCGTAGAGGATAACAAAGAAAAGGCAGACGCGCTAAATTCGCTAATGGAAAAGTATCAAAAAGAGGGAAAATATGAATCACTTGATCATTATCTGCCCTCTGTCCATGAAGTCGCTGTAATCAAGATAGTCCCAGAGGGGATGCGGGGCAAATATAAAATAGGTCAGCACTGGGCGCCAGCTTATCGCTTAAAAATGGCCAGAAATATTGTCGATAGGGAGGGAAAAGAACGAGCAAAAGAAATTCTCGATATTATAGGTATAAATATTTTGACCGATGGAAATTTGAAGATAAGAGAAGAGCCGTCAGTGTAAATTTTTGCAAATTACGTGTACTTCTTTTCCACAGTAAGATAGCGATTTGGTATTAGGATTCTTCTACTTAATGACTCTTGCATGAGCGAAGACAGGATTCCTATGCTATGATTATTATTTTAGGAGTTACAACTCGAAGTTCCTTAAAAATATTGAGCTTGGCTTGCTCATTATGCGTTATGTGTGACTAAATCATCTGTTCACGGCCTTTACCTTTTCCCTCACTTCAGAGTCTACTACTTTTTTTTATTAAGTGCAAGCGAAGGGACACAGGGCTAACTATAACAGGATGGGCGAAAAGGCATGGTCGGCCAAAATTGCGGCAAAATATTCTGATAGATTGATGACATTTTTAAAAATAGAACATCTGAAGGCCCAAAAATGCAAATGCTGCGAACGAATTGTTAAAATCTGCACTAATGTTTAATGCTGCCCACAGATCTGAAACGCAAACATTATGAAGCCAGTAATCTTGCCAGAACGCCTGTATTGGTAAAAGTTGTTAGTATCCTTGGGCATCATTTCATTTTTCAGGGCATTAGCATCCGGTTTTGATAATGATAATCTAATCAATCGATCACCCAATATATCGTCCCATGGGAGCTGCGGAAGTGGTTCTAACTTCGAAGCGAGCATAGCAACTACTCTTCGTGGTTCTTGCCTATCTAAAATGACAGAATAGTTATACTCATCTTTGATCATAGCAACTGCTCTTCGTGGTTCTTGCCTATCTAAAATGACAGAATAGTTATACTCGTCTTCATATCCAAATGGATCCGACATGGTATATGGGTCAATTTGAATATATTTTTTGAGAGTACTTCTTAGAGAATCCGCTAACCCACTCATTATGGCAATATCAATCATAGCTAATTTCTTAACTTCTTCGCGTGTCGGCGGATTAAGAGACGCAGCTAGCACAGAATGATATGCGCATCATCATTATTTAAACTGAATTGGATTATGTAATAATATTATGCTTATTCCTGCATAACTCGAATCGATTGTGAACGTACTACCATATGGCTCTATCCTAAGAGATACTATGATGGTCTTAGTATATATCTATACATGAAAGCGAAAGCAAATTTCTATTGATGTCGGACAAACACCAGTCTTGGCGTGGTAGATGAATCGTTAATAGCTGTCACCGTGTTACATCGTATAGGGAAGTTAGCGCCTTGGAGTTGTAGCTTATGGTGTAATCTGTATCCGGATAGGGACCATTATTGTTTCACCCAAAGAAGAGGGTAAAGGCTTTAAGATCATCGCCTAAGGATTCTTATTGGTGGCATGGTTTCAATTACTTTTGCTTTCATAGCAAAATATTTTATGCTTATTAAATGTCATAGGCAGACGGGGGAGCAGATCAGTTACAAAGGAAAATCAGGAGGAGACGAGTTTTCTGATAGGCTTAAATCCTGACGACTGTGTTAGTGCGCTAATAGCTCCAATTAGAACTCGATTGACTTTTGGAAAAATGAAATGTTTAACTGCTATTCCGAATTTTATCCGACGTTTGATAGACCGATCTATCCGCATTGTGGCTTTTGCTACTACTGTAACTAGATTTACCATATGCACCTTCAAAAGGAGAATTAAACAATTCACGATAATAGTTGTTGCTTAGTTTAGAGCAGATTACCAGTAGGTCGTATGGAGAACGTGATACGAAAGACGTAACAGGGGAAAGGTGAAAAGTGAAAAATGGTAATACCGTTGAAAAAAGTAAGCAGAGGAATTGTTGTACTGCTAATGTGTGTGTGTCCATATTGTATCTGACTGGTGAACATCATATACCAGCCCTTCTATCGATTGTAGTTGGTATAGTCGTGATACTCTTACAGAGAAAAAATATGTCCTAGGAGGTAGCATTTTTGTCGAGCTTATGTTCGTTATAGAAGGTAGGCTAAGGTCATATGTCACTAACCCTATCCGCATACAACCAATTCACATGTCAATCATATTTCATCGCTATAAGCAGCTTGTCAGACTTTCTAAGGAAATTAATAGGGAATGAGTGTGTGTATTAATTAAACTCACTAGACTAGCTCTAGGGAACTATTCTCTTGCAAACATGAGCACGAAAATTATGATCTAAGTTGTTAGTCAATTATGAAACTCGAAGCAATGAATAACGAAGGTTTTCTAGTTTCTGCAGCTGATCACATATTGTGGCCGCTCGTAAGAGTTGGAGAGCGTGCGTTTCAAAGGACTGTGGCTTGGTAGATTAGTCCGAGTTCAAAACCCCCAAACAGAAGTCATTCCGCAAAGTTACCTAAAAATTGGTTATCTACTAATAATGGCATTCCAGACTGTAAGTCATAAATAAAGTTTCTCATGGAAAAGGCAAAATGAAAGGCGTCGTATCTTTTTGCAGATAGTCTTTAATAGAATTTGCTTGGCTGGCCATGTAATTCAGCTTTGTATCATTAGCAACCTGGCTAGATATCATAAAACTGAGTGAGCCCATATTTGTGCAGGTCGCATTGTTTCCACAATCGTTCAGCTGGCCATGCTTTTCTTGTTGTTCGCTCTGAATTACCTTCAGCTGCGCGTTTGATTTCTGAATTGACATAAAAGCTAGCGTTCCGGCTATCATTACCATAGCGGCGATGATAATAGTCATTGACAATGGGGTTTGGGTCGTAGCCTTCTCAATTGCTTTACTCTTATCGAATATATTTGACTTGTCGAAATTATTGCTGCATTTTAATCATGATGCATTCATCTGGATCTAGTGATCAAATTATAACCTAGATAATTATTATCTTTGGCACTTTTTTATGATAAGAATGCTAAGAATAATTACGCAAAGGATTCGGGTTCGATGTTATATGGGAGCAATACCTACATTTTGTTATCAGCAAAATGTAGTGTTAACAATTTCTGTTCATATTCTAAGTGCATTATGTAGTAATGATGTTGAAACTATCTTAACAAGGAGTTGTCGTGCGAAAAAAAATCCGTGTATATCAGGTAGTTGAAAGCTGATAGCTGATGCATCCGGACATACAAATGGGGCGAGCTCCCCATTTTCAAGTTCCATAATGGATTCGCCTAGCGCCAACTGGAGCTTGACCTCCGCATTTTTTGAGCTTGTGAAAGAATGATTCACAACTCTCATACTGAGCTATGTAACATTTGTAGAATCGATTTGTATTTATTATGTGAGAATATTCGATGAAAAAACATTATATTATAATGCCGTATCAAGGATATTTGCCGGGATACCCGAGCTAGGTAAGTCTATGGCCCTAAAAGGGGTCAGCCTCGAGATCAATATGAATACATGGACGTGCCAGCTGATGTCCTTCGGGACTCGTGGGTTCAAGTCCCACTCCCGGCGCCATACTCGTGGGTTGATAACAAGATTTTTTTAAGGTGGAGCTGTTTCCATTATAGAAAGACCCTTGTCTCATCCAACTGCGCTGAAAAAAGGCCGCTCAATTCGGTTAAAAACTTCTAATATCAAATCAAACATCGGTTCATCTCACCTAGCAAAGAAAATCGATTCATGGCTGACAATCTACCGAGTTATATTATACGTTTATACAAAGAAATGGCCCAATGCAAATCCAGATAACGCTTCCGTGATTTATGATTATATTAGTGCCGAGCAGACATAGATTAACATAAATGAATCCACAAATGGTGACAAGATAAAAAAAGCTCTGTTGCCATCACAACACCTAAGTCACAAATCATTTCGTGCGATGACCAAATAGGATATTCTTAGTTATCTTGACGGTTTAAAGAAGCCTGTCTCAGAGGATCCCAAGCATAAAAGCATCGGAACTTATAACGGCAGACACAGGTATTTTTAGAATTTTTTAGATGGTCATACAATCCTGACGAACGAGATCATAGAAAGAAAATTACTCTCCCCTTGCATGATAGGCGTTAAAGCTTTACCACGAAAAGAAAAATCTCCATATGATCCACAGGTATATTTGGAGGCAAGAAGATCACACGATATTTTTAAACTATTGTTATGTGCCACGTGATCGATGCAGTCATGCCATGGTTCACGATACATCTGCTAGACCACATGAAATCTTAAACTTGAAAATCAAGGACGTCGTTTTTAACTTGTCTAGCAATGGCACTCAATATGCAGAAGTGCACGTTTCCGGTAAGACTACAGCTAGAGCATTACCACTTAGTACAAGTATTCCCTATGTAAAAGAATGGATTTAGCTTCATCCATTTTCTAAAAATTCAGAAGCAATGCTTTTCGTTTCCATAGGTAGAGGAAATTTTGGTCAACCAATTACTCGTGATGGAATGCTAAAACATTATCAAGAACATTATAGAGACGATTATTTCCCTATGCTGTTCAAAAATCCTTCAGTACCATCGGAAGAAAAAGAGGCTATAAAAAAATTGCGCTCATAGATAACACTTGTTTTTAAGGTTTTGTATAAAAAATAACGAAAAAATAATCGTCTATTGTATTGTCATCTTCGTCTGGAGACTTTAAGTCAGTGTGTCGGTCTCGATGGTATTCGTGAACGAGAAATTTGAATTTGGTTGTTGTTATGCGGTCTTCCTCCCGGGAGGCAGACGGTATAAAGTCTGTATTGGCGTACAGATTGACAAAGATTGTTAGTTTCTCCCCTGATGAGCGGGCATTTACAAAAATGCTGCCGAATCTAACAGTCCATTAAGCGGAAATTGAGCTATTGAAAGCATAGGGGGTTGAATTTGAATTTCCACTTGGTTTTGATGCTACCTGCCAATTTCGGATACCTACGCTTACATTAAATGATGATTTCTGACAAGAAAAGTTCCTGCGAACAGCAATCAATTAAATTGAGTCATGAAAAAGTTTCAAGTTTGGTCACAAGTTCGCTAGAGGGATAATCCAACATTCTCTTCGGTTCTTTTGTATTGGGATCTACAACGAACTGGTTGTCCGTTCGATTGACAGTCTTAAATGATTGCCTTTTCCTTCGGTTTGACCCGAAAGCCTATTGTTATCAGATCATCTTGTTTTTTTATTTGCGACACCCCTGTTCTTTTTGGGGC
>QHBN01000004.1 GCA_003176995.1 Candidatus Nitrosopolaris wilkensis
GTCAATGGATTGATAACGAACCTCCTGGTCCTAACATGCCTGCGTAAATCAATGCTAGTGCTACGAACATATTTACGAAAGCTAAAACTATCAACTTATACCAGCCGGTGTGGAGTAATATATCTATTCTAATTCTCGGGCTGATACCACGCGGGAGTAGCATTAACATGATTATTCCAATCGTCTTTACTAGGAACCAAAAGATAGCATTAACTGTGACTGCGTTGTATAAGCCCTGGAGCGTCAACACTTTGACTAGTGGAATGGCGTCAGGAGGTCCTAATTGATGAGGGAAGATTTGGGGGCCAGACCAGCCGCCGAGGAATAATATCACAAACAAAGCAGATAACGCATATACTTTAAGGTAAGATCCCAACTGAATCAAGCCGTAAATCATACCTGACGTTTCGGTTAACCATCCTGCGACTATTTCGCTTTCTGCTTCAGGGAGATCAAAAGGGACTCTTTCCAGTTCGGCTAGCGAAGAAATAAAAAACACAAATGCGCTAATTGGAAGAAACAATATAAACCAAAACGGGTGTTGTGACTTCGCAATATCGGTGAGATTGAGTGAGCCAGCCAAAATAACCACTGATAGCGCCGAAAGAATGAAAGGGATTTCGAAAGCTATCATCTGGTGCAACGCGCGTAAACCGCCGATGAATGGATATTTACTGTTGCTTGCCCAGGAGAACAGCAAAGCAATTAATGGAAAGAATCCTAGTATTGCGAATACAGCGACTAGTCCGACGCTTGTATTCGAAACTACCCAACCAGGAGCTACCGGGATCAAGGCTACGACTGCTGCTGCGGTTGCTACAAATGCGATAGGAGCTGCCCAGAATATTGGCTTATCTGCTCCTGACGGAATAAGAATCTCTTTGGAAATCACCTTTAACCCGTCGGCTGCTAATTGGAGAATTCCTTCACCCACACCCCACACTCCAGCATATAAGGGACCTACCCTAAGCTGCATTTTAGCCAAAAATTTGCGTTCAACAAATATTGTAGCTGCGGCAATGATTGCAGCAAATACAAATCCCGGAAATACTACAACCTTGAAGGGTGTCGTGTGAATCAGGTACTTTACAATAGGCAGGGTTCGAGTCGGATCCACAACCATTGATAGAAAAAGGTAAGGCGTCAATACTTCTCCGTTTACAGGAGGAAGTGGCACGTAGAACAGTACTATAAACGTCAGAGGGAGAATTACGAGTGTGAGTACTACAATAACAATTAATATTAGCCATATAATGCTTGCAAGGAAATTGCCAAATCGAAATTCTCCTGGAACTGTGGCCATGAGATTATCTATCTGCCTCCACAGGCCAATAATTTAGCGCCCAATAGATAACCGGCATATCTCCCATTTTTGCACCGACTAACAAATGAGGCAAGGCGAGCATATTCCTAAATGAACCCACAGATATCTTCACCCTATAAGGTTTTGGAGTCCCGTCACTTATGATATAATAGCCAAGAGCGCCCCTCCCAGACTCTACTCTCCTATAGGCTTCTCCGGGTGGACCTCGAGGATTCGCCTGAAGCTTCGCTCTTACCTCACCGGCTTCAGGCATTTTGTCAAGCAACTGTCTTAGGATGTGACACGATTCCCTCATATCCAAGAACGGTACATAGGCTCTCGCAAAAGAATCAGCAGTTTTCATATACTGAACCTTAAAGTCGATCTCATTGTATACGTCATAGGGTTCAGCTTTTCGTATATCGTACGGAACACCAGAGGCACGGAGGACAGAACCGGTCACGCCAAGCCTTATGGCGTCTTCCTTCGTCAGGATTCCCACGCCTTCTGTTCTTTGTCTCACAAGCGGGTTATTGTAAAAAATATCTTCATACTCCTTTAGTCTTTTTTCGTAATAAGCTATCTGTCTGAGGCATCTATCCTTAAATCCGTTAGGCACATCGTTGCGCACACCTCCGGGAATATTAAATGCGTGGGTCACCCTAGCACCCGTCAAAGCCTCTAAGAGATCTATGAAAAGCTCTCGGTCGCCTGTTGGCCACATAAACATTGTCGAATGTCCTAGGAAGATCCCATATATCGCCAGCCAGTATAACGTATATACTTGACGGTTTAGCTCCGAGGCGATTGCTCTAATGAATTGGCCTCTTCTAGGGACTTCGATTCCGGTCAGTTCTTCGACTGCCAGACTGTAGGAGTAAGTAATATTCGTAGAGTCGTGAATAACGGGACGCTCGAGGTGTGGAATATTCTGAATGAAATTGCGGTACTCTGTCATCTTCTCCTCTCCACGATGTACATAACCTGGATCGGGGTCGCAGTGAACGATGTAATCGCCATCAAGTTTCACTATAAATCTGAAGTGCCCAGATCCTGGATGTTGTGGTCCCACGCTTAGAGTCATCAATCTGTCGTCATCTGACTCCTTTACGATCTGCATCCCTATCTTCTGGGATTCACTAATGCGGTCTTCTAGATCTATCATACTCCTTCTTTACCTCATCCTATCTTCCTTTGATTCTAAATTCCTTTCTTAAAGGGGGGATGTCCGCCCAGTCTTCCGGTAGAAGGAAGCGCTCGTTTCGAGGATGTCCTTCAAAATATACCCCCAGCATTTCGAAGGTCTCTCGTTCATGGTATTCCACACTCTTGTAAACATTGATTAGCGTAGGGAGCCTTGCATCATCACGGTTTGTTCGCGTCGCAATAGCGAGAACATGTCCTGCTAAATCATCTCTTAAATACGAGCCCAGGTGGTAGATCACTTCAATTTGATTGTCCTTAGGATAATCTGTCCCTGCAACAGATTCAGCATGATCAAATCCCAAGTTATCACGGAGAAAAGTTGCAACTTTGACAATGTTTGGCGGTTCTACTGCGATTTTAATGCGAAGAGGTTTGATGAAAATTATCTGAACCATTTGTCCGAAATTAGCTGATATTTCACCTGCAATTCCCTTCTCAAATGCTGGAGGTTCTGACCCCGTACGCAATGTAGTTGTGGTTTTGACAGGAGGAGGGTTAGAGGAGGATGAAGATTTTGATTCTATCTCACGAAGTTGCCTTGAATCGGGGGGAGTGTACGAAGCAGATGTCTCTGTAGTACCTGTCTTGGAATCATTATTAATGATGATATAATTATTATTACTAATATCTTTTTGATTGGTCTTTGAGCTCATACTACCTGATCTTTGACACCTTGATTTTTTCTTGCAGCAGCATGGTTCCTTGGATCAAAGTTTCAGGTCGAGGGGGGCATCCAGGCACATAAACATCAACCGGTATAATCCCGTCGATTCCGGGGAGGACATTATACGAATCAACGTATAGCCCACCAGTAATCGCGCATGCACCCATTGCAATTACATACTTGGGCTCTGGCATTTGATCATAGACCATTCTTAATCGTGGTGCCATTTTTCTGGTAACCGTTCCCTGCACAACGATCAAGTCGCACTGCCTCAATGAACCAAAGGCTTCGATAATTCCAAACCTCTCGACATCATATCTTGGACCCGAAGCCGCTCCAAATTCCACACTACAACAGGCAGTTTCAAGATGTACTGGCCATAAAGACCATATCCTTCCCCAATTGATGGCATAACCTAATGGCTTGTCCAGAGCTTTGACAAGTATATCGCCTAGCTTGCTCACCAGTACGTTAAATTGAGTCGGGTTTATCAAGTCCTTGATCATTGCAATCCCTCATCTACTTGTTCGGTTATTAGATATTTAATATTTGTCAGTGATATTATCACGCCTACCATATGCCTTTCTTTCCAGATAAGTACAATGCATAACCCATCGCAGAGAACATAACTCCCAAGAATGCCATAATCGGAAGAGTCGCAACCCTAGGAATGGAAAACAATGAGACACCCCACAGGTAAAGGAAAATTGCCATTACATCAAATACGACAAACATCAGTATATACGCATAATATTGCATCATAAAGTGAGAACGCCCCTCACCGACTGGTACCTGGCCACACTCCACGGGCAAAAACTTGACAGGATTATACCTTCGCCGAGGCGAAATTAATCGTGACAAAAACAAGGAAATGCCTCCAGCGAATACGCCGAAACCAAGCATATACAGAATAGGTGTAAACTGCGTGACGGTCTCACCAGGCAAAACATGTGTTGCTGATTGGTGAAAGATATAAAAGTTTTGCTTTAAGATCTCGTGACTAGGCCTAGTAGCTGCCGAGTGGCGAGTTTAGGATGGTTTAACGCAAACTTCAGAAGCTTGCCAATGGTAAACTCTGCTTTGATAAAGTCGATAAATTCATCGACAGACATTTCTCCAAGAATATCAATCTCTCTATTCCACTCTTCATCTGAGAGACCAATCCATCTCTTCTGAACTCTAAGAGCGGACGTTATCATGGCTTGGTTCTTATCTTTCCAGTTCTTTTCGTACTCCGCAAGTCCTTCTTTGCTACAATTTTGTTTCATGGCAGTATTGCCCGCTAACCTCCCATATTCTATAGCATAACGAATACCTTCCAACACTAAAGGGTTAGACTGACCTGCACTATCACCAACAAGTATCAACCTATCATAGACGATGGGGGTTCTTGGACCTTCGTTCGGGATAAATCCATAATGAAGCTCCATTGGCTGGATTTTTCCTATTCCGTCTAACGGCCGTAGCTTTTTATCCATGATATCGTTTAATTTCTGTAAAGGGTCCGAATAAGATTCGGGTCTGCCGACTCCAACTCCAATGCGTGCTTTATTTTTGGAAACCGGAAAAATCCAAGCGTAACCTGCTTCGGAGTATCTTGTACCAACCATTAATACCCACGTTTCGTGGTCTAGATTTTCACAGTAGCATTCGTATTCAGCGCCAATTCCGTATCTTCTCCATTCTTTAACTATTCCCAAACAGCGGGCAATAGAAGAACTAAAGCCACTGGCATCGATTACTACCCTACAATCTATTACAGTTTCGCCCTTTGGAGTCTTCGCCTTTAGTCCACAAATCCGTCCGTCTTCTGGAGTAGTAACGACGTTGGTCACCCTGCTCCTCACCATAATTTCTGCACCAGCCTCAGCTGCCAACATCGCTAAATGCTGATATGTACTGCGTACGTTCAAGACACATGCTTTAGGCGTGATCCCTCTGATGGTAACCTCGTTTGAACTCGATATGAATGAATAATTTTTTATAGGATTATAGTACTCGCTGCTAATGCCTAGTTTTTCAATCTCATCTATCCAGGTTACGCCACTCGTTCGGATGCTATGTGCAATAGACTCGTCTTTCTCTAATAAAATTACTTTCCCACCGGCTTTTGCGGCTGCATAAGCAGCAGAGAGACCAGCCGGGCCTCCACCTACAACAGCAATATCATAGGTTACCATTCTAGTCGATTGTCAAGATAAATCTGATATCTCACAACTATATAATGCCGCTGATCCCAGTCTCTGGTAGTTGCTTGCAGAAAAGATTCTTCGCTCATGTTGTGAGTGTAAAAAGCTATGTACAACTATTAGCTAGTCATCAACAATTATGAAGAGAATAATCATCGCTCACTATGATTTGTTTGAGGTAATTACAGAAATCTGAAATTACCTTTCGCCGGCAGTGAAAGATATATTGTTGAATCGGGTGTACGGCAGGATGGAATCTGGTAAAGACTTTGTTTCTTTGGACACGCCTGTAAGATTTTTTAAAGCGTCAAATGTATTGCCAGCCACCATCAATTCTTTGACAGGACAAATGATATTTCCATCCTTAACGTAGTAGCCCCCTTTTACAACACCTGAGAAATCCCCGTCCACCGAATTCACTGTTCCCGAAAAGCGATTTATTAAGACTCCCTTTTGAATTTCAGAAATTAAGGTTTCTAATTTGGAGTTGCCTGCGCTGACAATCATGTTCGTAGTAGATACCATAGGGGGATATTTGGGAGACCCTCCGGCATTTCCGGTACTCTTCACGCTATCTTTATTGGCTGTGTACGTATCATAAATAAACCCCTTCAAGATTCCTTTCTCTATGATCACATTTCGCAGATGGCCTACGCCCTCTCGATCAAAGCTGGACGCACCTAATGCATCGACGTTGGTAGCATCATCTTCGAGATTTAACAAATCTGTGGAAACAGGCCTATCAATGTCTTCCTCAAACTTACTGGCATGTTTCTGAACGATATTGGAGTTAATCGAATGAGCGATCACGTCTTGCACTAGTTCCGTAGATGCAGAAGGACTTAGGATCATTTCGCCCCTGAAACTATCGACATTTCGAGGTCCAAGATAACTTATAACAGCTTTAGCAAATTGCTTAGCCGTTGAGATCACGTCAATATCTTTGACACAATGAGAGCTATCAATTTGAAAATCAAAATTGGAGACCTGATCAGGCGTTACCGCCATTCCCATAAGAGACCAGGAAAATAGGCTAATATTTTCTATTACGCTTATTCCGCAGGAATTTAATACCATGTGTGTTAGAAGGGCACTAGTAAAGCTACCACTATCTATGCTTACCCTGTTGTCGTATGATCTTGCTGTCAACAGCATGTTTTTGGCCATTCTAACATTGTCGGATGGCTCGAAATCCAAGGCTTCTTTGTCATATATTTTCTTTAAAAGGCTGATTTTCGCCGTTTTATGCGGAATTGAATTAAAGTTATCTGGCGGACTGACTTTTGCAAGTTTAATTGCCAGTTTTACTGACCGAATAATTTGCTCCTTTTCAAAAACATTAACAGATGAAAAACCCTGGGATCTTCCTACGAGTACTCTGATTCCTAAATTGCCAATTTCGTGTGACTTTAATTGTTTCAAGTCATTGTTTTCGATGATAACCTCCGACTCTTTACTATCAACCCCATATGCCTCTGCATCAGTAGCGCCATTTCTCACGGCTTCCCTTACAACTGTACTACATGCATCAATCAACGAGAGCAGGGTCCTCATTGCAAACCTCCAACGGTCGCAAAACACCTGATGTGTGGCCCCCCGCCATCAACTTTCATCGGTTGAACTTTGCCACAATATCCAGTACCCATATCGTAAGCGAAATCCTTGCCCACCATATCGACAGATCTTAATACATCCAAAGCGTTTCCGGAAACACTTGCCCCCTTCATGAGCTCTTTAATTTCCCCTTTTTCGATCAGATACGCCTCCTGAAATGCGAACATAAATTCTCCATTTGCGTCCGCCTGTCCATTTCTAGCTCCCTTTAACAGATATCCGTGTTTTGTTTCCTTAAGCATGTCATCAACCGTGTCACGTTTGGGTTCAAGGAACGTGTTCCTCATCCTAATAAGCGGGTCATCGTCATACTCGTACGCACGTGCATTTCCAGCTGGTTTTGTGTCAAATATAAAAGCACTCTCACGGTTGTGTAAGAAAGACTCTAGATACCCATTTTCTATGATGACAGCGTTTTCAGCCCTAACTCCCTCGTCATCAACTGCAATAGTGCCTGCTCCTTTTGGAAAAGTCTTCGACTCTCCACTGTCTATTAAAGTGACCAGATCACTTGCAACTCTTTCTCCTATCTTATCATTCACGAGTGAACCTGACTGAACAAAGTCTGCCTCCACCATGTGACCGATAGCTTCATGGGCTATCAAACCTACCAATCCTGGATCTAAAATAATAATCGCGCTCTCGCCAGGTACGTGATTTGCCTTAAGTAATTTTACAGCTTTTTCAGACGCTAAAATGGCATAATCTAGAGGATCGTGCTTAGCGAATAGATCATCCCACCCACCTGTTATTCCTATACCTTCGGAGATAGTTGCGGTTTCGTTTCCTTCTGCTGCGATCGCTGTTACATTAAACTCTGGCTTAGAATCAGACAGCTGTACTTCGGCGCCGTCTGTATTGACTATGATCTTATGATCCAAAATCTCTCGATAAATACAGGACGCCGATTTTATTTTTTCGGAATAATTTCGTGCGGCCCATTCGGCATCTTTCGTAGTTTTTATTTTTTGTTCAATATCTATGTTCTTGAGATTTCCTTTTACCCTCGCTTCCAGATGACCCCTAGCCATTTGATTCACTTCAGCCAGTCCCTCCACCTTTTTTTTCTTGTTTCCAGATAATAATTTCGCAATGGATATAGCCTCATAAAGGGCATTTTTCAATGCGTCCTTCGAAGTGTTACTAGTGCTAGTAAAACCCCAACAGCCATCTACCAAAACTCGAATGCCGCAGCCTGAATTTGAAACGTTGCGTATCAGTTCAATTTCTCCATTGCTGAAATTCACTTCATTAATTATTCGACAATGATAACGTGTTTCTGCGTATTTTGCCCCACTGATTGTTGAAATTAGAGAATATAATTCGTCAAATACTGGTTCTTCGTTTCTTGTCATTTCCATGGATTCAAACTGCATATTTTGGTGGCAGACGTTATATCTATTTTAACTGTGGGATAATACCGGTCCCTTGGCGGTGGCTTTAATAATTGAGGAAGTAATCAACCTGTGAATCCTCATGGGCAAGCCAATAAACTCCTTCATATTGGTGCGCACGCAGACCGGTATATTGGATCTGCGACTAACCGTTTGTAGTAACACTTCCTCCACCTTCGTCGACTTTTTGACGGGGCTAGGCCAGTACAAACCTAAAAACCGCAATTAATTCAACCTGAGTGGCAACGGTCACGCAAAAAGTCGATTTAAGGCGACAGAGCGCCTAATTCTACTTTTTTATTCGGCGTATTAGCGTCGCCGAAAGAATTGCTATGAATAATCGCATCCAAACAAATTGTTGTCGTTGCACGCTATGTCACGGCAAAAACCGGCTTTTAAATCTGTTCGAAAAAAAGAGGAAATCGGGTCAATCAAGAGAATTGGCTCGGACTACGAGTAACCCAAAGACAGGATCTCATTCTATTTTTCAAGAACGTAAGACGGATCTCTTTTTGTTTCGTTATTGATATTAGAAATGAAATTCATGAACTTAACACCAGTCAGACAATTTTGTTTTTTAGGCATTCGTTTTTGGTCAACGATGCAAGGTTTTTTATCAACATTTGCTTGTAATAGACTAAGGCAAATGAAGGCAGAATGACGACATTAGAGCAAGGAGATTGGGCACCCGATTTTGGTTTAACAGATTTAGAAGGCAACAACATTAAACTCTCAGATTTCAGGGGTAGGAAGAATGTTGTAGTGTACTTTTATCCCAAGGACTTCACTCCTGGGTGTACCGTCGAAGCGACTGAATTCACAAGAGACTACAATAGGTTCAAGGACGTTGATATTGAAATTATAGGCGTTAGCCCGGATAATGCCCAATCGCATCTAAAATTTAGAGAGAAAATGAAAATTCCCTATTTACTTGTTACTGACTCTGAGAACGAGATCTCAAAAAAGTATGCGGTCTATGGTCTCAAGAGTTTCATGGGTAGAGAGTATTTTGGTGTTAGCAGATCAACATTCTTGGTCAATAAAGAGGGGAGAATCATTAGACTATTTGCGAAGGTCAAGCCAGGTGGACACAGCCAAGAGGTGTTCGAAGCTTTCAGATGATGAACTCCCAACGTAAGCCAACTCGTCATTCAGCATAAGCGAGTGCGGGAGATGGGATTTGAACCCACGAACCCCTAAGGGATAAGAGCCTCAGTCTTACGCCTTTGGCCATGCTGGGCGACTCCCGCTTTTTTATTTTATTTAATGGTTTTCGAGGACTAATTTGAATATTAGGTTTTAGAGAATACTAACCTATTAGAGTTAGTGGTGAATCACCTGTCCGGGATATTAGTTGATTGACCATTTCGACTGTTGTTACATTTTCCATTAATTATAGTCGTATCCTCATTAATGAGTTGTCTAGCCTGTTCAAATGAGCATAAGAAAGACTTGCTTGAGGTCAAAAGGACTGAAATTGTTCAAACCTATATGGGAATCACTGTTATCTGTTGTCGTAGTTCACTTAATACCACGATGCAGGGTAACACATGGTGTTGTTTTCATAAGTTCGTATTCTACACTAGGTAACTCGACTATTGCCACACGCTTAGACATATCTATGTGACGAGCGAACTTACGATTAAGCGGCCAGAAAATGGTTTTTATAACACATTGAATAACTAAAATCTGCGATGCTAGTGCCTGTGAGATGTTTCACCTGTGGAAAATTAATCGGAGACAAATATCTAGAGTATACTAACAGGGTAAAAGCAGGCGAAGAACCGGCTAAAGTAAGCGATTCATTGAATATAAAGCGTTACTGCTGTAGAAGGATGATTGTCTCCACGGTCGAAACTATATATCAAGTGATACCATATTACGAAGCTTTGAGACGCAGGATGTCCGAGATTCAGTCAGAAACTGAATGATTAGGTTTAATGGCTTCAATTACCGGGCTTAAAAGCAGAATCGTCTTCGATAGCAGAGGGGCTAAAACCATCGAAATTGACGTCACAACAGATAAAAAATTCTCTGGTAGAGCTTGTGCGCCATCTGGAGCAAGTGTCGGAAAACATGAAGCACAGAGTTTCCCAAGAAATAGTCCTGAAAAGGCTTTGGAGGTTCTCAAAGCCAACGAAATAAGATTTATTGGATTAGACGCAGAGAACCAAAAGGAAATCTTCGATGCGCTTAGATCTATTGACGATACTGAGATGTATTCAGTGATTGGGGGTGCAGTTGCTTATGCTCTCAGCTTGGCATCTCTTGATTCTGCATCAAAGGCACTGGCTATGCCGATGTTTATGCTGTTAAAACCACACAAGCCATATATGTTTCCGTTTCCGTTAGGTAATATACTAGGAGGGGGTGCCCACGCCGGACCAGGTACTCCAGACATACAGGAAATTCTTGCATGTCCTATCGGTGCAAGAAATATCAGTGAAGCCTTGGAAATGAATTTCAGAGTTCACAAAGAAGTGCGATCAGTCATTCAAGCAAAGGACGAAGATTTTACTTACGGTCGTGGAGATGAAGGCGGATGGGCACCCAACGCAAATAATGATCAGGCATTGGAGATTACAGAGCTCGCTGTCAAAAACTGCGGTTTTACGATGGGTAACGACATGTCACTCGGAATTGATTTCGCAAGTTCATCATTTTGGGATGAGAAAACGCGGGTGTATAATTACAAAAGACAGGGCATAACTCGTGGAAGGGAAAAACAAATATGCTATGTTAATCAGCTGATAAAGAATTACAAGCTCATCTACGTGGAGGATCCTGTTAATGAAGAAGACTTTGAAGGCACAGCACGTATCACGAAAGATAACACAAATTGCATTGTTACAGGAGATGATATGTTAGTCACAAACACTATGCGTGCCAAAATGGCGGCACAGCATAACGCATGTAGTGGAGCAATTTTGAAGGTCAACCAGGCAGGAAGCCTTTACGATGCCATGAATTTCGCTCAAGAGTGTGCCGCAAATGGCATTAAGCTTATCACGTCACACAGATCAGGAGAATCTATCGATTCTCATCTGTCTCATATCGGAATTGCGACCGACTCAAAAATGTTGAAAGCTGGCATACTCGGGGGAGAGCGAGTAGCAAAACTAAACGAACTTCTAAGATTAACAGAGTATGATTTAATAGATGGCATGGCTGAACTGTCCTCTAATTAAAATGAGTGACGAGGCAGAAATTTCCGAGGGTGTCATTTCCCCTGTCGAGGGACGCAGCACGAGCAATGGTACTGGTAGTACTGGTAGTAGTACTAATTCAGAAAATAACAATAATAACAATAATAACAATAATAACAATAATAACAATAATAACAATAATAACAATAATAACAATAATAACAATAACGGCGAGCCTGCCTCAACGGATCTAGATTCGGAGAGAACTGACGAGGAGAGAAAAGACGCAGAGAACTATCTCCCAGAAGAAGAGAACTTGGAAAAGATGATTCTTTCTACTGGTATTCGTGTGGGTACACCGGTCAAGACTAAATATATGACACCGTTTATCGTTCGTGCAAATCCAGAAGGCTTGTATATACTTGATATCAGTAAGACACTGTCACGAATAGATGTGGCAGCAAAATTCATCGGTCGTTCAGCCACATCAAAAGTCGCAGTCACTTCTGCGCGAGAATATGGTAAAACTCCTGTGGAGAAATTCTGCGAACTTACTGGTGCTACACGCATACTTGGACGATTTATGCCAGGAACTTTCACGAACCCCTCTTTACCAAAATATATGGAGCCAGAGATCGTAATCGTTACCGACCCGCAGGCGGATCAACAGGCGGTCATAGAGGCTACCAGAGCGGGTGTTCCGGTAATAGCAATCGCGAATAGTGACAATGTTACTTCCAAAGTAGATTTAGTAATTCCTGCAAACAATAGGGGAAGAAAAGCCCTCGCTACTGTTTACTGGCTGCTTGCGAGGGAAGTTTTAAAGAAACAGGGAACGATCAAATTAGACAGCGACATGAAGATGCCGATCGATGACTTCGAAACTAAGTTAGTCGAGGAAATTTCTTGATTAAGGGGAATAGAAGAGCGCCAGCTGTTGCGGGCGTATTCTATCCCTCAGCTGCAGATGAGCTTAATCAAATGATAGAACTTTCCTTTAAAGACCGACGTTTCGGTCCTGGTGATCTGCCACCGTGTAAAGAACTCAGTCGACGGCGAATTTATGGAATTATATCGCCTCATGCAGGATATGTTTATTCTGGTGCTGTAGCAGCAAACGGATATTATGAAACATCATCGATGAATTTCGACCGAGTAGTAATGATAGGTCCTAATCATTATGGAATTGGGACAGGCCTAGCAACTGTGAGAGACGGAATCTGGGAAACTCCTTTAGGTCAAGTTGAAATAGATACCGAGCTTGTCTCAAGGATTTCCGAAAATTCAGGGATCCTGGATTTTGATGATTTAGCACACAGCAGGGACCATTGTCTTGAGGTTCAACTTCCATTTCTTCAGTATATAAAAAAAAATCAATTCAAACTAGTGCCAATTATAATGATTATGCAAGACAAAGTTACGGCATCAGAAATAGGCGAGTCTATAGCCGACTCCACGCGAACGCTTAACGCATTGCTTATTGGTTCCTCGGATTTTACCCATTACGAACCAAACAGCGAGGCTCATAGAAAGGATCGCGAGTTGATTGAGGCTATACTGTCTCTAGATATTGCGATTTTTTATACTACTTTGGAACGACTTAACGTTTCTGCCTGTGGGTATGGTGCAATTGCATCAATAATGACAGCAGCCAAATCTCTTGGCTCGACCAAAGGAGAATTGTTAAGGTATGCCACGAGCGGCGATATAGTAGGCGACACAAAAAACGTGGTTGGTTACGCATCAATTATTTTTACATGAGATTGAGAAGAAGCTCTGCAAGAGCCTCTGCGCCTGGAAAAGTTGTCTTGTTTGGCGAACATTTTGTAATCTATGATAACCCGGCGATCTTGGCGGCTATCGACAGACGCGTCAATGTAACGGTGCATGTAAACACCTCCGGTAGCATCAATATTACTTCAGACCTTGGACTCATTGCTTCGTTTGAGGGTTCAACGTTTCACCTGCTGAAAGGTACCACAGAAACAAAAACAATTTTGGCGCCTCTGTGTGAATGTGCAAGATTGGTCCTTTCTGAACGAGGTTGCAATCTTGGACTGGATATTGAGTTAGTTTCGAACCTTCCAGAGAGTGTGGGACTCGGATCGTCTGCAGCCTGCTGCGTAGCAATAACAGCTGCCGTAGATTCATTATTTCACGAACCGGATAGGTACTGGGTATGTTCCAAGGCGGCCGAATCGGAACGTTTAATTCATAAGGACTCCTCGGGCGCGGACTGCAATATTTCAGCCTTTGGTGGTATGATGTACTTTGTCAAAAGCAAAGGTTTCACAAATATTTACTCAAAGAAAGAGTTGTCATTAGGATTAATAAATACAGGAAAGAAGCACTCGACTGCAAATTTGGTGTCCTCTGTAAAAAAATTCAAAGATATTAATCGATTCTCATTTAAGGTCTTGGCCTCACTTTCAAACGCTATTTGTCAGAAAGCCTTCGCCGCGATCAAAGAAGGTGATGAACAAATGCTGGGGAATTTAATGAGTCAGAACCATGTGTTACTCCAAGAGATCGGTGTTTCAGATAAGACAATCGATGAACTGGTCGACCTTTGTTTGACAAATGGAGCATGTGGAGCAAAACTAACCGGAGCAGGAGGAGGGGGAAGTGTTGTTGTGCTGGTTCCTCATAACGAAGATGGGTCGAAAATATTTTTTGATGGCATTGGGAAGAACGGGTGGGGTAGTGAATCGATTCCGGTGAAGGTAGATTACAATGGAGTCCTTGTAGCCTAATACTTATCTTTAAATCTATACAAAATTATGGAGTGAGAAAGATGAGATCTGCACTGCTGCTAGTGAAACTGGGCGGCTCAGTTATAACCTTTAAAGAAAAACCTCTTTCACCAAATTTTAAGGCGATAAAGGACCTGTCCCGCGTGCTGGCCTCTGTGCAGATGCCTGCAGTTTTTGTCCACGGCGGAGGTTCATTCGGACATTACTGGTCTGTCAAATACAAGATGCACACCAAGCCTGATGGATATGACTTGCATGGTATTTCAATCGTTCACGAGTCGATGATTGCTTTAAACGAAATCATCGTCAATTCTTTGATCAAAGAAGGAGCGAATCCGTATGCCATTATGCCTTCCATGTTCACAAATGGTTTCAGACCAATCACCTCTAAAATTGAAGAACTCAGAACTATTGCCAAGGGGGGAATAATTCCTATTACCTTTGGGGATGTTGTTCATGTAAATAGCCGAAATTATTCTATTTTCTCAGGAGATGCCTTGATGACAATTCTAGCAAAACGACTAATGCCTACAAAGACTATCTTCCTAGTTAATGTGGATGGACTATACAAAGACCCGAAGACTCGAGAGATTATCCGGGAAATAAATAATGCGACCTACAAATCGATAGAGTTCTCAAAAATGCTTACGGACGTCACAGGGGGAATGAGTAGAAAAATTAGGGAAGCCTTTAAGATAGCAGCATCGGGAATAGATGTATTGCTGGTTAACGGACTAAAGCCTCAACGAATTTTGGATGCTATAGGGGGTATCGATTTTGATGGTACCATAATTAGAGGCATAAAGAAGAAGGGTGGATAAGATTGTCGAATGCTTCTGACATGCCGCCGGATCTGGAAATCATTAAACGGCGGAAGAAAGAGGGAATTGATATACCTCTGCATAAAGATGTCCAGGCGAAGACCACTTCTACTTATTTGGAAGACATTAAATTTGTACATAATGCCTTACCTGAGCTTGATTATGAAGAAATTGACACTTCTACCACCTTCTTGGGCCATAAGTTTTCTGCCCCTATTATCATAGACTCTATGACTGGTGGAACTCCGGAAGCAACCGAGATTAACTCTAGACTAGGTGAACTCGCAGAAAAGTATGGTTTCGGAATGGGCCTTGGTAGCCAGAGAGCCGGTCTTAAGAGTACTGACCTTGCAGATACATATTCTATAGCAAGAAAAAATGCTCCTAACGCATTCCTGATAGCAAACATCGGTGGTGCGCAACTTGCTAAAGGCCTTTCTGTCGATGATACTAGAAAAATTTTAGAAATGATAGGGGCGAATGCTCTTGTGATTCACCTCAACCCGTTGCAAGAACTTATCCAACCAGAGGGTGAACCAAAATACAGAGGAGTGCTTCAAAGGATTTCAGAACTAGTAAAGAGTCTGGATGTGCCTGTCATGGTAAAAGAAGTAGGGGCTGGGATTTCTAGGGAAGTTGCAATCAGGCTGGCGTTGGTTGGCGTTTCCGCAATCAACGTGGCCGGCACAGGAGGAACTAGCTGGGCAGGAGTAGAGAAGTTGCGCGCAGAGACACAAAAAGACACAGTCAAAATTCGTTTAGGCGAATTGTTTTGGGATTGGGGAATACCCACTGCTGCCAGTCTTATCGAAGTTAGGCAGGCTGTCCCACAGGTGCCGCTGATCGCTTCTGGTGGTCTGCGCAACGGTTTAGAAGTTGCCAAGTGCATTGCATTAGGCGCTGACATGTGTGGCATGGCCTATCCATTTTTGCGTAAAGCAGCAGAGTCAAAGGAAAGTTTGTTCGAATTTGCAAGAATGATAACAGAGGAACTTAAGAGTGCAATGTTCCTGGTCGGAGCCAAAAATATCAAAGACTTGAAGAGTTCAAGGTATATATTGACTGGCTATCTAGCAGATGGATCTAGTAGCAACCGATGAAGGCAATCGATATTAAGGACGAGCTAGAGTCTAACGCTTCCAGCGTGGACCAGTACATTCTTTCTTCGTTAGAGGGTGACCCCATTGAATTGTACCGGGCGTCAGCCCATTATATCAAAAGTGGAGGTAAGCGTTTGCGTCCATTTCTATTAATTAAGTCAAGTGAAATGTTTGGAGGCAACCTAAGAAGGGCTCTGCCCGCTGCTGCTGCCGTGGAACTTGTCCATAATTTCTCTCTCGTGCACGACGACATAATGGATAACGATGATATGCGCCACAGTGTTCAAACTGTTCACAAGCACTATGGTATGCCATTAGCCATTTTGGCAGGCGATATTTTATTTTCAAAAGCATTCGAGCTGTTGGCTGTAAATGGAAGAGCCAAGGGCATTCCGGAAAAAGCAATATGTGAGATGGTCGCCAAGCTATCTTCAGCATGCATACAGGTATGCGAAGGTCAAGCTACCGACGTCCACATGGCTTCAATGAATGATGAGTTATCAATCGACTCGCCTCAATACATTAATATGATTAGTAAAAAAACTGCCGCGTTATTCGAGCTTTCCTGCGCTTTGGGCGTATTATCCGCCCCGAATTCGAGCGTCATTGATGTGGAACGACTTTCATGGTTTGGAAGGAACATCGGCATCGCATTTCAGCTGGTTGATGACTTGATAGGCATCACAGGAGATCCTAAGATCACAGGCAAAGCAGTAGGCAATGATCTGCGAGAAGGGAAAAAAACTTATCCGATACTTCTAGCCCTGAATAATGCGAAGGGGGAGAACCGAAGCAAGATCCTCAAAATTTTTGGCAGAAAGAATGCGTCGGCTAGCGACCTGAATGAAGCGGTCGGAACTATTTCTACTATAGGGATAGATCAAGAGATCAGATTGGCCGCACGAACACATATAGAAAAGGCAGTACAATCATTAGCTGATTACGCAGATTCAGAAGCCAAAAGAGCACTCGAATCTTCTGCCTCCTTTATAGTAGAAAGGAGCTTGTAGCGTTATTGACGTGGTCGTCATCCTACTCAGTTGATGAAGGCACTAGAAATTTCATTAAGATTATCGTTTTAAAAAATGCCATACAGTACGGCGGAAAAGCGAGGGACGAAACTGTTATTTCCAAAATTATTGCTCAGAGACCAGATCTTCGGAGCAATTTAAAAATACTGATTCCTGAAATCAAAATCACACTAGAGGAAATAAATGCATTAACGTTAGACGAACAAAAAGCTCTGTTCGCACGTATCGCACCTCATGAATCTGCTGCCAAGAAAAAGGGGACGGCAGGTCATGATGCAAACCTGCCTTCTCTAAATGACGCGAAACTGGGCAATGTCGTTACAAGATTTCCTCCGGAGCCGAATGGATATCCTCATATAGGACACGCCAAAGCTGCAATTATTGACGATGAATACGCTCGTAGGTACAATGGGAAGTTAATCCTACGTTTCGACGATACGAATCCTTTAAACGAAAAACCAGAATATTATGACGCTATCAGGGAAGGCATAGAATGGCTTGGAATAGAACCAGATATTGTGAAGAACACGTCTGACGATATCCAATTATTATGTGATTACGGTAAAAAATTGGTAGAGCTTGGTGGAGCATACGTGTGCAGATGTACTCAGTCTGTAATGCGGGAGCTCCGGTCAAAAGGACTTCCATGTGATTGCAGAACGGATGCAACGAACACCCGAGACCTACTAAGCAAATTGTTCGATGGGTCATTTGAACCAAATACTGCTGTGCTCAGATTCAAAGGTGACATGGCTGATCAAAATACAGCCATGAGAGATCCGACGCTTTTTAGAATAATCGAAGGCCACCACCCAAAACTAGGTAATTCTAATAGAGTGTGGCCCACTTATGATTTTGCAGCCCCATTAGAAGACAGCCTCGATGGTGTAACGCATGCACTTCGGACAAAGGAGTATGAGTTACGCAATGCACTGTACTTTGCTATACTTGAAAGGCTCTCTCTTCGTAAGCCTTCGATGTTAGAATTTTCGAGATTAGAGTTCGAAGGAATGCCTGTTTCCAAGCGAAAAATTAAGCCGCTGGTAGAAAAGGGCCTTGTTCAAGGCTGGGACGATCCTCGTCTTCCGACTTTGGCCGCGATCAAAAGGAGAGGTTTTTTACCACAGGCAATTCGCAAATTTGTCCTTTCTTTGGGTCTGACCTTGTCTGAGACTAAGCCACCGTTTGAAGCACTTGAAGCATTCAACAGAAAAATTATTGACCCTCAATGCATAAGGTTATTTTTCGTTAAAGACCCAGTTCAACTACAAGTGCGAAATGGTCATACGAAAGAGGTAACTTTGAGCAATCATCCGAGCATGAATCTGGGGCACAGAAAGATACGTGTGTCAAATTCCTTTTACATTGCTGGCGACGATGCAGCTAGCCTAAGAGTTGGAGATGAAATAAGGCTGATGGAGTTATACAATATAAGGATCGCTGATATTAAATCCGAATATACTCCCAAGCTTCGTGGTTCGGACAAGAGTATTAGTAGTAATAGTGGCACCGGTAGCAGTAGTAATAGTGGCACCGGTAGCAGTAGTAATAGTGGCACCAGTAGCAGTAGTAATAGTGGCGGTGGGTCTATGCACTCTAGTAATAGGAATAATAGCGGAAGACTAATAATAGTCGAGCAGACGGGCGACGAGATAAACCAGGATATGCCGAAAATCCAATGGGTCGCAACCGAGGATGCGTTACCGTATAGAGTTATGATTGCTAGGGAACTGTACATTGGAGAAAATTATAACACAAACAGTCTTGAAAGATGTGAAGGATTTGCCGAGTCATTCGTATCATCCCTGAACGAAGGTACGCAGGTTCAACTTGTGAGATTCGGCTTTTGCAGGCTAAACGGTGGCAATGCCGCGATATTTACTCACAGGTAGAAGGAGACAGGAAGAATGAATGAAATGAAATGAAAATTGCACGAATAAAGAACGCCAGTCTGGTCGAGACATACGCCATAGTCTCCGAGGATGGAAAAAGACTAATTACAAGACCAGAAATTCAAGACCAGACAGGCATTCCAATACCGTCTAGCATAAAGGAATTCATGTTCAAAGGTTGGCTAGACGAAGTTAAAGAACATCAAAGAAAGTTAGAATATACCCATAAGATCGAAGAGACCGAGTTATTGGCGCCTCTGCCAAACCCACCAAAGATAATCTGTTTAGCGTTTAACTATTATGATCACGCTAAAGATGCAGGGTTAACTCCATCTGATGAGCCCGTGATTTTTATGAAACCAAGGACCACTTTGAATTCTCCCTACAGTAACATTGTTTGTCCTTCCTTTGTTAAACGCTTGGATTACGAGGCGGAAATTGCCGCAATAATTGGTAAGGATACAAAAAAGGCGTCGATAGAGCAATCTGTCGACTCTATTTTCGGATACATGATCTTGCATGATGTGTCTGCAAGGGATATTCAGTTTAAAGATAAGCAATTCACTAGAGGGAAGAGTATTGATACCTTTGCCCCCTGTGGTCCATGGATTACAACCAAAGACGAGATCTCAGATCCTCAAAATTTAGAAATCGTTACTAAAGTCAACGGAGAGTTGCGGCAGAAATCCTCAAGTGTAAATATGGTAATCCCTATAAAAAAAATAATTTCTAGCCTCAGCTCGATAATGACGATAGAAGAAGGTGATATCATTTCAACAGGCACGCCTGCAGGTGTTGCCATGTCAATGAAGGAACCAAAGTATCTCAAGGACGGCGATATAGTAGAAATCTCTATCGAAAACCTAGGCACGATCAGAAATCGGGTCGTGTTTCAATGAGGACGATAATAAGAGTAAAATCAGGAAAGGGAATAACCATCGAACAAGTCTTTATCCGGGAGCAGTGTTACCAGTAATATTAGTGGAAGCGACAATATTATTACACAAGCAGATGTCAACCTTCTTGTCTACAGCTGGAAATGTATGATAAATAGCTAGCATAACGTGTGAGGGATCATAGGTCTTATCTACGCCCCCTCAATCAAACGGATTGGCAAAGGAGCTATGTTTTACGATAATCGATAATTTAACAACCATTATTGAGACACCAAGTCATCAGTGAAGTTGTGCCTAAACTCTGAATACCGGGAGATACGTAAATTTGAGTAATTAATAATCAAACTTGAGGTAGAAGTCGATATGGATAGTGACAAAAAAAGAGAGGAAAGATTAGAGTGGCCTCTATTCGTTCAGTCCATTATTTGGTTGCTTTTGCTCCTGCTGCTGGTGAACTCATCATTTTCATCGCCGCTGGCTGCTGCTCACCGCTAACAAAACTACTGGCCTTTGGAGGTACCCATGTGCCTGGAGGTTGATCGCCTGCGGTGGAGTTGTTAACTGCCAACACAGCAAACGCTGCGCCCTTTAACACATGATTCATGTTGTGGTCAACGCCAACATAGACACCCGGTAGTGGGAATGTGGATTCAATCACTTGGCCCCCTGAAACTGGAATCCAATTGACCTGGTCGTTCTGATCTTGCGTCAATAACCGTTGTGTGCCATTGGCATAACCGTACTTCGCACTCTGGTACCCACCTATGAAGTGGAAAGATACACCGTCATTGGGTCCAGCATTGAAAATATACCATCTCGTTAATTCACCGGGCTTCACTTTGAAAACTGTCGCATTGTTGTTGAGTGGTATCTTCACTATTTTTCCTACTGATGGTGTGTATTTGAAAGCCATGCCATTAGTCAACATTAAATCTGGTTGGTCTGCAATGAATTTCTTCAAATCAAAGGATCCTACTTTTCCTTTTGTACCATTGAATAATCCTTGGTCGGCGGTATTGAATAGCTGACCAAATACCATGTAGAACTCCTTAGCTGGTGTTTCGCCCAGAGGATGTACTACAGTGCCACCGTACATACCATTGGAAATGTGTTCCCAGATACCGTTAAGTGCATCTGCGCTGCAGTGGTAAAACCACGCGCCCGGTGCTGGATTATTTATTGTCCAGGTGAACGATTTACCTGGTTGAATTGGGCCTGAGTTTGCTTGGCTCGCACCATATCCCATGTGGAAATCGAGGCTGTGTATAACTTTCCCGTCATTCCTTAATGTGATTTGTACGTTATCTCCTTGTGTGAGTGATATAACTGGCCCCGGGACTGTACCATTAAAGACCATTGCATTATACTTTATTCCACCCGGATGCAACGGATCGTCTGGAGCAACCTGTACCACCTTTTCATTTGCGATTAGGAGGACTTTTTTAGTCTTACCTGATGTTGCAGCTTGTGCTTGTGCTACGTGGGATTGTCCTACTAAAAGGGGAGTAAAAATCAATCCAGCAACCAATACACTCGCAACGATTCCTGCGAGAACTTCCTTATTCATTAATCTCAAGATAGAGTCCACTATTAAAAACATTTTGATTTTTTAGCAGCTTTTCTGTTCCACTGTTTTGTCCTAGCATAATTTTATTGATATTCGAAATTTTCTAGCTTACTGGTTGCAAACATAAATTTTTTTATCTTTGCGTAGACATTGATAGATAAGAACGGCTTTCTTAGGTTTGAAGTTGTAGCTTCTATAATTATTGTAAAATGGAACATTTATGAACTAACGCAAACAGACTATGGTTTTGCATGTGTTCCGTCGGTTCTTTTCAGCCGTACTATCTCTCTTTCTAAGAGCCTTGCATAATATTCATAGCATTCAACTAACTTCCCTCTGATGTTTGCTATTTGCATAGACGCGTTTAGCGCTTCAAGACAACTCTCAAGCGATCTTTCGGAGGCAAAGTTGTTCATTGCTTTATTAAAAGTATTGACCGTCTTTCTTTGTTCAGAGCTTTGTTCGTTAATTGTATTCGCAAGTTCATCCATATCTCCAGATCGAGAAAGAGAATTTTTATCCTTAACCCAACTTGCCATATGTGCAACTTGTTATTATAGTCAATTAAGACTTTCTGCCAGGCATTGTTTCCACACAAAAATATACCAGATACTTGAGGGTCAGGCATCTCTATACGAATTCACTCATTCCAGAGAGGTAACAAATATATTCATTTATAAGCGACGCAATTAAATCTGGTGAGAGAGTTGTATGGTAGTCGATAACAAGGGCAGAGTTACATATGTCCGTGTTCTGAAGGAGGATCTTTCTATTATCCGAGTTTCATCTTTAGATGGTCAACCAGTTCCAGACTTTAAAGCAGGTCAATTTGTTACCCTCGGTAGTTATATTCCAAGTGAGAAAAAGATAATACGCAGAGCTTATTCAATCGCTTCGCCTCCGCATCAAAAAAAATACTTTGAATTGCTCATCAGATGGGTACGAAAGCCTCTTCCAGGCCGACTAACTACCGAACTCTTTAACAAAAAGGAGGAAGACGAAGTTGTCTGGGTAAAACCTGTAGGACTGTTTACCATTAATGAAAAAATGCATGATGGCTCGCCGGATAACAGAAGATTAATTCTTATGGGAGGGGGCACTGGTTTGGCTCCATTTATCGCGTATTCTTTGCACCTAAAACAGATCCAAAGTCACCGTGAGATAGTTGTTTTACACGGAGCTAGTTACGTGGATGAACTCAGCTACAGGGAATTATTGACTGACTTGGAGGAAGAAAGTCTAGATAAAGGAAAGGACAAATGGAATTTCAGGTATAGGGCTAGCATCAGCAGGCCGCAAGAGTGGTTCAATCGATCTTGGGGTGGGCTGAAAGGACGAGTTGAATCATTCTTGAAATCGGACTCAGGCAGTGACCGCTCTCAACTAGAGGAACTTGTAGGTGAAAAGATAACGCCAGAAAACACTTCTTTTTATGTTTGTGGATGGCAGGGAACTATTGACGGAGCATTGCACTACTTGATTCCAAAAGGATTTGTAACCGAGCGTAATAAGAGAAAAGATGGCAGCTTTGATATGAAGTACGAATCTTACGGATAACGGAATAATAGCAACGCCAATAATAATAGAAATAATGTCCTTCCTTTATATGTCAAATTTCTAACAAGGCCTTATGCTTATATCACGGACACCTCCGAGCTAGCTTATGAAATTTGAATTTGAAGAATTTTCGAACATAGAGGACGTTTTCATGTACCTTGTATCGGTTGCTCCCTACATGAAACAGGTTCTTCCAATAAGCTCATACAAGGGTTATGTGTTTTCGATAGTACCTTTAACTCCTTTATCCGGCGACGTGTTGATGATGATCTACACTAAAGGTAACATTGATGCCGGGATGGTGGAGTTTGATATTTCTACTAAAAAATACAAGTCAGTCACTGCGGTTGAACGCGCTGATAAGAATTATTTTATTATTCTGACCCCAAAGACTGCGAGTGTGGCAGATGAAGCGATTGCACAGTTGGAATCTGGCAAAAAGTAAAGAGCGTCTCTGGTTTATCTGTAGATGGCCGTACAAGATCCAACCAATAAGAATACAAAAAAACTAACTAGCTATCTAGTTGCTAACTAGGTAGTCGTCATTCAGCAACTAAAGCCTGGCGACACCGACAAGAAGCTGTAACAAAACACACAGGACATACTAAAGCCGCGGCATAGGCGAAGTAGTTACAGATCTCTTTCTGGCATAGATGTCAACGATGTCTTCTGGAGTCTGACCATTGAATAGAGTTTTGGATAACCCTCTAAGATATCTCATTATGCCCCAAGTCCCGAATTTGATTAACAGCGCCATGAACACTTTCATTGCCGGACCGTATGTCTTATTTCTAATAATGATCGGAATGATGTCGTTTATAACCCATAAGTTGTGCTGCCAGCATTTCCAGAAGAGCGTGAACTGCGCCTCGTTGAGATTGCCAAAGTGCATAGAATTCTTTTCTGAAAAGTCTTGATAGAGTAAAGGTGCTACCAATCCTCTCATATTCATCTGACGAAAGTCTTCTATTAAATCAATTGTGTACTGTGTCTCATCGGTTGTCTCATCCGGCCAACCTATGATAAGGGTCAATGCTGGAAACCAGTGGTTCTGGTTTAGGATTCTTGCTCCTTCCCTCACTACTGCTCCCCATTCTTCTGGCCTAAACGGCTTTGTCTTGACTCCAAGATGTTTTTTGACCATTCTCGGTGCTACAGTTTCAACTCCTAGGTTCGTCGCAAGCCATCTTCCGTTGTTGTCCATATTATTAACCTGAGACAATTTCTTTATAAGATCCGGTGAGGACGCCACTGCAGATAAAGTCATATGAGTGGTCCCAATAAAATTTGCACCGACTTCTTTCAACCCTTTCCATAGACCTAAAATTACATCGGCGTTGGGGATAAAATCTCGATTGTCACACCCATAAAGTAGCATCTCATCTGATTGAAGCCAAATAGAGTCAAAACCGTATTTGAGATTTATTTTGGCTTCTGCCTGTAATCTATCAAGTGGGATATCTTTTTTAGAACGCTTGTTAACGTCGCAGAAATCACAGCCTCTTCCGCAGCCACGCATAGCTTCTATCAATGAGTTTATAGTCGGGCCTCGTATCATTGGAATGTTTTCGATATTTCTGACAAATGTGTGCAATAGTTCTGGTGCATCACCGGCCTCGAGATCATGGAAGAGGTCAAGTGCGAGCTCGTCTGCTTCTCCTATAACCACTGTATCGATACCGTGAATTTTCATTCTGTCAGGCTTCGCAAGCTCCCATGCCCCGTTTCCGCCTACTGCCACTTTAAAGTTGTATTTCTTTTTTAGTTGAATAATCGAAGCACACATCTTTTTGAATTTCATGGCAACGTAAGACAGATTTTCGGGTGACATTGTAGTAGTGACGGGAGCCATTCCAAGTGGATCCATAACGTTAATTCCGACAACTTTAGTCTCAGGCCCAATGCATTTTTCCAGCATTTCTGGGTGAGCAAGGAAAATGTCTTCGCGGCTGTATTCTTTTAAGAGAGCGCCTTCGATCCTTCGCAAACCACATTGAGCAACCTTTATCTCACCAGTATTTTTATCTGTTTCAACGCTTGGACAAAATAACTTGTCAAAAACAAATTCTGGAACTAATTCATAAGGTCCACAAGCAATGAAACCGTAAAGGAAATTCCCTCTATAATTTGTCATTAAACTTCTGTCTGCTGTCAAAACTATGCGCTTCCCGGCAACCATCTTGTTATTAATCCTCCGTATTTCGCCCAATCTTAGGTATAAATCTATTTCCGTAGATATACGAGTGCGTATTAGTGGTAGTCCTAGTGGTGCCAGCAGCAGTGGCGGAAAGTCGCGATACCGGGATGGACAGAAAGTTAATAGAGACCTTTTCTGTGCCCTCTGATCAATATTGATATTAATTGTCTATGGTTGAGGAGAGATAAGGCGTCAGAGTATGTCACCCATTTAAAGCCCTCATGTTCAATTGATATCTTTATCAGCCTACTGGGGCTGCTCGCAAAATAAAAGGTCACCTCTTTGTTGGATTTCATGCCATCTGCTCTAAAATAGGAATAACGAATTCTTCCAATATAGGATTGTATATCTATATCCTCGATACCAGTCTCCTCTGCTACCTCTCTTTTTAAAGTCTCTATTTCGGTCTCACCTTTCTCTTTATGTCCTTGCGGAAAGCCCCAGAATCCTCTGCGATTTCTCAGTAAAAGAAACTCCGCTGACTCGGCACGATAAGTATCATCCTCATCGCTCGGTGATTGGAATTTTATCACTGCTCCGATAGACCGCTCAACTGTCACTGCGTATACCAATAATCAAGAGAAACGCCCTTAATTATATGATATTGGTCCTGCTCTGGATATCGCCATTCTGGTGGTGGCAGTGGCCGTCGTCCTTATGACGAGACATCAACAAAATCGTAGATTGTCACAGGCTGGATAGAATTCATAGCATCTGTACAATTAAACTACGTTGCAGCTTTGTTATAAATAATAATATCCCTTATTTCCCATCTAACGTCTGCAATTCGTTAAACGTATTAATACCAAACAAAAGGATTGTTGAAGTTGGAGGGCCGGTCGTCTAGTCCGGTAGGATGCGGCATTGGCATTGCCGAGGTCGTGGGTTCGAATCCCACCCGGTCCACCTCTCTTTCATTATAGGTTTCACTAGTAGCGATAAAGACACTAATAGTGCTAAGAACTATTTTCGGCTTCAATCTCGAGGTTGACGTTCGAATCTATATCTGATGTAAAACATTCCTTTATTTCAATGGCGACTTTGCCGTGGTGGATAATATGATACACTCTAAAAATCGATTTGGATTTCGAATTGTAACCTATTTTAATTATTTTTCTGAATGTTTCTAATTCATGACCTATAATTATATTTCCGATGCCTAGGTTCTTTCTTTTAATCTGATTTATGATATCTCCAGGTATATTCTCTAGAAAAAAGCGCGACCTTGCATTGACTAGCGTTTCGCCGGTCTTCTTGCTGGCTATGCAAACATCTCGCAGTATGAGTTCGCGATCCTCTGTTTGTTTTAAAACATTCACTATGGTTTCTGAATTCGTCAATATACTCAATATCTGTTCGACTGTACCTGTCTCAGCCAAAAGAATTTTTTTCGTAACAGGTAATTTGATATTCGACTTGTTTTCGAGTTCAGAAATCTTTTGTAACATATGACTTCCAAAATCCCTTACCACAACAGATACTATGACCATCCACGACCTCTCTACTAACAGTACAATAATTAGAAAGTAGTTGTAGTATTAAAAAACGACCTAAAAGATGACCCTAAGGAAGATGGCAGCAAAAGCAGCTGCTATAGTTCCTAAACTAATTAGTTTGAGATACACTTCCAATCTTTTAGCTCGCCGCTCGTTTAACCTCTTCCTTCTTAGTTCTTTGTATGGCCTGGATATTCTAATATGCATGTAGCTGACTAGGGCCGCGCACACAGACATTATGATTGGCAACGTTCCAACACCATTCGTCTGCATTATGTATCCTCCTAACACAGGAAGAGCCCCCCACGAAAAAACAAATCCAAGATCATTATGCAAGACCCCCTTAAATAATTCAAAGTTATATGCAAAGACGAAAAAACCTTCTAGGGCAGCGACGACTACAAGCAAGGGGACATGAAATATTATATAATAAATTCCGATCGAATAGGCTATGGCTAGACTCAAAATTATTAACAGCCATAACTGCATTGCGCTAAAGTACCTTCCCCACGGCTTATTTTTTTTTGATCCTAAATTGTCAGCAGCATGAGCCGACACGCCTAAGGCTAACCCGTATATTAGGGCTATGGCAGCAACCCTATCCCATTGAATTGTAGATGATAGCATCGCACCTATGATAGTAAAAGATACGCACATCCCGGTATAAGGTAAAAATAATAAACCAACAAATGCCCGGAATTTTAGTGAGCCAAACTTAGGTACGAACCATTCGTTCAAACGAGAGTCTTCGTTCATGGCTTGTTGGCCGAAACAATGGCGGACGTTCTCATGGTGTAGAATCTGAAGGATATGTTCTTAAACCCAGTACCTTCTAGCGCCTGCATGGTTTGTCCAAGCCAGCTACTCATTTTTACAACCTGATCCAACTCTTGGAAAACTGGCGCCCACGAAGTTGCTGTTTTGGCAGCCGATCGCAATACCTTAAAATAGCCATTCCAAAGGCTTCTGGCCAAGGGGTTGGACGGATAAGTAAAGTCGTGGAAAACCACGATACCTCCATGTTTAAGGACACGCCAACACTCACTCACTACTCTTTCAATATCGGCATATTTTGCTAGATAAGATGATGTGACCGAATCGAATGATTTCTCTCTGTACGGCAACACCTCTGCTGTCCCGTTTGTTAGCAGTCCGGTGCTGCACTTTTTTTTTGCGGTTCGCAGGTAATCGAATGTCAAATCAAGACCGACCACACTTCTTGGTCTTTCTCCTCCATGATTCCCACGGTGCTCTATCAGCGAAGATAGTATTCCTGTCCCAGATGCAAGGTCCAGATGCATATGAGCTGGAAGATCATCAGAACAAGGAGAGGAAGAACAAGGAGAAGATAGATGGTGTTTATCGATAACATCCAGAATCTGCCTTTTCCATAGGTAGTCCTGACCAAAAGTGGCGATACGTACGACGGTATCATAACTGGAAGCATTCATAGATGTGAAGAATCTTGAAGCCCTTCTGTGTCCGTCATGTACCTGTGACACCATCACTCCCTTCGATAGGATATGATAGTTCGGTATTTTAAGTATTGAAACTTTTACATTCAAGCATTCACATATAGTGTTATAATTCTTGTATTTCGTAAACTGGCAGAGAGATGTATCAGTTCAACAGTTGGACGGGCGCATGGTAGTTATAAAGAAAAATAAATTAACAAAGGATTTTCACGAATACCTTTTGGCGGCCACATATAGCATAATGTCCGTTCTGATGGCACATCCTTCCGCTCCTCCACCTGCAGGAAAGCTGGCACTGGGAAATGAAGGGAATGATATGAGGAATAATTTGAAAAGACTAGGAATTCCTACTCCCCTTCTCATTTCGATAACAGCCGACACGATCGTCGAGGAGTATATAGGAGGGGGTAACCTGTATAAAGCGTTTGCAGACGAGGAGCACAAAAAAAATATTATATGCTCTTTGGCATTCCAAGCAGGCTCCTTAACGGGAAAGTTACACAAAGCCGGCTACGTTTTTACAGATAATAAATCGCAGAACTATCTAGTAAATCCTGATAACTCTATAGTGCGAACAGATCTAGGATTTATTCACAAAACGAATTCGGTATTCGCGCAGAGTATGGACATAGCATCATTTCTGGCAAGTGTCATAGACTTCGAGCAATCCCAATACGAGACAATAGAGAAAGGATTCCATGACGGCTACACGTCAGTAGTTAGACGCAATTTTCCGTATTTGCATATACTCTTACGCAACATACTTTCGCTAGGTTTTGCGTCAGATCAATCTGCGATGCTCCAAAATATGGCGAAAGGCCTCAATACAAAGAAGTAGAAAAAAGAAGAAAAAAAACTGCAACAGAAAAAAAACTAAATTGGCGGCAATTCAGTTTTTCTATCAAAACCACCGGACCCGAATTTGCAGTAGAAACATTGGTCAGATTGCATATACGGAATTTTTTGAATAACTACTGCGCCGATCTTGAGGGCGATTTTTGTCATTACTCTATATTTAAAGGGCATCGCAGGAATGACTTCGTGAAAATATACATTGTAATGATCAGGACACAGCTTGAGGGTAACTTGCGCCTTCTGCCTGGTTTCTTGGCTCACCTCTCGATTGTTGCTTACTGTCTTGGTAATATTGATCTGCTCTCGAATATACTCGTGTTTGGGACATGGGCAATCCTTGCCACCAGGATGCTTATAAGCAGGAATATTTTTCCAGTCGAAATCAGGAAAATCCTTCTCGAAATCCTCCATCTAGTGATCTCCTACGAGTACTAGAATCTCATGTCATATAAACATGTATATATGATGCATCTTGGGGCAAGGCGTCAGGCTACAAGCCACTACTCCAAATGAGAAAAAATATATCCTCGGTAATACAAGAAACTACATTCGACGTGGGACTGGACCAATATAGTACCGACAATGGAGGCACATCGGCGACAGCAGCGGCTGCGGCTGCGGCTACGACAACTGCCACTAGAACTCCAAGAAAGAATCTTGAGCGCGATCATCATTCTGGATTAGATTCGAATCTTACGACACTTATCGACTTCAAGAAGGCGTTGTTAGAAGAACAGAAAAAGGGGGAGGAACGAATTCAGGAGCTGAACAATAGCATCGAATCCGCTAAAAAGCAGATAGACGATGAAAGAGTCCAGCTAGAGGAGTTCCGGGTTAAACTGAAGCAAACAAATGAACAAAAGGACACGGAATTAACTCGGTATACTGAAATGAAAACTACCCTCATTGAAGCCAGAAATCGAATGAAGTCGATGGACGACAAAGGTGGCTCTGCGGCAGCAGTGAAATCACGCAGAGATAGATATGACATGTCAAAATTGGCTAAAAACCTGGAGCAGATCGAACGCGACATCCAGACTAAGAAGTTGACGAAAGATGAGGAACGCAAATTAGTTGCCAGATCAAAAGAAATCGCAACCAAGCTGCATTCTCTCAACGCACTTCACAAAAAAGAAGATGATTATAGAAACATGTCATCACAATATGAAGGCTTAAGAACGAAAATGAATAAAATTTTCGACCAACGGTCTGATTTTGGTAATAAAATTGGTAATCTTAAAGCTAACCTTGATACACTTCTGAATTTGCGTGAGAGTCTTTATCAAGATAGGAGGACAATAATTCGTGCAGTAAGGGAGGCCAAAGCAAAACTGGAAATGGTAGAGACTCAGCTCAATGCAATTCAATTTAGAAAATCGCGACAAGCGGCTGCCGAAAATCGTCAGAGAAGACAACAATATCAACGACGTCAACCGCGTGACAATGAGGAGAGACGCGAGAGCTTACAGGAAAGGTCAAGGAGAAACAGGGAAAACCAAGAAAGATGGAATATAATGAAGGAAGCTGCTTTAAAGAAGATGTCAAGCGGGGAAAAGTTAACCTTCGATGAGATGAGATTAATCTACGATGAAGGTAGCTCTTCGGACTAGCCAAATCAGATCTAGATAGCAGCGTCTTAAGATCTAAGGAACACCCAGATGTGTCATGACTACTTTAAGGTGTTTTGACCTCGTTTCTGTCTATCTTTCAGCACATTTTGTTAGTATTTTTTGGTTATTGCTCCGGGATATTGACGATTGGTAGAGTAAAGTAAAATGTATCTCCTTTACCTTCATCGGACTCTGCATTATTTTCAGCCCATATTTCGCCATGATGAGCATTAACAATACCTTTGCAGATAAACAACCCCAATCCTGTTCCTTGAAATGATTTCGTTGCAAATTTTTCAAATAATCTTGGAAATATGTCACAGTCTATTCCACTACCGTTATCCTTTACACACACTACAGCAACCTCTTGGTTATCACCGTCATTTCCTTTTTTCTTTTCGGTACTGATAGAAATGGTTTCACCGTGTCCTTTCGTGAATTTAACCGCGTTACTTAGTAAGTTAGTAATAACCTGAACAACTCTATGTCGGTCTGCCTCTAGAAAAATGATATCCTCCCTTTTTGGTTCGTACCAGACTTGTACACTCCTATCCTCAATTTGATTCTTAATATCTTGAATGGCACTCGAGATTAGCTCACCTAAATTTAATACCTCTTTGTTCAGCTTTAGAGACTGGCTCTCAATTTTCGTAGCATCTAAAAGATCCTCTGTAAGTCTCGTCAACCTTTTTGCATTTCTATCAATCAGATCTATTGAATTGTCCAACTTGTCTTTATCGACGTGTCCTTTTGTTGAACGAAGGAGCCCCACGATGCTGAGTATAGGTTGAACAGGGGTTCGTAACTCATGAGCGGCTACATTGATAAATTCTTGTTGCATTTTGTCATGAAGCTTTAGCCGCTCGTTTGCTGAAGCAAGTTGCTCGTTTGCTTGCTTAACCTGTGCATATAGTTCAGTCAGCCAAAGGTTCTCAAAGATAGAGACGTAAGACAAGACACCTGACCGACTATTTGAATATGTGGATAAACCTATTGCTTCATCGAAAGTTCCTCTCGAGTCATCCCTTAATTCCATTACCAAAGAAATCTTTCTGTCAACTAACAGGATTGTGGCTTTAGTCCCAGAAGTTTGTTCAATATACCTAATATTGATTTGCCCAGGATAATTTTGTCTTAGTTTACCTACCGTCTGTTCACTTGATTCGTGTGCAGGCATTAGTATTCTAACTTTTACATTCCGCTGTTTTGCGGCTTTTATACATAATTCTATCACTCCGATCGTCTTTTGACGAGTGAAAGCACCAGTGGTGGCAAATACCAGAAGCAATTCCTCTGCAGCAGACCTTACTAGGTCTAGATATAGGACCCTTGCTCTGGAAGAACTTTGTATCACCTCAATGTCTGCTAAGTCGGCATCTTCATTAATGTCACTTAATCTATCACTAGCATCAATTCCATTCTTCCATAACTCTTCAAATATAGAATAAAAATGACCGACATACGGAGCTTCGTTACTAAGTAGAAGACTTTGAACCATCTTGCCAGCCTCCATCTTTTCTATTGTGGTGGCATTTTCCTTATCTGAAACACCAAAGCTCATCGGTGGCAGATTTTTGATATGTCTTATTTCGATACCTGCGTCTAGAAATATTCTGGCTAATTTCGCATTATCTTTGTTAATATTACTTATGTATCTTATACCCTTGTGCCCTCCTTTCTGTTGTTTATCCAGTAGTTTCTTCTTTATCTCAAAAAAATGATTATAGCTATACTGCATCCCCCCAGGTGTAAAACAATTCGATAACTCATTTGAATTGGCCGTAAGACGACCAATTTCACTGACGATCTCTTCTGGATTATCTAATATCTTGGTTTCATAGTGTAGTGTTCCTTCTTCTATCTCTCTAATCTTCTGTTCTGCTGGTGTTCCTTTACCCCAAAGGGTATCAAACAGATATTGATGCTGCTGTATATTTTCTTTGACATTGCTGTATACGGCATGTGAGGGCAATGCTGTTGTAGTTGCTGTAGTTGCTGTAGTTGCTGTTGTTGCTGGTGTTGCTGTTGCTGTTGTTTCAATCTGCAACTCCCTCATGGTTGAAGTAGCAAGATACTCTGTGTCACTAACACCGAAGTTTCCTTTAACTCCATCGAGGTGCATCGAGGTGCCGAACCTCACCAATTTTCATTATTACCTCTTTGCAATGATGGAAGTTGTCTTTCGTGATTTCAGTAATGAACCTTGATTTTATTCCTCTGGCTTTGGTATCAATCAAAGCTTTTTCTATCATGTCAATCGCGAAAATTACCGACTTTACCTCTGCATAATAATCCCACTTGCTCTTTGAATTACGAAAAATTTGTAAATACGCGTTAACTATATTTTCGGTATTACGCAGTACCTCAATGCTAGTATTATTGCTAGCATCTGGCGTCGTAACTGTCAAACGCTAAATCGATCATGAGTTACTATACGATTCTTCCATTTAAAGAGAGTGGCTAGGATATTTTATAAAATAAATTAACTGTACTTTCTAAATTTTAATTTTGATCTATTTCCCAAATTTCGTTGTCACAAATTGTATGGATATATATTCAGGGGCAAGAGACTGTCTAGAAACTGCCGAACGCCAAGCTAGCTCCGAACAGCTAGCTTATCCGTCGGTCCCAAATAGAATCCCAGTCAATGCCATATGCATTTTTTTCTTTATGTCTACGAGATAAGAAACAAAAGGACTCGTTTACACTCGCAATCGCCATCGACCTTAACTATTTCTCCGCACTTTGGGCAAATAGTAGGACGAGAGGACGAACTCTGGAAGGTGTGTTTGTACATTAGATCAGTAATATATCCGTCGTTCCTATTTATAATATTTACGCAAAATGGACTTCTTCTCTATATTCTGTTCTGAAATAAATTATTTTATATTATTTCTGTGGAGAAAATTAGATACAAGTTGAAATAATTACCGTGTGGTATTTTCTGAGTCAAATAGGCAGACCTATTGCCTTCTCTGGTCTACGATCTACTTTTTGCTCACAACACTAGGACAAAGTGCATTGAAAATATTTGCAGAATAAGTAGCCCACATCTAAATGTCAACAATATAGTCAATTTCAGCGGAAGTCTGGGATGAGGGATAGGGGATAAGGGCTAAGGATTACACCATGATTTTTAAGTCCAAATATCTAGCTCTTATCCGATGATGATCCTCGACGAGGACGGAGAGAAGGCAGTCAGACTAGCCAGGCGGGTCGTAGATGCTCATCTTACCGAGTTTGCCTCTCCCGGTACTGCATATGTTGGCGATGCCAGTAATGATAACGACGATAATTACGAGCTTAGCCGAAATACCGAAGGCTGTGGAGTCTTCGTCACGTTGAATTATTTGGATAGTCACAAACAAGAGCACTTGCGTGGTTGCATTGGTTTTCCATCAGCGGAGAAAAGCCTGTACCGTTCACTCATTGAAGCTTCTATTGCAGCGGCGACACAAGATCCGAGATTCTCCCCAGTTGACAAAAAAGAACTTGCAGACATAGTTTTTGAGGTGAGTATTCTGACTCCGCCTGTAGAAATAAAAGTACAGAACCCGATGGACTATCTGAATGTCATAAAGGTAGGCAGAGACGGATTAATATTGACATGGAGGGACGGATCAGGACTATTACTTCCACAGGTCCCAGTCGAGTTAAAATGGGACACCGAAGAGTATCTTGCAAATCTTTGTTATAAGGCGGGCGCGCCGCCGGACATTTGGCTCATGTCTGATTCAAAGCTCTTTTCTTTTCAAGCGAGTATCTATAAGGAGTCCTGTCCTAAGGGCGATGTCGTAAGAGTAAGGCTTTAATATCTGGCACTTAAAAGCCTCCTGAGGCTACTAGTGAAGCTGTTCTTGATTTCTATGTTTTTTTTATTTTTTTTTGGTCTTGCCAACCAACCGAGAAACGAACAAGTTGTGGACTAGGATAAAAACCAAAATATGTGTCCACCCAATCTCATATCGACGCTGACTTGCAGCCAAAAGCATATCTCACACCATACGGAGTCGGTCTGGGCCACGCAAGCAGATTAATAATGATAGCCAATCAGCTCCAGAATTTAGGCGTGAATTTGAGATTTTCCTCGTCTGGAGAGGCCGTGGGCTATATTTCAATGCATGGATACGATTGTCTACCAATCCCACCAGTTGAATTGGCGTGGAGCATAGACGGAGGTTTTTCTATCCAAGACAGCATAGCGAAACTTCCTTATCTATTCACAAATTTCTGCAGGCAAGTGAATACTGAAGTTCGTAATATGTTAGAATACGAGCCTGACATCATTGTCTCAGATACGAGGCTGTCTTCACTTTTATCTGCTGAATTATTGGGAATTCCTTCTATAGTTATTTTGAATCAGTTAAAATTATTACTCTCACCGAGATTAAGGGAGCTCAAGATCGCAAGGATTTACGAGAGATTAAACGGTGAAGTTCTGGGTACTATGTGGTCGCTTGCAGACAGAATTCTTGTTCCTGACCTGCCTCCACCGTATACGCTAGCCGAGCACAACATTTGGGACATCAGTACTGTATCTGGAAAATTAGAATATGTCGGCCTTACTACACCAAAAATTCACGTCAACGAAGAACAAATCATCAAGGTTGCTCAATTTCTTGGTTTGGAAAGAAACAGACCAATTATTTTTATTCACATCAGCGGTCCTAGCAACACTCGAATGCCGCTGATCAGAACCGCAATAGATGCCTGCAAAGCCCTTCGATCTGAAATTCAGTACGTGATTTCAGAGGGGAATCCGAGAGGAGACACCAGCCCCAAGAAACTATGTGGTTCAGGGTGGTACTATGAATGGTGCCCAGTTCGAGACGAGATCTTTGCAATGAGTAATGCGTTGGTACTGCGAGGCGGACACGCAGCTCTGTCGCAGGCAATTCAGTTCGGGAAACCCATCCTCACCATTCCCATAGAGAATCATGGTGAACAATTAGCCAACTCCAAGAAAATAGCAAAAATTGGCGCAGGTATTATGTTAGACGCGAAAGAACTCAAGGCAAGTCAAGTTACGGATGCGATGTATGAGGTAATCAACGATTCCCAATACCAACAAAAAGCAAACGCGCTAATGAAACTCACAGAAAAACTAAACGGAATCGAGAATGTCGTGAAGATAATTCGGGCCTATCTCAAATGAGATAGTCTTCATATTCTTGAGAGCGGATTCTGTCATTATGTCTATTGACTTCCTGCATTTCGCATAGTCTTGTTTCGTGAACGTCAACAGCCCATCTATCATACAACTCTGGTCTGACATTAGCCGGAGTTTATGTTCTTCCATCCCCAGCTCCCTGGCAATATCATATATACCCTGGGTTGGCAGTAACAAAGGCATCCAGGGGATCTTGTTTGAGGAGAAGATTTTCTTGAAAGTTAATTCTATCAACCAAAGAGGATGGATGGCGGTACTCAAGGGCACGACGACTCCTTTCCCTCTCATGTGAGTCAGAATTTGAGTTGCAACGATTTCTTGCAAAATTGTTTTGTGACTGCTTTCGCGTTGTTGTTGATGTTGCTGCTGCTGTTGTTTTTGTATTTCCTCTACTTTCGCTAGTCGAACTGAATAATTCTTGGTGTTCATTCTATTAACTAACAGGCCAAATGTCTTCAAATTTTGTCTCAGGTTTTCGTCGTCAGTATAAAGAATTATTATCTCTGGAAAGAAGCCGCACTTTAGAACTGCCATACAAGAAATAGCTGATAAGGCGTTGTGTATGGTACACAATACTTTTTCCTCTTGACATGCAAAAGGTAGACCGCCTAGAGCTGCGTCAATTTCAATACAAACGTAAACCGATTTCTTTCCTATGAATATCTCGATAAGTCTATCGGCGTCTAATTCGTTTTTTGCCGGGCGCGCAGAGGAGGTAAGTGAAGAAGCAGAAGAAGAAAAAGTAGAAGATTTCCGAGAGGATAATGATAACGACGGCGGTAATGAGGATTGCAATGCTGCTGTAAGCTCGCCTGTAGAAGCAAACTCGAGATCTCTTGGCTTGTAATCGACTTTTGCATTATTGCTTATTTGAACCTTAACAAAGAATTTCTCCTTGGGCAAAATTTTCAGTTTTCCAATACGCACGACTTCTGCTAAGATTTCTTCAAAACGTGCAGTAGACACCTTTTTTGCGATAGCAACCTTGTCAATCCCGAACATCTCTACTGTAATCGCCGCGCCCTCTATTACGTCGTCCAACTCAAAAACGAGACATTCTTTTTCAATGGCGATAACTCTAAGCCCGACATCTTTTGATCGAAGGGCATCTTTAATATTGGCAATCAGTTTATCAATTCGGCCCATAGAGAACTGAGACGGAAATACTAACAATACAGTTTTGCCTTGTTTATTCATCTTGGACTTATCTTGGAGTCGCCCGCGACCCTTCTTGCTGATGTTCAACTTCAACTCTTCAACACCAGGGTGAAGTACGGAAATTAGAGCTGACTAACAGCATCTTCAATATTCTTTTTATCTGCTGCGTTGGGTGTTTGTTCGAGATACTTTAACAGATCATCTTTGGCACCGGAGTTATTTTCAACTTGTAATCTCGCGAAGGCGCGATTTTTGTAAATTGGTCCAAATCTATACGGATTGATATCGATTGCCTTCGTGTAATAATCTTCGGCTTTAAGATAGTCCTTGCTCTTTAAATAATAGTTTCCGAGGCCACGAAAAGCAAGATAATATCTGGGATTGAGTGTGATCGTCTTTTCGTAGCAAGAAACGGCGTCTTCTGAATTAATCTCATTAAATATCCCTCCCAACAAGCACCATGGTTGTGGGTTGTCATCGTCCAACTTGGCTGCTCTTCGCAACTTTTCTATAGCATCATTGATCCTTCCTTGCTGACGAAGTTTTTCTGCTTCAAAACAGATTCTGTTTGAATCACGGAACTTTAGGTCTTCATTTTTAAAAATATCTTTCATATCATTTGGGACTATCACCAATGTAATCATATCGTCTTGTTCCCAATCTTGCTCGAATTTAGGTTCCGGAATTGCCCCTATTGTATCAGGCTCTGGCACATAAGTTAGGATTCTGCGTTCTTCAGTATCATAACCAGATACTATGGTGGCATGTTGCACTGTTTCGTGAATTCCAGGAAGGATAATTATTGGAGGAATACCCTGGTCTATCCGCCTTTTCAGATCCTTTATTGATCCTCTATAAATGTAGGTCGTAAAGCCATGTTTTTCAGCAAGCTCTATTCCCTCCATCATTATCGAACCCTTCATCCCAGGATATTTCCTGGCAACGGCCATAGCCTCCTCTAATTGGATTTCTTCGCCCCAATATTTCGAAACCACATTAATAACCAGAGGAAGACAGATGTTTTCTTCCTCCTTACTAACAAGTGGAAGTGTTATTGAATGATCTTCAGGTTGAGATTGCACTCTGAATTTGATAGCGCTTTTAATCAAATAAAAATCATTCTTGTTGTCGGAGAGTCCGAGACACGGGGAGAGAAAAAACTAATAGTATAGAAAACAGGAACCGCACTAAAGATCAAGATAAAGATAATGATAGTTGACGATAATCCTAATCCTTTGTCCTATACACTTAGAAATTTCGACAACAGATTAAGACCGTCTGCTCCACTTTTTTCTGGGTGGAACTGCGTACCGAATAATTTCTTCTCCTTGTGAGAAAAAATCTCGTGCTCACAATGTCTCGAAGATGCAAGGGACTCAAAGCCTTCAGGCAACTTTGCCACACAATACCTATGACTCTCATAAACGAGAAGCGTCTTCATATCCGCAGAAATTAGCGAGCCTGATTTCGACACCTTTAAAGAAATAGTGTCCTGAACAGGCATAGCCATCTTGTGGATAGTCCCGCCAAGCGTTAACGCCAAAATCTCTGCACCATAACAGATGCCTAATAGTGGTATGTTATTTTCAAAACATTGCCTTATGATGCCAGAATTTACGATATTAATCTCTCTATTGTTCATGCGTCTGCCAGATAAAATTACTTTGTCACAAGATAAATTATTACTAGTATTATTAGTATTATTATTCGTGTCGATTATATCACGATTGTCACTATTGTTCTTCTTATCGTAATTAGCACCATCGCCAAGACTCTTACTCTGACTGTTGATATGGGCGGTGCCCCCGGGATTGTGACCATTGTATTTGTAAATGGAGCTGCTGTTATCGTCGTTAATATTGATAGTAACATTGGTAAGGCTGGAAAAACTCTTTTGGATATAATTTGCTCCCAGTTTATTAAGACATCTCATAATATCTGGTGTGAAGGGAGATAGATTATCTACAACAAGAGTTGTTTGCATCCTAGTTTTCATACCGGTCATGCCTATTAACCAAGCGACTATTCAATTGAGCTATCAATCAACTAAGCTATCCTACATGAATCGAAATATAATGATTTTCCACTATTCCGTTAACAACCTTCAGTGTCCCAAAGTTCACAACTTTATTATCACTGCCCTGCCATTCAAAAATTCTTAGATCCGTAGGTATAGCAGCGGCACTATGGCTAGCGGAAGAAGTACCTCCTGGACCGGGCGACGAAAATTCTAGGAGAAATTTTGTGATGGCTGATTTTACAAAATCGATCTGCGAATCTGCTAGATAGGTGACATCAGCCTCCTTAAAGCTGAGCGGCGCGGAAACAGCTGTTGGCTTTAGAACAGTTAGACCTGCAGAGACAAATATTTTCTCTAACCCTAGTATTCTTTCTGCCCTGTGGAGGACTAGAGTTTCATTTGCTTGTTGCTGTTGTTTGGTTGTAGCGCTGGCGTTAGATAGGGCTGCAGGCAATGTTCCGTTTGCGACAGTGGTCGTACCGCCAGATGTCTGATTTAAAGGACCAAGTCCCGCAGCCTTTAGTAGATAATTTTCAAAAGCCAGCTGGGGCGTATCGCCCAAACCAACGTAAGCATTCCCGGTTACTGAAGCGCCTACCGCAGCGATGGTCCCCAGCTGAATTACACCTCCCCCAGAAGTACTAGCCGTGTACACAGGAATAAAGTAAACCTCTTGGTTTCCTATTCTGTAAAGTAAGCTGTCACCAACCCGTGTGTTGCGTAACAAACCCTTCTCTTTTGCATATGCAGGATCCTTCTCCAAAGCATCTCTTGCTGTACCTGGGCCTAGGAGCTTTGTAGCCGAGTCAAGAGGAACTGAATAAAAGATCATCTTACCGAAACTTTCCAGATTATTTTGAACCACCATGTATCCTACTAGGTTATTAGCAGGAGAATTACTTAGTTGCACAGATTGCATTCCCACGAATTGTGGTTTATCAAAGCCAGGAGGATTAGTAATTATGTAATTTGTTGAAACCTGGTCAGGAGTTTTGTAGAACTGTTGGGCTTCAATGAATGTCTTGGGATCAGTGACATGGTATTGGTTAAACCTGTTAACTTTCCACAAAAACATCTCCTCTGGATATACAAGTTGCTTGCTTAGCCATTCTGGGGTTTTAGTCAATACGGTACCATCGCCACCATTATTGCCAGCATATTGTTCAAAGAAAATTTGCGAGAACGGATCGTTGCTACCACTAGCAGTGCTCCTTATTATTTTCACAGAGCCGTTATATGCATCTATTAATGCAAATCCAACCAGCCTCAACATATCACCGGAGCTCCAAGGAACGTGACTAGTATCTAGAAAAACGATAAGAGGCATCAACCAATACGTGTTCTTTCCATCAGTAACAGGTACAACTCCTACATTTCTTATGTTTATATTGGCTTGAGAAGTTCCTTGGGTAAAGTCATAAACAAAGTAAGGATACATGACTTTCATTCGGTCAAATATGTCTTTGTAACGCAAAACATGCATCGTACTATCAGTGTAGGAAAGCATGAATTTGGGCTCAAATACCCAGCTTACCGGAGGAGCTACATTAACGCCGCCCGTGCCAGTATAAAATGCGCCTTCGATTTCGTCACTAAGTGTTCTACCTACTGGAAAGGCAGACCAGGCTTGGTTGAAGATTCCAGTAGGACCGCTATCGCCATAGTAGATATTTTTTTGTTTGAAGAATTTGCTCGAGTCTATTACATCACCTGTGTTGGCTTCCATCATCAACACGCCCTTTCCGGAGTGTGTGTATACAAAGTGTTCATTGTACCAAATATTTTCAGGAATGACATCTGCAGGCAAATTCGGAGCAGTTGGGGCAGCCCAATACATAGTGTTATTGAAGCGCTCGATATTGGTATCTGCAAAGTTAATGTCGTTTTTCTGTCCTAACTGCGGCTTGAGTTTGAGTTGCGCCGCTTGCTGATCCCATAGTCTGATATTATTTAGAGCATCATTATTTCCGTTAACCATTGCAGAAATGCTGGGCGGAGGTAATGAAGAGGAGGAGGACGATAATGACGGAGGCGCAGCCAGACTGTAGTTTACTGTCTGCACTTTGTCAAGCTCGGCGATGTAGCGATTCACAGCAATTTCCTGGGCAATGTAGGGTCCTCCCCATTGAATTTTCTTGGCATCGGCGATAGTATTATTGATAGCCATAAATGAGCCTGTGACAATTGTAATTGCCAGAATAGTAAAGAGTCTGGTGTAAATCTGCTTTCTTTCTGGTGTTACTATTATCTTTGAGCGCCTGTTATCCAGGAATCCATATGCAATGAAAAAGAGGCCCATGATAAGAGTTCCCAATATCGCGTACTTTGTATTATAATTAATATTGAAGCTGAAGAACATAGTGAAGCCAGTCCACAAGAGTGTCACGCCAAGGATTTGTTCCATTGTTGAAATATATGACAATAATTTGGGTTTACTTTCTGACGTATCTGCCACATATCTTGATGCGATGCTAATCCCTCCTACAACGCCGATGTAAAGAAAGATTCGAATCCCAATTGCTGATAAAAGAGAGGGTATTATTAGCGTCAGGACTGGAATAAGCGGTATCACATGCTGCTGGGCGAAACTGCCATCAGAGGGAATGTTTGTAAATGGCACTAGGAAAATGTTTGGAAGCAGTCCAAGTCCAATGTCATGTCCTTCCAGTAAGAAGACGGCACTGATTCCAAATATCAGGTTAGTAAATAACGGTGCAAATAAAACCACCTTTGTTATCTGCCAAATTATAAAACTTCTCTTCTCCATTTTGAAATCCGGATACCGAATTGGCAGCTTAGAACGTTTGGACGCAGTTTTTGAATAATAAGAAGATGAAGCTGAGGACGACGATGAAGAATCATTATCGCCACGCTTCAAAAAGTTGACAAGCAGGTGGATGCCGTACCAAGTGATGGAATTTCTGTGCCGATAATCTACCCGTATTGCAGCGATGCTGCATAATATCAGACCGGAAACAATCGAGTAATACAATGGTTTTGTGAAAACGTTACCAAACTCAACAACGTTCATGAAAAGGTTTACAGACTGGCTACTGGCTAGCCAAAATATAATTAGGCCAATTATTACAAATACGGCGATACGAATAATTCTCCATATTTTGAATCCTGGAGTGCCACTATCCTCGTTAAAGGGATTCCACAAAACCGGCTGCTCTAATAGGTGTTAAAGGCTCTAATGTATATGTTTTTAATTCAGGCTCTTAACTTCACCGCTCTGTATATTTTCGTAGAATGTACGAATGATTGTATGCTAATGTCTAAATGAAATTCTCTGCTCGGTTTTTCAATAGTCTTGATGCACTACTCCAAATAGTCGTTTTATCACTGACCCTAAGGTTTCATTATTGTTTCGTTGAGCTACACCATTATAATAGCCACTCTTCATTTGTTTCCTGTATCTCTCACGCGTCTTTCGTGTTGGCACATGTTCGTATCGTGCTACTATAAAACTAAGTGCATGGAATGTATCTCTTACTAGTGATTTTCTTCGCTATCTTTTGTCAGCTGTAACAACAGATAGGGTACGTACTGACATCTCTCTTATGAGTGGTCAGACATCTATGTTATCATATTTGATTTTAATTGTACAGATTATTGGTTGCAACACATCAGCTACTAACGATAACTAAATGTATTTTCTTCTCCCCTCGTGGGTTACGTTGAACCCCGATGAATCTATTCCAACGAATAGGGCTTATCAGAAAAAAGGCTAGTTTCTACTAAGCCAACTAATTACATATACTAGACAGTCACAGAAATACTTAACAGTGTGGAATTCCTTCGCGATCATTGTAATAGGCAGTTTACTTACGGTCAGAGACCAGATGTGGCGCGGTGCAGCTGGCTAATAAAGTCTGCATTCTAGATTCAAGATTAAATCATTATATCATCTCATCGTAAAGATTTCTGAAGCCAATTGATGAAATTTGAGCTTCGCTGAGATCAAAGAATCGATTTTACTTTCTCGCTAAACTTATTGGCAGAATACAAAGCATTGGAAGTTATCAAATGTTCGTACGTTGTCGTCAACGGTAATGCATCTAGCAATTTATTCAAGTGATCACGATGGTCAGGGTCTAAATACGAATGCTTGGCAATTGTTCGAAAGGCTGTTCTAGGATATCCTGTGATTTCTTGTAGTCGATCGATCAATTCCCTTTGCGGCGGATCCCCCTCTAAGAATGAAATATAACCAAGTAAACAAACCGGATGCCAATGATAAATCCAATAATATTGACTTCCAACCATCTCTGCTACTGCTTGCGAAGGTTTTTTTGATAAGGGAGTCTTGGCGAGAAACACCGATCGTTTCCAGATCATTCAGGAGCCACTCATCATGACTCATTTCTTCTGTAATATGCTCCTTGTAGTATTTCTTGAGCTGATCCAAAAGTTTCTCGCCATGGGGTAAGTCGCACTCGTGGTATGCAGCCTGCATCAGTGGAACGCTAGAGCGAATAATTGAGTGCATTGTGAAAAGATAATTTCTAAACCGAGCAGGTGCATTCCGCTTTGATAGAAATGTGGAACCCGCTTGTCTTAAACCATACCCCCCCAATTGTAGTTTGATACGCAATCTATTACTGAAGGTGGTTTTATAGCTCATTTTTCTCTTCTACTTTGCCTATTGGAAATCTTCTAAATAAACTTGCACATAGGAGAAGTCCGCGCTCACCTTTAAGATTTGTGACACTTTCCAGCGAGCTTCACAGAACGCCTTAAACATAATGTAGAATCGTCCCAACCGTCCCATTCTATGGCTTAGAACTAAATTGGAAGGTCTGGAAATGGTGCTAAGGTTTCACGATTCAAATGACACTTACAAAAACCTAAAATCATATTAAGGTGCCAAGAATACAGCGACTTAGGATAAGGGATGATGGATATTGTTTCTTAACGAGAGGTCGGACCCGGTAGAATGGTAGCGGATCCGCGAGATCGAGAGCGACGAAGACAAGAATGGCAACAACCCTCGACAGAACTTATCCACTTGAATATGATCCTAAATAGTTACTGGCTTTACTATCCTATTCATGTAGCCGTAAGGCTTGGTGTTGCGGATCCACTGAAGGATGGCATCAAGAGCATAGAGGATCTTTCTGTTCTTACCCAAACAGATGCAAAGTCGTTGTACCGGTTGTTGCGCGCTTTGTCAAGTATAGGGATATTCGCTGAAATAAAAGTAGGGAGTAGATCGTCATTCAGGATTACTCCGATGGCGCAATATCTCCGGCAAGATTCAGGCAGTTCAGTATACGACATGATACTATATGCAAGCTATCATGCATTCCGTCTTCCCTGGGAAAATCTTATTTATAGTATTAAAACAGGCAAAAATGCCTTTGAAAAGGTCAATGGAATGTGCTTGTTCGATTACTTGCAAAAAAATCACCTAGCCGCGAATATTTTCCATTGGGCCATGGCAGGGGAGCAACTAAACGAAGCTCTTGTATCCATGTTTGTTCTACTGATCAATCTGAGATGGGTCCTATTACATACAAACAATCATAGAGTATTTGCTAACTACCATGCTCACACCGACAGAACTGCATTGTGACCTAATTTTATTTACCACCTATAGAATTTATTATCTGTATATTCGAGAGTTTTGCCCTAGCTCATTTATTTTTGAATTTATCTAGGATAACTTAGTATCATGGCTACCGCTTCGGGACGTCCAAAAGGGTGACAATTTTCGTAATTGATCGGGCTTAGCCAAGGATATCCAGCGTTTCTCCCTTGAATGATATTTACGCAATATCCACCTTAATTCTACTCCTTTTGAATTTAATTCTGTGCCAAAAAATGTCTATCCAGGAGAAATTTTATTTCCGAAAGAATCCAAACTCCAAACAAAAAGCAAAGCGATTAAAATAAAATATTTGTAGTATCGTGTTTGGAATCAAAGGCTCCACAACGCTACGCTCTTACTCGGAAACAATTCTGGATTAGTTGGTGCACGAAATTGCATTTAAGCAGGTATAAGACAATGTATCAATAGAAAATTTATTTTCTGTATGGCTTNNTTTTTTTTTTTTTTTTTTATCATACTGATGTATTTTTCTTCATTTGATCCATTTTCACTAAACCGTGCCTATGGGGAAATCATCCGTGGCATAGTTATGGGTAGTACAATAGTGACGATGATATTATTCAATGTAACAAGATTGGACAGATTTATATGTAGAAGTGATATCTTTTCGCAATGCTGTCTTTTCTATGATGACAATGATAGATTAACGAAATTTCCAGAAGACTATCTACCTCAAATGCTTTCCAAGCAAATAATCGAAATGTGTTATAATGGTAGCAACAATAAATCGTTGACCAACAATGCAGATGAATTGTGTTACAATGGTAGCAGCAATAAACCATGGAAAAGAGTAGTATATTTTCCATATCACCAATTATGGCAGAAAAGAGATTATCCTCCCGATCAAGTGAAAGACAACATCGTTGAGAAGCATCCTTTCACTCAAGTAGTAGAATATCTGATTCTTCTTTGGATGACTCAAGTGACGACCTGTCAGGACAGGATGAGTCAAGTGAATGGATGTCAAGACAAAGAGTTTAGTGATTTCAAAAAGAAAAAGATCTTTTTAAGTCAGATAAAGTCTCGACCGAACGGGGGCAATGTTTTTCTTGAAATGCTACCTTTTGTAAATAGGAGTGAAAGAATCCATGAATCGATTCTAAATGCAAGTATAGATTTGGCCGCAGATATCAAAGAAATAAAATTTCAGCCACACGACACGAAAAAAGACGATGTCGATGCAGGAATGGTTATCCTAAAAGGAAAGTATTTCGATATCGAAATCAGGTACGAGTGGCAAAATCAATTTTCATATTCTGCATCTCTTACGCCAAGCGGCCTGCTCTGGCCAAAGATAGAAGGAATATCGATAAACCCCGGATTTTTGAATAGTTTTGGAAATGATAAAGTGACCAATACACATATGCGCACTTATAAGATTGAATGATATACCAGTTTTAAGATAGGGGCATGTCTGCGATACCTATCAAATTCTATTGCGAAAGAAATAATGTGGTTGACTAAGATGGTTGAGACTTTCAATGAGTTCGATATCAGCATGTACGTTGCTCATCTTGAAAAGATTGCAAGATATGAAAAAGTGGTTGGGAAAACAATATCTTATAATGAATATCCTATAAGTGCGCCTTTCAGGTAAAACATTACTTAAGATACGAAGATATTTGCAAACCAGACAATACAAACATAGGCGCACAGAATATTGGTGTCAATCATGATTTGCGAGTGACTAAACCAACCATGATTTCATAAATCTGTTAATACTGTAAGGCTGAAAGCGTACATGTTAAAGAAGTTATTAATACAGACACGAAAAAGACGGGAATGCTGTTGCAAATTATCAGTAGGTAGTATCTTAGTTTATCCTTTCAATATTTCATCTAATTATTATTAGATGATCCGCTAAGATTTGCTCGCAAGATGGTATGATAAATCTTTTGGATACTAGTGGTAGAGTGAACATGCCATCATGGCTTTTACGTTTATGTGCACTTGAAGTTTATCAGCGGCATACAAGCTCCGTAGGATGTAAATTAGGATATCCACGAGTACCAGTTTCAAATCGAATCAATAGAATTGCATATCAACGGTGGTGTAATAACTCGAGGGATAATAAGACTGTTTGTTAATACTAAAGGAGAAGGCGGAATAACCATAACATTAAGGCCCAAACAACAAAAATAGTTTTTTGCTTCTACATAGGATGTATACAAATAGCTTTCGCTTGTTAGAATGGGTTTCTGCAATTTCGGCTTACGCGATTCGCATGCTGCTGCATAAAGCATTTTAGCTTGCAAATAGACGTCTCGATTATCAGCTCCGGCGATAATGCATGAGGGAGCAGCGGGCGATGAAAGTCTTTATCTCTAAATGTCTTACGGAATGCCATAAAGGGGCAACAAATTTGTTATTTCGTACCTGAAGTCGTTCTCATCGGGTATAGGCGATGTACCATCAGACAAAAGTTGTTCTTTGCTCTTTTTTTCTTCATATGAAATAGAAGTGTCTTATTTTATCTACATGCCCTTCCAAGATATTTTTTCCTCCATTGGCATCCTCATCTTGTTTGGACACAGTAAAAATAATTATTTGCCTTAAAAAGCACTTGCCCTACCTAATTAAACAATTTTGTACTAATCACGAATATCTAAACATTTTGGCTTACAAAGACCATATTGCGAATTTTTTGAAATAGTCGCACGTAACAAGAAATATGACCCTTGCAGGAGTCTGGGCTAGGGAGGAGGAGGCTTGTAATCCACACAGACGCGCCGACGATTTACGTGTATAGATGAGTGATAACTTCATAAATCTATTGCTATCGTTATTGATTTCACAAGGAAGACGAACGAATCGCGCGTACAACTGCAGTTTATTCTCTGGGAAATAATTTAATCTGTTGCCTCGGCGAGGCCCTTACAAATCAGGTAGACCGCGGCGAAAAGAGGCAATTTTAAGATCTTTTCTTTTAATCTAAAGGATTCACCTTTAAGTTTGAAATTTATCTGTGACGAGACTTTCATCTTAACCTCACCCTCTCTACCCCCTAAAAGACATGAATCATACAGAGGATCAAAGGATTCGAAGTCATTGCATTTCATCTTGACTAGTCCACTCTTACTGTTTATAGTACCGGGCATCCGGAATATCCTATGCACATCCATCGATACTTGGGGATCTATTCTAACCCCTAAGGTTTTAGCCATCTTACTAAGTTCGGACTTGAAACCTTCATATCCGCCGTCGCGTAAGACGATGTGGCTTAGTTTAACTACAGACGATTGATCAATCGCTAACTTGTCAGCTATTACCTTGCGCCACCCATACGAAAGTCCGCTCTTTGGAAATTTAATCAGGAAATCGTTGCCAGAGTGATCCCTGCTTTTACGGACACCGATACTTTCTGTCATTATATTTGTTCCTGCTAAATAACTCACTACATCTGATCTAGCAATAGAATCAAGAGGATTGAAAGATTTATCCGATACAACGACATGGAAACCATTGTTTCCCGAAAAATACACCGAAACAGATTTTTCTTCGATACCGAGATCGGTTGTTAAAACTGTAATTAGACGTTTTACTTCTTTTTTTAAAGCAAATATACATTTGTCACAAGGGATGGATGTCTGATTCAAAGTCGTGCTCTTACAAGACTCACATATTTCAGATTTGGCACTTGAGACTTCGCTGCATCTTGCGCAAATGAAGTATGAATGACCGAGTTCGCATGGAAGATGCAAATCCTTTGCATCAATGTCAAAAATAAGATCTGCTCCTAACCATTGTTTTTCCTGCATAGGATAAGTTGGGAATCTGTAATATGCGTTGGAGCAATAAACGTCTGCCGGAACAACCTGTATTAAAGTAGCCAGGATATCGCCCCTATTTCTAAATGATAAATGTCGGATCATTCCTGATCCAAATGGCATATATCCAAATTCACGTTGATCTATATGTTCAGGAATTTCAAGAAGCATAGCGTACTTGAAATAATATTCTCTAAATGCGCTCTTAACAAGTGCAGTGCTTTTCTCCGTTGATTTATTTCCGCTCATCAAGATACTGACTGTAATAGCTACGGCGACGAAGATTCTCTCTTGAACAGTGGCGGTCTTCCGAATTGGATTGGGTTTGTTATCCCATTACATTCTTCCGTTGCAAAGCAAAGATTTTGATTTAAAAGTTTCTGGCAAGAAGGTACCGAATATTTTGTGCCGCTTCCCCGGAGTCCTGCAAGGTGCTCTATCTGGTATTTGGTAACTTTTTCATTATAATCAGGGGCATTATGAAACAGCATAATTATCTCCTCGATACTTTTTCCAATTGCAAGCATATAAGTTGCCAGCATTAGTCTAGCAGAGTGAGCAAGATTTTCGCCTTTGCTCATTACCTCTAATGCATGCTTGACGCATGGAGGATAGTCTTGGATCTTGTATCTCCGATATTGGTGATGTGGTGCAAATTTTATGCTTAGTTCATCAACCTTTGTTTTAATTGCTTCAGGTAGAGTTGACAAGGTCATCGATTTTACCTTGTTGTAAATTAACTCAGTAAGTTCGCTTCTAATGAGTCTCACAGTCTCATCTGCATCTAGATACACAAAGCCCTTATGCACAAGCCTATTGATTAATTTCCAGTCTTGTTCGTGGAAATGAGAAGCCCGCATTAAATAGTCTGTAATCTTAACTTTGAACAGTCGATTGTCATTGTTACTGATGTCAACATTCACTTTGAATAACTCCTTGAATATTGTCGACAGAAGAAGACGCTTTTTTTGTTCACTTTTCTCTCTTATTAGATCCTCAGTAAGGAATTTCTCTGCTCTCATTGCTTCAAAGAGGGCGTGTTTCTTCAATATAGGCTCCGTTCCGATCGATTTCACAATGATAAGCGTCACCAAAAATGTAAGAATTTCGATTTCGTATTTGTCTAATTTTTCATCAGGAAGACCCTTCGCTATTTCCCTTTCCAATCTCTCAGCAGCTCTATCTAGGATGTGGCTCATCTCAGGTCTGTTAAATTCTTGAAAATCAAAATGAGTTTCTCTAACGTAATCAGACGCATCATTCAGAAACGGATACTTTGCAAGATCACCAGTTCCGATTTTTATCGACAATATTTGCTGACATGAAAAGTATTGGCGTACTGACTTAAAAATTACATGCACGTCACAGAATTTTTATATCGTAGGGATTTAGCTCAAGTTCATCAAAGAAAATGAATATTCGAGTAGGCTTCCATGTCTCCATTGCTGGTGGGATTTCAAATTCAGTCGACAATGCATTAAAAATAGGATGTAGTGCATTCCAAATATTTACCAGAAACCCCAGAGGTTGGGCTGCTAAACCTCTAATGGACGAGGATGTAATGAAATTCCGAGCAAAATTGGCCAAAAGTCTAATCTCTCCAGATTCAGTTATCGTGCATATGCCGTATCTTCCTAATTTGGCGGCAGCCGAGGGAGATTTGTACAAGAAATCGGTCGATACTCTTGCAGGTGAGGTTCAGAGATGTAGTACCCTGGGTATACCGTCTCTGGTAATTCACCTTGGGAGCCACCTTGGCAAGGGAACTGAAGAGGGTATAAGCCAGCTAGTGAAAGGATGTAATTATGCTCTTGACAACTACGGGAAAAATACTTCATCTCACGTGAATCAATCGAAACAAAATAGCAAGAAGAAAAATGCGCCAGTTCGAATTCTACTCGAGAATATGGCAGGTCAAAAAAATAGCATAGGTGGTAAGTTTGAAGAAATTAGGCTCTTACTTGATAAGCTAAAGCCAAAGGGATCCTTTGGAGTTTGTTTAGATACTTGTCACGTGTTTGCTTCGGGTATCGATTTACGCAAAGAAAGAGATGTTGAGATAATGTTAGGCCGGTTTGATTCAACTGTTGGGTTGAAGGAATTAAAGGTGTTACATATTAACGATTCTAAAGGCGATTTAAATTCTAAAATTGACCGTCATGAACACATTGGCTTAGGAAAGGTAGGAAAGGCAGGATTTGCTGCATTATTACAGCATGAATCACTTAGAAATCTACCCATGATAATGGAGACGCCTGTTGATAAACAAAGGGGTGATGTTGACAATCTAAAGGTCGTACTGGAACTACTGCGCTAGGGTAGGACGCTCGTAGACAAATCGAGTGAGATACAGAGACGTGTTGCGTGAGGTACAATTTACCTCACAAGTACAATTTACGTTCGCTCTTATCTATGGAGTAATACCTATTTGGAAGTCTATTCCTAGAAAGGTCTCCAGCCTTCAGCCCTCGCAAGTGTACGAAGCTGCTGCAACTCTAGATTCAGAAATTTCTCGTCGCCTTGTCTCAACCCGATTTTAGCCCATTCCAAAATTTTAGGTGCTTCTTCCGGAGGTGTATACCTGTCCAGCAATGCCATGAGTTCCTCTATTTTTGGGTTGTTTTCTTGTAATCGGCTAGGAAGAGGTGGCTTTTGGAACAAGTTGTCGGTCTGGGAGGAAGCCCTAGTGTCAGCAACAGTTCCGCTTCCGATATTATTATAGTTACGATTCGAAGGAGTATGTCTTTGATTGCTTCGATACCACAACGGATCGCTTGCCGCGTACTGGCCGGAATTTCTACCTGCCATATAGTCAATGTAAGGCACGATTTCGGCTCTGCCAACGTGTATGCTGTTATTGTGTCTATTAGCGCTGTATTTTCTGGTAAAGTGTTGTGAACAGGATGTGCAAACGTACATTGGTCGCCCCATGTTTGATTATCATGTAGTTGATTTGCTCTTAAAAGCATAGCGCGACACAGTGTAACACAGTGAACTGCTCGGCAAATAATTCTACGATTTTGCACAAGCTCCAACAGATTTCATGAGTAAGATATCGAGAAAGAATAACAAATTTCTTCTGTAAAAATATCGTAGTGGAATCTAACAGTACAAGATAGATAGATAATTTTCGTTATGCGGCCCCAGATCGAAGTCAGAGTCCCACGCTTACAATTTCCATTCTTCTCGACAGGTACTCGTGAGATTGAGTAACGCTGCGGTCTATTGACTATGGGATCTATCGACATCCATTGCCAGCGAACAAATTTAAAGCGTGATATCTACGACGTAGTGGACCAAAAAAGTAATACGAAAATGACTAATTACGAATTGATTATGAAACTTGCTCTGGAAAGAGGATTTTACTTCCCAAGTTGTGAGATTTATGGTGATGCTCCAGCAGGCTTTTGGGAATATGGCCCGAGGGGCGTTAGCATGAAAAACAAATTCATTGAGCTTTGGAGAAGAGAACTCGTCAGACGTGATGGCATGCTTGAAATTGACGGCTCTCAAATTATGAGCAAGAGCGTTTTTGTTGCTTCCGGACATATTGGTAATTTTACGGATCCTATTATAAAATGCACAAAGTGCAATTCTACATTTAGAGCCGACAGATATATCAGCGAAAAAACTGGCGACAACGTACCTGAACGAATGGCTGACGAAGAAATAGACCAACTTATTAAGAAACACGAATTAAAATGTCAGAATTGTAAGGGGGATTTCGGAAATGTAAGCAGATTCAACATGATGTTTAGAGTAGGAATCGGCCCAGCTGCGGAGGAAGCGTATCTTAGACCAGAGACTTGCCAGACAATATTTGTAGATTTTGCTCGAGTTTTCAAAACGATGCGCGGGAAGCTTCCATTGGGCATTGCCCAAATCGGCAAGAGCTTCAGAAATGAAATAGCGCCAAGGCAGAGTCTATTAAGGCTTCGTGAATTCTATCAGGCCGAGATCGAGATATTTTGTAATCCCAACAAATTAGATGATTTGGCCCGGTTTGAAGAGGTCAAAAATACAGTTCTAAATATTTCTGATGAAAATGCTACAGTCACTCAAGTTACCGCTGAAGAAGCTATCCAAAAAGGAATCTTGCCAAACAAGTTAGTAGCATATTATCTAGCTCTCCTAAACGAATTCTATTCGAAAACCGGGATAGATATGAAGCGAACGCGTTTCAGACGGTTGTCTGACGAGGACAAAGCTTTCTACGCATCAATTGCATTTGATTTTGAAGTCGAGACAAGTATTGGATGGCTGGAACTTGTGGCATGCAATTATCGATCTGATTACGACCTAAAAGGGCACTCTACTACAAGCAAGCAAAATCTTGAGGTAATAGATCCGTCTGACCAGACAAAGGTCTTACCTCACATCTTTGAGCTTTCAATGGGAATTGATCGAAGCCTTTACACAATCTTGGAACATTGTTACTTTCAAGACTTCGAACACGGGAACAGACTGGTCTTAAAACTGAAACCCTATCTTGCTCCTATACTAGTAGGAGTGCTTCCATTGATGACCAAAGATGGATTGGCTGCGAGGGCGGAGGGAATTTATGCCGATCTCAAACAAGACTATGACACATTTCTGGACGAGTCAGGATCGATAGGGAGAAGATATAGGAGACTTGAAGAAATTGGGACTCCCTTTGCAGTTACGATTGATAAGACAACTATGGAGGATGATACTGTTACCGTGAGAGATAGGGATTCAATGCAACAGAAGAGAATCCAGATCTCCCAGCTAAATAATTTTCTTGACGGCGCGCTGAAAGGCTCCTGAGACAATAGGATCACAACCATTAGAAAGGCATAGCGATGGATGCAGCACTTAGGAAGCAGGTACCTAGGAGAAAACACTTATCAAAAGTGAAGCTGACTCACTTCGATTCGGAAGAAGTACCAATAAAAGGGATTAACAAGGGTAACTTATATTCGCTGCTTAATCTGCCTTCCCCGGGCAGGTGCCGAAGTGCAAGCTTTGTCAGACGTGTTGATTTTCAAAGTCGTGATTGGTACAAATATGATAGATTTTTCGAATCAGAATATCAGCAGTTTTTAAATGACTGATGTATGAAATAAGTCTTTGATATGTTTCAAATCTTGTTGTAAGGATGGATGTTTGGTTCAAACTCTTGCTCTTACAAGACTTCACATACTTCAGATTTGGCACTTGAGACTTCGCTGCATCTTGCGCAGATGAAGTATGAATGACCGAGTTTACCTGGAAGGTGCAAATGCTTTGCATAAATATCAATATCAGATCTGCTCCAAACCAATGCTTTTTTTGCATAGGATATGTCGGAAAACAGGAGTATGCGTTGGAGCAATAGGCGGGGGTTACAGACCCGTGTTGAATGCCGGATGTTTTCAGTGCGAGTTGAGAGTTAATCTTTTCCATATACGTGTTTGTGCTCGCCGACTCTGTATACTTCAATCCTATGAGTTTCAAAATTGGCGGCATAGGCAAGTCTATGAGAACTGCTCAGTTTGATTGTGTAATATTCACCGAATTTTGTTTTCTTTTTCTTGCCTAACAGATTAGGATTATCAGCGTTGCTTACCTGTGTCATAACTTCAGTTAATTTGGGTCTAACTGATTGGGGTAGATCTAATACTTGTTTTCTGAAATCTTTAGGCTTTTTAAAATCCCATTTCCTTATACTACGGCTCATTCTCTAATTCTTTCAGTTCTGCCAAGAATTCATCGAATTTTTGTGTAACCATTTCGGTCTTACCCCTCTTAATGTCCTCTAAGGCTTTTTCCTCTTCGGGCCACACTTTATCATCCGTTTCCATGCCTTTAGACTTCAACCAGACCATTATGGCTTCTTCGAGTGCTGTAGTAAGATTACCTCTCTTCATACCCATAGTCTTATAGACTGCGTCTCGAAATTTGGTTTCGAGTTCATCATGTATGTTTAGATCTATGCGTCCCATAATACAATGAAACTGTACGGTTATCTGGATATATAGCTTTCCTGATATCAGTAATTTGACACTCATCATGATACTGATATGTGGATAACGTGACAATGACTTTACCAGGCGCTCGAACAGCAATAGGATTGGAGATCGCGAATAGGATTGGTAGGAGAAAGAATACAAGACGTAATTATTCAAAGGCGAAAGAAACTTGCTTGCAGGGTAAAATTGCATGCAAACCGTAAGCAAAATTATTCAAGCGCTTGTACACGCGTGTCCGGATTTTTCAGTGCATTGTGAGTGCAAGTGCATTCACGCAGTTAAATTTAGTAAACTACACCGAAAGAAAATTTACTGCGATATATTTGCAAATATACCAATTACAGAAAGCATGATCGGGGAAAATATTTTGTTAGAAGTGTTGTAGTCCGAACTACACGAAATTTGGAATAAGGCATATCGTCAAGGAGAGCGGCGATATCTAGCGTTACTTGTGTAAAGATAGTAAATATTGATTCTCAGGATATCCTGTCTAAGAAAATTCCAAGGCTTCAGCGAAAATTATATCAGCCGCCATAGATCTCGATTTCAAAGGAGTATTATTAAAGTCGCAGGCCGTTCGAAGCAACCTCAAAGTAGATTATATTAATATCTGTAGATGGATAAGAAAATTTGTAGACTTGGTGGAATCATGTGTTTGATGGTCTTGTTGCGACTTGTCTAAGTGGCGTCCATCATATTGGCAAGATATTGCTACATGTTACAAAAGAAAACAACGAACTAACAATGAATGATTCAGATGAAGATAAGAATACGGACAATCAACTTGAGAAAATACTTATCAAAAGTGAACCTGACTTACTTGTATTCTGCAAAAGTTATTCTCTTCTGGGAGCATTGATAGAAACAAAGTTTCGACATCGCTTGATCAGATTGCTGGTTTATCATTATTACTACTATTGTTATTGCTAACAATTAGTAGAATTAGAACGAGGACGATGGGTCGCTCTTTGCTGGAATCAAGCCAGCGATCAGATCCTTTTTAGTAAATAATTTAAAAGATAATCAATTACTATAACATAATAGGTATAGTGAACGAAAATAGGAAAGCCAGAAAGATACGGGAGAAAAAAATTGTCCTAGACGAAGATGATATCTTACCAAGTGAGAAATGGCTTGTAAGGTTTAGGAACCCTAACTCAAGCAGAAGCCAAGAAGGCTCAGTATTTATCAGACAATTTCATGCACCTGGCTTTTATGAAGCATATGATACAGTTATGACGCATGCCGAAAAATCAAATCTCGATATTCTGTGGTTCAAAGAAAAAAGGAATTGTGGAGATGAGTATGCCAATCGCAATTTTTTGGAATTAGAATCATTTTGTACTTATTGTAATAAAAAATTCAATCACCTAGATCCTGTGCCATGCACAATAGAAGATTGTACAGCAGAATTTTGTTCTAAGGAGTGTGCAAAAAATCATCATGCTATGCGACATTTGCGCCACTAATTAATTATCAATGATATCTGTCCGACGACAAATGGCCACGATCATAGATACTATGAGTTTTGTTCATATATATCTGGGTACTATATCGTCACACGCGTCTATCGGTTTTATCCTTGACTAGATCCAACGTTACCATCCGTATCCTTTCAGCATCACCTCTGAATTGAGCTAGGCATCGGGTAGAATACTCCGCAGGAGGTCCGTCCATGCTATCTCTAATCGTAAAACCTAGAGATCGAAAAATTTGTGAAAGCCATTGAACCCATGTATCGTAGGCTTCATCTGAAACTGGTTCAAGAAGATCATCGGTTATTTCGGTAACAAGGCGGAGTAGTCCTGCAGTTTTTAATTTTGCATACACGATTTTGTAGAACGATTGCCAACTATTCTGATTTGGCCTGTCAATGTAAGCAGGATCGGGTAGCACATCGAGAATCTGATCAATAGAGCCATCTGGAAACATAGGAAGAATCTGTTCAAAAGATGCATTCAATAAAATAACATTTTTGTCATATTTCATAAGCGATTCTGCAGCTTCAAATTGCTTCCTATCAAGCTCTATGCCGATATATGTGACGCTCGACGTGTTAGTATCTAGATTGATATCATGATCCTGCTCTATCAGTTGCTTTAAGAGACGACCATCGTCCATTCCAAATTCGATTATCACTTTTGAGGGACTTTTTAGGGCAAAGCTTAACCTCATTAATTTGTCAGAAGACATGGGTACGCCCGTCGATATCGATAGATTTCTGTGAGCCCTCCTTAGTCTTATGAAGCTTTGAGTAGCTCGCCTTCAAGAAGCTGCTGGACCAACTGCACTACTTCTTGTTCAACCTGTTCCCTAGGCAAAGCGAGCTTACCTGAAAACTGATCAGTGAGTTGATTGATTGTCTTTGTGCCGTCACAAGTGTCCCAAAAATCTACTATCGCTTGATTTACCATAAATCCTTGTTCTTTATCATTTAGTAGCGCTAGTGATCCATCCTCCTGTTTAATTAGTCTGCCTTTCTTCGAAGGTTGATATTTTTCATAGTCTACTTGGAATCGTAGCTTCGGTTTACCAAATCCCATTTTCTCGCGCGCTCCCGGGTCCATTTTTTCAATACTCCAGGGAGGATCCCAAACTATCTGCACATCGATGTTACCTATACCATTAATCTTTCCCACATATCTTTTCACGTCGCTGACAAGAGTATCATGAAGCGGACAACCACGAGTTGTCATGGTCATCCTAATATCGACATTATTGTTTTCAGCTCTAACTTGTACTCCGTATACTAGTCCGAGTTCTACTATGTTAACAGGAATCTCAGGATCCATGCATTTTCGGAGTGCAGAATATACCTCATCCTCAGTAACTTGCTGCGCTGACATACAACACGGCTATTGGATACTTATGCGATAAATACTTTCCGTACTTTCTCTACTGTCTATACATACATAGATATCACTTTTAACCCAACAAGATCTTCAGATTTTTTTCAAAAGGTGGTTTTAAAACTCCTTTTTCTGTAATAATACCCGAAATCAATTCCGGAGGAGTTAGATCGAATGCCGGGTTAAACACTCGGACACCCAGAGGTACAATTCTTGTCCCAGCTATTTCGGTTACCTCTTCAATTGGGCGTTCTTCAATAACGATGTCTGCCGGGTTACTTTCGAAATCAAATGTAGAGATAGGAGCCGCCACGTAAAAAGGTATTTTATGTTGATTCGCAATCAACGCCACCTGATATGTTCCTATCTTATTGAAAACATGTCCAGTGCGCAAAACTCGGTCTGCACCAACTATAACACGCTTAATCATCTGACGAGACATTACATGTCCTACCGCCGTGTCTGGAATCAGACTGATATCAATCCCGTCATGCTGTAGCTCAAATGCAGTCAATCTTGAACCTTGCATAACAGGGCGGGTTTCAGTAGCTACGACACTTATGTGTTTGCCGGCTTCGTCAGCCGCGCGTATGACACCCAATGCAGTACCATAACCGACTGTTGCTAGCGAACCTGCGTTGCAGTGTGTCAAAATTATGTCGCCATCTTCTATGAGATCAGCGCCGTTGATGCCCATCTGCTTGTTAACCTGAATATCTTCTTCAGACATTTTTAATGCCTCTTCAAGAGTCGCGTTTTTCACATCGGCGACATTTTTCTGTTCCATTGCTTTCTTCATGACCCGTTCGAGTGCCCAGAAGAGGTTGACGGCTGTAGGGCGAGTGGATCTCAAGATCGCCTGGGCCGTATTAAGCTCGCTAATTAGTTCTTCCAGAATTCTTGAGTTACTGTGAATTGCTGCGAGTGCAAGTCCGAAAGCAGCCGTCACTCCTATTGCGGGAGCGCCCCTTACCACCAAATTTTTTATGGCACTTGCAACTTGTTTGTAGTCATCAAGTCTAACATATGTCAACATATTTGGCAATTTAGTCTGATCAATCAAGACTAATGATCCATCTTCCCAGGCGACTGTCCTCAGAAATACTGGGCCATCTTCTTTGCTGTCGTCCATGGCATGAACCATTTGTACGAAGGAATTCGTTAGGTCAGTTATTATAAATCTAACCTATCTTATTTGTGCATCAAAGAGATTTTCTTGTTGGGATAAGGATCCCGTCGACGCGCATCGTATTTATCAGCGTAGCTTGTGTTGTGTTGTGTGCTTCTCTTGTTTTTCCTGTCCCGACAGAAAGCGTCAAAAACGGCAGTATATCTCAATATTTGCTACTGCCTATTCCGATAGTGGCATATGAAGCATGGGTAAAAATTGTCCTATCCAGAATACCACGTCCGTCGTAGATCGGTGCCCCTCCGATCCGATCAGGTGTCAAAGCACGGTATTCAGCATGGTCTGCTACGATCATAATGAGATCTGTGCCATTGAGAGCACTAGTGAGATTAGTGGACAAAATGACGTTTTGATGACTAAGCAACCACGGGTCGCTTTTTACCAACGGGTCGTGAACACGGATCTCTTTTACCCCCATTTTCTGAAATTCCTTGATGACCTCATAAGTCGGAGATAATCGAGTATCTGAAACTCCTCCTCTAAAAGCTAGGCCTAGTAGAGTCACTGTCGCCCTATCCAATGACTCGTCTTCCATTTTTTTCTTGCCATCTATCAATTTTACTGCCTCCCGTACACAGTAGGCAGGCATGGCATCGTTCACAGCTCGTCCCAATTTGGTGATATCGCAATTGACTTTGACCTTCTCTGCAGCGTAAAGTATGAACTGCGGATAAACTGGTATACAAGCACCTCCTACACCCACGCCCGGGTTATGGAGATGACAGAACGGTTGTGAATTCGCAGCATCTTTGGATTCCCAAAAGTTAACACCGATCTTTTCGCAAAACCTTGCAAGCTCATTTGCAAGAGCGATGTTAACGTCACGATACACACCTTCCAACAGCTTTTCAGTCTCAGCAGTCTTGATGTTACTAACGGAAAGAACGCCATTTTTGAAAATAAGAGAATAAATTATTTTTCCAATTTCTAGGCTTTTTGAACCTGCCCCTGATATCACGGCCGGGTATCGTTCCTCGATGTCTTGTATTGCACGACCTTCGTAAATTCTTTCAGGATTATATATCATATAAAAATCGTTTTCAACTTCTAGTCCACTTTCTTTCTCAAGTATTGGCAACACAAGATCTTCGGTAGTTCCAGGCGGCACGCTGGGATTAAGAGCAACTACATCGGCTTTTTTTAGCCCCCTTCCTATTGCTGATGATACCTCCTTGACAGCTGTAAGGTCAGGAGATCTATTATTGTTTGACAGTAGAACCGGAACACAAATCATTTTAAAATATGAATCATGCGAAGCTTTTGTCGGATCTTTGTATATTTCGAAGCGTTTCGTTGCTAGTCCGCTTGCGAAAGCATCGTTGACGCCCGGCTCTGGAACATGCGATTCACCCTTGCTTGCTCTCTCCAATACGGTGTGGGATTTATCCACACCTATCACATGGGCTCCGGCTCGAAGCCACACCGATGCCATAGGTGAGCCAACGTGTCCCAAACCATAAATTGCGATTTTAAACTCGCCAGACTTAATTTTTTTAGCAATTTCGGATCCCGAAAAATCGATGGCAGAAGATGGTCGATCAGGATAGGTGAAATGTGGTGACTTTTCTCGTGCCATATGTTTCTTATCTGCGCTAACCATGGACGACACTTTTCTCGTTTAACATATTATTGTATGTTCTGCTACTAGCCTGCCTCAATATTTTGTTCAGATATTTCATGGTGATCGTAGTACGCATGAAGTAACCCCTATATAATAGGGAAGGGACTTATCGTTAGACTTTCAAACATTGACGAAGTGTATCGCTTTTCATTCTTACAAAGGTGGAACCGGCAAAACAACTCTTGCCGCTAATTTTGCTGCTTTATTGGCCAAGAAGGGATACCGTGCCTTTCTGTTAGACCTCGATGTTTATGCACCGAGCCTTCAGTCATATTTTAATACAGATCCTAAGAAATGGATCAACGACTTTCTATACGATAACGCTGAACTTAAAGAAGTAGTACTGGATTTCACTCCGGTAATAGACAGGATTGGAGGGAGTAGTACAAATAATAGCGCGGAGACTAAAGCCAATGCGAAGCGCGGTCAACTCGGGGTTGGCTTTTGCAATGCGAAGAAAGAAGAAATTTACAAATTGGAAGGAGGGTCGCCAGCAACGGGTAAACAAGATACCTCGAAAATACATCTTCTTCGGAGATTTATACTGTTAAGGGAACTGCTCATATCTGAGTATCACGCAGACTATGTTATAATCGATACTAGTCCGGGTATAAGGTATTGGTCTATAAATGCTCTTGCCGTTGCGGACACACTTCTCTTGACACTTAAAATGGGTGATCTCGACATTGCAGGGACCAGAAAACTCGCTGAAGAAATTTATGGTTCTTTTACAAAATTCGGAACCAAGTCATTCCTTCTGTGGAACAGAGTGGCTGGGTACTGTATCCCACATAATGTTCAAGATGATAGGATGTTGTACTCTACTGCAAGCCCAAGCTCGACGACAGCTCCTTTGCCAACTGGATCAGGAACACCCGCGAATCTCGATCATCCTGCTTCAAAGTCTAAATCGTCGCTTCTGATGGAGAAGCAGCAAGCGACTGAAACAGATATGAAGAAATTTTTGACGAATGAAACTGGTATGGAAGTAATCTCAGCTATCCCGTGCTATTGTGATATCCAATTCAGCAGAAAAGAATTCCTAACCGTCCTAGAACACCCAGAGCATCCTTTTACAAAACAATTTGAGCGTTTAATTCAGGCAGTTGAAGCGGTTTAGGGGACGAGAACGGCATGCACCTCACGCAATTTACCTGTGTTAATTTCAGATCGGAAGGGTAAATGCTATTTGAACGAATTAGGCGTAATTTTCAATTAAGGTTTAAAGACCGGTCGAGTGCCGCCATAATACTTGCAGACGTTATAAAGTCTTCTTTAAGGAAAGAACCAAAGGAGCAGATTCTCGTTTTAGGAATACCCCGTGGGGGTGTAGTTACTGCAGATATTTTTGCAAGTAAGTTATCTATTCCCAATTTTGATATAGTTATACCAAGAAAACTTACCGATCCTTACAACAAAGAATTAGCAATAGGTGCAATCATGGAAGATGGTGCCACGTACCTTAATCAAGAGCGGATAAACAGTTCATTGATCTCTTTTGACTATATCGAAAAAGAAAAACGAGAACAAATTACTGAAATAAAAAGAAGAGCATCACTATACAGGCGTAACGTAACACATTCTTATACAGTGCCTGGAGCGACTACAATCTTGCTCGACGATGGCGCCGCGACTGGTGCTACTGTTATTACTGCCGCTCGATGGATAAGAAAGCAGTACAAACCCAGACACTTCATTATTGCTCTACCGGTCGCCCCGAAACCGACTCTAAAGTTGTTAGGACAAGAATGTGACTCAGTTGAAGCGGTTATAGCCCCAGGTACTTTTCACTCTGTTGGGCAATACTATGAGGATTTTAATCCGGTGACTGATGAGCAGGTCATGGATATAATGAGGAAAAGAGACATGTCATCTTAATAATATCTATAGAATTATTACTTGATCTAAAGGTAATATAGACAAACTAACCAACTAACTAACCAACTAACTAACCAACTAACTATCTCAAACAACGGTGTAATAAGTAAGTTAAATGTTGCCAATGTTCAAAATCTTGTAAAAAGCAACTTTAAATATATTTTACAGATTTACAACCCACGGGTAGTAGGGAACGCTCTTAAAATTGCTAATTTAGCCTTTCATTTCTTTTTTTACACTCGAGAATATATTATGCAGCACTGTTACGTAGTTCGAAATCAACTCACCACATTCCATCTCATCACGATGCTTTTCAAGATCATTTCCAAATGCCATTGTCAAGGCTTTGGGGAGTTTGAGATGTTCATTCATGTAAATTAAAAGTGAGAAATACATCAATTGCATCATGTCGTCGTTATTATCTTCTTTCAAATTCATGCCAGTGATGACATTGGAGACTATTATTGCAAATGAAGAAGATAAAACTGCCTTATTGCTTTCTCGATCATGAACATCCATGAACTTAATTGCTTCCATATGAAGCAAATCTTCGATTGCAGATGCCATCTTTTGAGTATTGGTATCTTTATCGCCTTCACTATCGCTCTTGTCGCTGCTGGTGCTTCCCTTGCCGCTTGACATATTATATGTTAATATGATTATTGATTTTTCATGTTATTTATCAATTCTCGATAGCCCTCAATAAAATCGGGATCTACCAGCCCCTGTACTACCTGTTGTCTCCCTGTTGACAACTTAATATCCATTGCCACCGCGCTATATGGGATTTCAAACTGTTCTACTTTTTCCGCATCAAAACTCTCAAAATATTTGTTGCAAATTCCTTCGGAACATGAGAACGCCATAACTTTGTCGATCTTACGATTCCCAGACCCTCCTCCTCTTCCACCAGCAGAACCAGCTGATTCCTGAACCAATAAAATGAAAATGTCGTTTTGATTAGTGTTGCTCAAGTCAATATCATTTTTTGCCACAACCAGTTTTCGCTGAGGCATTTCAAGGACGTCTTCAACAGATTGTTCTAGCGCCATACTGTTACCCGGGTTTTACAATATTAATATTATTATTATTATTATAAATTGTGCAACCTAGTGTACTGAGAGCATGACTCTTTCTACCTTTACTTTACTATCAGAGTTCAAAAAATCAGGATCCTTCACTCACTCGTGCGTTTTTCCTGAAGGATAAATCCTACTTGGTGCCAGGGCCGTAAGCTACCTTGACGGAATGCTTTGTTACTATCAACACAGCGTCCTCTCTGATCAATGTACGGTTTCTGTCAGGTTATTCAGCTATTCAGTTTCCATGAGTTCAGTCCAACATTTCGTACAAAAGTCATTGTCCTCAACTAGTTTCTGCTCCAATGTCATTGTTTGAAGATCGTACGGAAGGTTGCACATTACGCAGACTTGCATCATACTAATATTGGACAAAGTGGATTTTTAATATTTTTGTATTTTTCTTTAGATTGAATTGGGGTTATAATTAGTACTAGAATATTCGCAGGAAACCTGGAATGCAGCTAAAGGCCTCAAGAACGACAAATGTAGAGACATCTATGTCTATATAATATGCCATGGGCAAGTCATATTAATCTTATTACGTCATTTTTCAGAAAACAGTATATTTAAGTAACTTCACGACCGCTTGTTATGGTGTATGATAGACTATGAGCACCTTTATGCATTTACTAAAGAAGTATTGAAGCTCGATAAGTCTATCAGATGGGTAGGTATTGCTAGCAAATACGGGGTGCTTCTTAACACAGAGCACAGAGAGGGATTGCATCCCCTCATGACCGACGAGGAAAATGAAGAGTATGCTCATCTAACCGTGACTAGGCATAAAACTAGGATAAAATTTGAACCGAAGACTGGACCACTGATATACGCTTTGGGCAAATATGAAAAGCTAAACAGAGCTACTCTACACATAAATGAGGACTACTATCTGCTGATAGCACTTGACGTAGAAGAAAAAAATTTCGACAACATTATTACTCAAAAAGTTATTCCGCTGATAAAGAAAGAAAAAGGAAACTTTACCACGGCTGACAAAACAGCAGCGGCCTGATATGATAAGTCCAAACCATGGTTAATATTTGTCATGGGGTATACTATTTGGATGGAGGCTATATTTGTCTGAGTATGAGGCAGGAACGTTCCGATGTGTAGACTGCGGGAAGGAATTCTTGACGAAGATCGAGGCAGATAAACATTATCAAACAACTCACGCTGAAGAAGAAACCAAGGCTCTAGAATAACTCAGTGATAGTAGTATCTTACCTAATGATTTGTTTTTGATTTTATTTCATTGAATGCTTCAATATTAGCTTCTAAATAATTGGAGATAAAGTATAACACTCCATATTTTTCTCCCATTTTGGTAATGATGTTATTTTTCTGCAGTACCACAATGTGGTGTTGTATCGCCTTATAGTCAAGCCCCAAAGATTCAGAGAGCTGGTTGATATTATACGGTCGCTCCTTAAGCAGATCAATAATCTTCATTCGATTATCGCCCCCGCGGGAGCCTGCAAAAAGAAACCAAAGCAAACGCTTGGCGTTGGGGTCAGTCATATAACATCCTGCATGAAATAAAATTTAGACTCAAATACATTATTCATAACCTGCCACCATGATTATCTAAAATGTGATTGATTATATTTGTTAATTATTCAAAGACCAGGCCAAATTGCAGATTCCCGCGCTGCAGGGAGTAATGCAGTCAGGAGAGTTAGTTGGAAACATTGTACCCTTTTTCCGGAGACGGGGATACGGGGGGTCGCGATTGAGCCTAACACCATAACATTTCATAGTTCTTCTGTGATGGGCAAAGGATAACAATTTTTCTTATCCAATAATATTATTTACATAACCGACATACTGATTTTTAAGATCAAGGATAGTTGTAAGTAATATACCGTGATAGACCTAGATAAGCTAAAGTACAAAGTAAACTACAATCATTCCCTCTATAATTTCAAGACGAAACAATATGAAAGTAAGGAAGCGACGTATATTAGTTATAAAGAAGCGAGGGCCAATCAGTGGAAATGCGAGAAATGCCAAGTCATGTTTGCTACTCTTAAAGAGTTGAAATTTCACAAGATCGAGGAGCACTCGTACTAAATTAAGCGCAAGTATCCTTGACACACACTCAAATAAGGATCAAATCGACGGCGCACAGGTAAAAGCGCCCCCGCTCTCCGGTAGTCATTGCGAGATATTTACAAAAGAACATCGTTCTGTCATTTTTGGTTTAAATGCCTCAGGACCGCACCTCTTGAATCCCATATTGGATACAGAATACACTCCTCGCCAATCTCAAGCTGGTTGAGATGTAGTGAGTATCGGCACACCCGATTGAGCGTTATCGAGTCGTCCTCGTTTCCGCGTATTTCTCCTTCATCTCTTCGACCCAAGAGTTTTTTAGCGAATATAATTTCTGGAGCTTCCTTGGCTTGCATTCTGACAGCACGTACGAGCATAAAAGCGGAAAGTAGACTGAAGAGTCCCCATAAACCGTTACATTTCTTGCGTGCGATGTTTTGATCTTTCCCCAACTCTTTCCTTCCTGCAAAGTTGCCCCTGACAGACCTCCTGTGTCGGAGCGGGCGTCGGTCAACTGGATAAGATAATCTTGGCCGCCTTCTTTAATCTTCAATATTTGATAGAGAGCCGGCCCAGTTTGCTGAAAAAAGTTTTTCGGAACTCCACCACCGAGCTCAACACCTCCTGATCTTTTACTTTTCCAGAGAATCGCGGCTGATTCTGCAACGTCCAAAACGACGTTGGGAAAAAGCTCAGTTCTTCCCTCAAACATTAGTGGGAGCATATTCAGACCAATAGAAGAGTCGCCAATTGCAGGCATGTAGATAGGTACCTTATTTTCATAAGCGGCCACTACGAAGGATTTGTCAGGATAAGAGGCCGTCTTTTTTGCAGCCCTCCCCAAGATGTAGGATATGTCCGCAGTGGATACAGCAAAGGGATTGCTAGCGCTGCTATTGTTGCCCGTCCTCAAATCGTTCTGCACTATTATATCTTGCGCTTGGAGAGTTCCTTTCTCCTTAATATATACATCATATATTCTCACGATTTCTTTAGAATACAGAATATCATCGTCGACGTCGAAATGTCCCTGACGCACCGGTAAGCCGTAAGCAAAATGTAAGTCGTGATAAACATTAGCGCCTGTTGTAACAATCCAATCGATAAATCCATACTTTATCATAGTGGCAATTGTCTTGCCCATGCCTATCGGAGTCATAGCCCCGGCCAGTGTTAAGCACACAGTAGATTTTGTGCGTAACATGTCTGCCATCATTCTACCAGCCTCAGCAAGACGGCGAGCATTGTAACCTGTAGCTGCAAAAAAATCCATGAGTTGCGAAACCGTCATTTCAGCAAAGATCTCTGGCGGCTCTATTTTCTTTCCTCTAAAGCTGTGAGCGTTGTCCACGTCATGATAATGAAAATCCACTTACTTTTAAGAATTTTACCGATACGCTTTTTGCAATAGAATATAGAGACGTATGACATTGGTACGAGACATGAGGGCTAGTAACAAAAAACAAAAGAAAATTGATCGTATCCTAAATGACGTAGTAAGAGATTATTCACTAGAATCTACAAGTGTTAGTTCAATCATCAAAGCCATGTCAACTTCTGGTGGCTTTCAATCTAGCAATCTTTCATACGGTGTGGATATTTTGAGAGCAATGCGAGGTGAAAAACGATGCACAAAATTTCTTTCCTTTGTAGGAGCATTGTTATCTACAGGTGTTCGAGGAATTATACGAGACATGTTAAAGGACAATATGTTTGACTGTGTAATCACCACGTGCGGTGCGCTAGATCATGACGTAGCGAGAACATACAGACGGTACTACGCTGGAGATTTTAGGATGGACGATTCTATTCTGTTAAAGAAAAAAATTCATCGTTTAGGAAACGTGCTCGTTCCTGAAGTCAGCTATGGGTCATTGATAGAAAAGAAGGTCCAGTCCTGTTTGGAAGATTTGTATAATAGTCAAAAAGTGAAACAAGATTTTTCAGCTTATGAAATCATCAGCCATATTGGCAGCACTCTCGATGAATCGTCTTTCCTTTATTGGGCTCATAAACGTAAGATTCCTGTTATTGTGCCAGGAATAGTCGACGGCGCAGTAGGGAATCAGATATGGTTGTTCCAGCAGCAGAACAAAGACTTCAAAATTGATATCTTAAAAGATGAATCCAAACTGTCGGACTTCGTTTATGACGCGACAAAAACAGGTGCATTCATGATAGGCGGAGGTATTTCAAAACATCATACGCTATGGTGGAATCAATTTAGAGGCGGACTAGATTACGCAGTATATATTACATCAGCCCCAGAATGGGATGGCAGTTTAAGCGGTGCTCTTGTGTCAGAGGCTATATCTTGGGGCAAGGTCGCAGAGAAAGCAAAGCAAACAACTATCCATGGGGAAGCTACCACGTTATTGCCCTTCATTTATGCTGCTCTAAAAGAAGATGATGCAAGTGGAAGATAAACACTACTAGTACAATTAGTACTACTAGTACAGTTATACATGGTATCGAAGCAAACCAAAATTCACAAAATAACTAGGCACAGTTTGCTTTGGCATTTTGATTGACGTTAATCTGGGGCTCGGCCACGAGCTCCAATCAAATGCTGCGATTTATTTTATTTTAAAGCCGTTGTGTTCCTGTGTATCGTCGCGTTGGTCGTAGTGTTGGCCGTGCTCTTGGTGATAGCCCCAGCGGCAGTCGCATTATTAGTTATTGGTGTTCCTTGACCTGAAGATGGGAGTGAAGATCGAATAGGATGGGAAGAAGATGGAGAAAACGATTGTAAAGGCTTCAGCTGTTGCTGTGACGGTTGTTGGGTGACGTTCACAAATACTTCATGGTAGGGGTTCGAAGTTATTTTCGGCACATAGTTATGATTGACCTTGTATACCAACACTCCAAACACCAAACCTGGGTCGTTGCTCTGAAAGCTAGGTGACGAATATACTAAGCTTAACGGCTGGTTATCTGGGTTGCTACCGACTGGAAATTTGATATGCTTTACATAAAGGGCAACTGTCCCAGGTCTATAGTCAGGTTGCAAATTAGTCAATTGGCCGCCTTGAAACGTAGCATAAGCTTGTGGAGTAAAGGGAATAATCTGGCCAAGAAGCGTCGTATTCCAAAATCTGGGGGTGGCAGTGAACCCATCCGCTTGAAGGTAATTGGTTTCATCAAATCCTCCAATTCTCATAAACCATTGCTTCTTGCTTTCGTCACCGCCGCTTCCCAAAGTATAAAAAGCTGTACCGTTAACTCCAGAGAATCTCTGCCCTACGACGTAAACGAGGATATAGTCTGCCTTTAGGTCCTGAGCAATTTTGATTCCATTCTCTTTTTGGTCAATGAACATTTTTGCAATCGTCGCAATTCTTGTTTGATTTATGGTCGCGTTATCAGCCAAACTAGTTTTATTCCCCAGAGTTGTTATCCAATATCCATAATCCCACCACGCCGCAATAACGGAATTTTTAGGTGTATCCTTTGCAATCCAATTTAATGTGTCTATCCAGTCGTTAGTCTGCAGCCTATAGCCCGTTCCACCATTGGCAATGGATGGTGGGATATCTGCAGAACTCAACCAGTTCGAGTTTGGAGGGTAGACCATGGGAATACTGAGCATACCAATTATCAATACAACATATGCTATTATCATCCATCGACTTTTTACTGGCAAGACTTTGGATCCTTCAACATTCTTTTTCTTTACCTTTTTCGATTTTGAGGTTGCTACAAATGACGATGAGGCTGCAGAAGGTGATGACGATTCTCGAGCTAGATAGGTACGCGTTATCTCATAGAGCCCCAATCCTGCTAATACTATAATACCGATCGACGCAAACACTAAAAGTCTTGCAAACGTCGCGCTGACGTAGATTCCTGTAAGGCCTAAAATTAAGGCAAACACTGACATATCATTTCTATGTTTAAATGCAATCCAAGCGCCTAGTCCAGCGAACATCAGCAGGATGGAGTAATTTGTAAAGTAATCCACTAGCGTGGGTGTAAAGTGTTCAGCGACAGATGCGACTAGCTGGTTCTGAGTAGACAGAAATGGATTAACCGCATTAAGGTACCTAAATGATGAATGATGATATGCTCCCACTGCAATGAATCCAACTCCAAGTGCAAAAAAAGCTATCAAAAGAAAAAGTGTGTTTCGAATTGCCTTCCTAGTCTCACTCAATTTTTTGACAAAGTGAGCCATAATCAGAAATATCGTACCACCCATTAATGCGAGACCTGCTAAGCCAACGACAAACGAAATTCCGGGTCGTGGGAACGCTCCTGCAGTCAAGATCGTTATCACAGTAAATGCTATGGCGACATATATCGGGATAGTGGTATCTTTTCTGAAGAACGGCAGAGCAATAAAAAATATTGAAATGGGAATGCTGAAATACTGGACTCCGCCCCACGATGCATTCGCTAGACCCAGGACGAATCCCCCGGCAATTGCTTTCAGAATAGAATACTTGAGTTCTTTATGTTTGAGGGCAGAAAGCATCAAATATACTGCCAATAACCCAAAAAAGAGACCCAGAGGCTCTGACTTGAACCATCCCAAGTTACCTCTTTGAATTATTGCAGGGCTAAATGCAAATAAAAGCGCTGAAAACATACCTGCAGTAGTCCCCCCAAGCGTCCTGACAAGGGCAAACACGACTATTGTAGTCAAAGAACCTAAAACTACTGGTAGCAGAATTGTAAAGTCCAAAAGTGAGGTGCCGGCGCCAAATATCTTGTAGAGGAAGGCAGAGACTATGTGAAGTCCGGATTGTGATGTTGCCGGAACATTCCTTCCTTCAGGGTACCACGACATGGTGTCATGCCAATTAAAGTAGGCATTAAGACCATGATCTACAATATATTTTGTAGCGCGATAATCGAAATAAGGATCGAATTCATTAAGATAAAATCCATATTTTGAAGGGTAAGATCTCATAATAAAAGCAGTGGTAAATGCAAGAGACAAAACTCCAATAACCAGAAGATGTCTCATCCGAAGTTCAAACCGACCCATCCTTAAAATGGTCTTACCCCCTTCAAGCATTAATGGATGTTATTTGGATCACCCTTTTTTTAAGGTACTGTCTTGCCGCGTGGCGTGTATCATATTGACAGAGCGGTTAGCAGCTCCCGCAACGTCGTGGCAAAGGATCACAACGCTCTATCATTACATGACTCGGAACGCAGTGACGAACGCATGATATCGTCGACCTGATCTCATTATCATTAGAATAATATTATTTTTAATGAGACAAAATAAGATGATAAACTAATCATATTGGTATTAGAAAAGAAGGGGATAGTGACAGTGTTGACACTGTACTTTCCAAGTACTAAAGATCAGTTAATGATCTTTATTTCTTGGACTTTGTCCCTTTCTTTGCAGACTTTGCTGCTTTCTTCTTTGCGGCCATTTTCATCTATATTGAAAAAGGTACGTATATAAGTTTTTTAATAATGAAAATAAAAAAGATAAACCTTTTTTGGATTTTTTGGATGACTGAAAATTTATTCGCTGCTTTTTTTAATCCCGTCCTAATATTTTTGTCTCACACGTTGAAACAAGGTCTCTGAAATTTTCTGCATCTTTTTCATTGCCAACGATTGATCCATAATGCATAGGAATTACCAATCTTTTTGGCTTAATAATTTCATTTACTGCTTGCGCAGCCTCCTTTGCTGTCATAACATATGTCCCAGATACAGGCACGAACGCAATATCCGGTTTAACTGATTCCATTTCAGGAATAATGTCTGTATCGCCGGCATGATACATTCGCTGACCGCTCATTGTAAAAACAAACCCAACCTTTCCATCGTCTTTCGGATGAAATTTTTTATTGGTGTTATACGCGTATACGATTTCAAGCGGGATGTCATCGATAGATAACTTATCGTCGGGTTTTACTCCTTTAGACTCCTTTAATTCTAGAAGTTTTAGTTGCTCAATACATTCCCATGCAGCAACTATGGTGGTTTGTTTATTTATAACATGCCTCAGATCCTCTAGGCTCATATGATCAAAATGATTGTGAGAAATGAGAACTAGATCTGCGTCATTTTTGTTGTGATGCCCGCTTGATAGCTGGAATGGGTCAATGTATACTGTCTTCTTTCTATTCTTACCATCAGTTCCCATGATTCGATAACCATCATGGCCGGTCCAATAAATCTCTATACCGTTGTAATCTATCATATACGCTGCTTTTCTAATGGCTGTCTCTACTTAAAAATTTTTTATATTTTTTCTTCAACTACAGGACCCATGACTCTCAATATATTGTTGCTTAATGTGATTACTAAGATGTCGTTTGCGAGAAGTCTCTTCTTCAAATTCCTGTCGATGGTTGCAGCGGCGCAGTTGTGGTCAATTGCATAATTGACTATAGCATCGTCTACGTGTCGAGACTTTGCAACTTGAACTATTTTTGTTCTCGAACTAGAAATTTCGATCGCCGTTTTTGCCATCATGGATTTCTTTGGACCAGATGTTCGCACCAAGTGTTTCAACTCGTCAATCACGATATCTGGAACCAACAAGTTTAGTTTACCGAGCTCAGTCTCAACCTTGTCTATGCGTTGTATCGGAGTCGAAACAAGGACGATTAAAAAACTAGTGTCACAAATTACATCCATGAATCGACATCTTGATATTTTAGCTATCCATATTTTAAACAAACTCTTGTGAGCGATCATGAGAAGCGGAGATATGTCAATTGTAATAATAATAGTAATAATCCAGACGAAGAATAAACTATACGCAGGACATAACTTCGATACAAACATACATGTTTCAGGTACATTATGCAGCCTCGTCTGTCTATGCTGCGCAGAACAAACGAACCGTCTTTCTAATTAAAAGCAAAGGAGTAAGAGGAAGAGGACGAAGAACGGAACTCGTTCATAATGCTACGCCTGCGCCTATCAATCTCCATCTATCCGTGATTCTTCTACTAATCGCAACTCGGCTACGAGGCATCAAGCAAACAGGCTTTCTGAGTTTTACCTCTATCTTAACATCCTTAACGCTTACAACTGTTCCCAGAGTCGCAGCAGTTCCGATATTTAGACGGAGTGGTTCCTTGGCCTTGATGGGTTCAACTTTGACCATGTCTAGTGTGCCAACTGCTGTATCGAAAAGATGCACTTCTACAGAGATGTCATCAACATCATCAGGCAGAGCATCCGGTTTCCCAACTACTGACCCAATGAGGGAATCACTCTTCACGAAAGTTGGATCCAATTTCGTTCCGATAGCAACGAGTCCTCCTGGCTTTACCTTTTCAACAAGACCTGCCCCTGTTCCAAGTGTTGATATGGTCGAATTGATTGGCTCATATCTGCCTTTTTTCTCATCCAAAAAACCGGGACGAATCTGAATCTCATCTTCCAGTTTGAATTCGCCCTGAATTAATGCGCCACCAATCACTCCACCCTTAACTTGCTTTATTGGAATGCCGGGTTTATTAACGTCAAACGATCGCAAAACATGCATTACAGCTTTGGCATCTCTCTTCCTTGGTGGCGTTTTAATATTATTTTCGATAGCTTCTATCAACGCGTCAATATTGAGTTTGTGCTGTGCTGATACAGGAATTACTGGAGCCTCTTCTGCAACACTTCCATTTACGAAACCTTTGATTTGTTTATAATTCTCTGCTGCTTCCTCATACTCAGTCAAGTCTGCCTTGTTTTGAACTATCACGATCTGCTGGATGCCCAATACTTGCAGAGCGAGCAGGTGCTCTCTAGTTTGCGGCTGAGGAACTTTTTCATTTGCTGCAACTACAAGAATAGCTCCATCCATTAAAGCAGAGCCTGAAAGCATATTTGCCATCAAACTTTCGTGACCAGGAGAGTCAACGAAACTTACAACACGGGATAGCTCACCTTGTTTACCACAGTTTGGACAAGTGGGGTTTGTGGAGTAACAAACAGGTGGAGGACACTCTGGACACTTGTAAAAAGCCGCATCCGCGTATCCGACCTTAATTGTAATACCTCTTCTCAATTCTTCGCTATGCGCACTAGTCCAAACACCGGTGATAGCTTCTACTAAAGTTGTTTTACCATGGTCTACGTGACCAGCAGTACCTATATTGATATTAGGTTGATATCCATATTCTTTGATATACCAATCGGGGAGTGTGTCCTTCCAGTGCAACGTGGATCCTAAATTTGTTGAGAGATATAAGGTTAATTACCCGGGAAATTAATCCTGTCATTGATCGGCATCAGCAGTGGTACGGCCTGCAGATACAGAACACGCTTCACCTAAACTAACGACCGCTATCCTAACTCTTTTTCTTTACTAATGTTTCTTCTTGGGCAGAAGGCGATGATGCAGATGATTCGTCTTCACCCGGCGTCGTCTTTGAAGTCTTTTCTTGCAAACTTCCTTCCAGTAGTCTGCAATTCAGTTGATAGATTTCTTCAGTGACCGTGTTCCCTCTAACCAGCTTTCTTATCCTAGTGCCTTCACCGGCATTTTGCATCCCTACACCCCTTGAAAGTAATACATATTTCTTTACTCCTCCATGAACGTCTTGACGCATCGGCGTACCTGACTTGTCGCTTCCCCCTGTTATCCTGATCTTTCCCTGGGTCAAACCTATGACCGAGGAATCTAGAGTGTCACCAATCCTTGATCCCAACAGCGGCTGGGCTGCCTTGTCCCGGAGTTCTTGTGATACACTCTTTCCGCTTGCATCCGAAATGACAAGCTTGAAGTGAGCCAACTTACTATCAGAAAGAACGGAACGCATTTAATTAACCTTTGGCTTGGGATATTAGAAGAGACCATACGGAGTAAGAGCGTTGTCCAAAGTCGACGAGGGCGATTCAGCAAAGGACGTAGAATGTCCTCGTTGTCGATTCAAGATGGTCAGTATCCAAGCGTGCCATCTTCGATGTGAGAATTGTGGCGCTGAGTTAACATGCTCAGATAAGGGAGGTTTCTGGTAGACCAGCTCATCGCACAACTGAATCTGATAGTAATGTTGATCTCGTATGTGTGGGGAATTAAAAAGGTCGTCTATCGGAATTTGTTTGAAAGTCATCCCCCATAACGGCCGCTCTCCCTTTCATTATTTCGATATATTCGTCATACAGAGCATGAAATCCGCAATGGTTACAATTTACCTCTTTCATGTCATCGTCCAAATCTGCTCTACGTGCACATTCTGGACACTTTGCTTCCAGATCCATCTATTCTTTCACTCTATATTACTAATCATTACGACAGATATTTATGTTGTATATTCTGGTCTAGCTTGTAGCACAATAGATA
>QHBN01000005.1 GCA_003176995.1 Candidatus Nitrosopolaris wilkensis
ACCTAAGTGTGTAAGTACAACACCTAGTTACTAAATTAGGCTCCTTTACAATATTACCATAAAAACTATCCTTTTGACCATGATCACACTCCAGACATTCCTCACCATCATACTTTCCCATCCCATTACAAGCAGGACATTCTATTTTTTTAGCAGGTTCTGGTAGTGAGGCTTTTTGTTCGGCTCTATAGATATGCAGTTTCTTCCCAGAAATGGTCTTGTTGGTGACGTCTTTTTGTAGGTAGTACAGGTCTTTTTCCACAATAGAATATGGTATCCCCATGATCTTGGCTATCTCTACAAGCGAATGATAAGTGTGGTTGAGCTCCAATACCTTCTTCCTGCGTTCTTCAACCACAGGTGAGACGCCTTGTGGTCGCCCTATCTTATTGGTCATGACCTACTCTCAGAGTACTCCAGTGTATATATTTGATTCATTATTCATACTCTGTAGTACTCCTATTACTGATTACTGCACAATGCGGGCAATGTGTACATAATCTTTCCATACGTTTTTTCTCCTAACCGTCGCGCAATGAGGCAAGCTTTAATCATTTCTACTTATCCAGTTTATTATTGAAGTAGGCTTCCATCCGCTCGAATTTCTTGGCTAGCTCGTCTATTTCATTTTCTTCATCTCGTTTTGCTTCCTGCATTTCCTCCATCTGTTGTTTTAGTTGAGCTATCTCCAAATTTTTCTGTTCAAGTTCGTTTACCTTTACTTTTAAACGATTTTCTTCATTTATTGTCAACAGATTTACTGCCTTGAGATATTCTTGTAACAAATCTTCTTCTGAATATTTCAAATAAACATAATTCCATTTCTTATGACCTGCTAGCATTTCCCTTATTTCTCCGTCCATCTTGGCACGTCCCATTTGTGTTATTGCAAATTTCCTATAACCATGTGCCGAAGCAACTTCGTTCCTACGTCTACCATTCTTGTTGTTTTCATTTATTGGATGACGCTTTGCTAGTCCACTACGCAACAACAATAATCGAAGTCTAGATTTTACTGCACTGTATGTAAGTGGCTGTGCATCTTTTATTAATTCAATATCAGTCTGTTGGTCAATCCTGAATAGGGGTGAATCCGGTGTGATACCTTCACCTATGGCTTTACGATGTGATAAGTACGCGTTGATTGCATTGTAGCATTCAGGACTACAGAATGTATAATACTCCTGTCTGCTTTTCTTGTAGACTGATATTTTGTAAATATTATGGATTGGTATTTTATTTAAATGCCCAACTTTCAAAGAATGAATAAAGCCAACCCTTATGGCAGAAGAACACATTAACAAAATTATTGCCTTGTATTTTATGTCAGCAATTCCTAACAATATTTGAATTTCTTCATAGATATATGCCCTATCTTCTGTTACGGTTTCATGTTCACCTATGAATTTCTGTAGTTGCAGCCAAGGTAAGGTAATATCATTCATTTCATAGAAATGTTTGATCGCACTTAACACACCCGATCGAGTGCTAGAACTTAGCTGCTTTTCATCCTTCAAAAATAACAGATATTTCATTATGTCTGACTTGACTAATTTTTCATTGTCATTAACTAACAAGTCGTCAAGTGACTTGACATCTTTCCAGTCTGCAAAGGCAGTAAGATATCGACTATATTCAGTTTTTGTCTTTGGTGAACGGAGGGAATTAACCATAATGCTGTAAGCCGGGCCTTCGCAGATTGGCTTAGACATGCTTCACTCTAGCCAACGGCTTATATATAGTGTCAATTTGGAGGTGCTCTACATGTTACCCAAATGCGATTGGTGCTGCTGTTGTCACAGAGCAGATCACTGATCTACGAGGTGTCAATACTCACTTCTATGAGTTTGTAGGAAATATCAGTCCTGTTGGATTTGAAGACCTTATTATCAAAGCAGTTAAAAGGATTCTCGCAAAAATTAGAACTGCCTGTGACATTTGTGTAATTAACACAGACGGTTACATCCTCAACACCGGTATTGAGTATAAAGTCAGGATGGCGAAGGAAATTCGATCCGATATGCTTGTTTGCCTAGGAAAAGATTCTCTACTTAACAACTTCAAAGCAAGATTGGACTCATCTACTGTAGTATTTGGAAGGTCCCCTAGCAAAACCACCAAATCTAGAATTGACCGCAGTAAGAGAAGATTAAATCAATTTCAACGCTATTTCAAAGAACAATCTAGAACTAAACTTATCGCCAAAGAATTGAGTTATACTAAGTTCGTATATAGAGGCCAAACATACTCTGGAATGTGGATAGACAGATATGGGTTTTTACGATTGAATAAAAGAAGAACTTTGCCAGTGAAGCTGCGAAGACCGGAGGGTATGTTTGTAGGTTTAGGCATGAATAGAGAAATTGTTGGATTTGGTCTCATACTAAATGCTTCTCGCTACGAGTTAACTATCCAATCAAGTGCTAATGACTTTAACAAAATTCATCTTAGTAACTCTGGAATATGCAACAGTACTGGGATTAGATACACTCAATAGACTAATAAAAAAAGAGCAGATGCTAAAGTAGAAAGCTGCCGCTCAGGTCTTATCATGGGATCTATGCTTTGGAAAGGAAACGGGACCGAGCACCATTCGTATGCATGTACCTTCTGATCTTGACATTGGCGTCATAACTTAGATCGCCTATTAAATCCTCAGTATAACGATCATATCCGCATTTTTCATTTTATCTGGGCTATATTGAACTGTGATCATACCATACTTGGTTTGACAAGAATTTGACCAGCAGTGTTACTCCACACTAAGATGTCTATAAATCGATAAAATACATGGATTTTGTTAGGGTATCAAATATTCCTACAGTTGCCCTATATCCAAAGAACCAACCTTTTGCAGTTCCCGGATTAAGAACTAATGTTCTACCAACCTTAGAGGTTAGGGTTCGATGAGTATGCCCACACACTATAACATCATATTTTCCTGATTGAACTAATAAATCTCTGCGTTCTTGTCGAGTTCCATGGTATACTGCAAATATTAAGTCATCAATTTCAAATTCACACAAATCACCTTTAATTTGACCACCTATGTCGCTAAAGGCGTCTCTTATGCCGGATTTATCAAAATCATTATTTCCAAAAACCCCTACTAGTTTTACCCCGCGAAAATATCTAATTGCTTCAGGACTAACATAGTCGCCCGCGTGGATTACCAAATCTGTTTTGCTCTCCTTGAATACTTCGACGGCTTTTTCTATATTTTCGATATTGTCATGGGTATCTGCTATTAAGCCGATTTTCAATATTGTTTCAGTCTATTCTGTGTTCGTTAAAATACCTATGCTTATTTTCTGATCCCATGCCAGGACTTGTTTTCTGGATCATCTATATTTCATGAATGAATTTCTAGCAAAACCAGATACACATTATTCCCAGACGAGAGTGGCCCATGCATTCAATACTGAAATCTTAAATATGCAACAGTACTTGTTTGAAAAACTAAATCAATACATGGATAAGTACATACGTTTATTTCCATATGTGTCGGCCGCTTTCTGGCTGTTTGGACAAATACTTCGCTGTATAGGTTGGTTTGGAGGGATTTAAAATTATAGCCGCGCTAAGAAATTAAAATATTTTATTTTTGGCATACGCGTAAGCCAAGCCAAAAATTACACATATCTCTGCGATAGGCACCATCCATCCAAGGCCCATTCTTGTAAAACAGAAAGTCAGTTCTGTTTTAGAGCTGTCGCATCTGTTTTCGCCACAAATTGACTGAAGGAAGACTTGTTTAATATCGCATTTGAGAACGCATTCTTAGGTTTTCATCTTGTGAAAGTTATCCTTTCAGTATCTGTTTCCTACTTACGTTTTTAAGCTATTCTTGAGCTATCTATTTGAGAGAAAATTGAAAGAAATGAGTAAAGAACAAATTCAAAGTTTCCTTATTTCCGGTACGCTACTGCAAAGATATCAACCGTCCGCAAAGATGGAAGCCCTCTTGAGGCCCGCTACCGGTGCACACACATTGAAGCCAAAATCATCTTGCGAGACCCACGAGTAACATCAACTCCACCAATCGTTTGTTGTTAAAGATGGAACAGCGGAAATAAATCGAGAATCTGTTTTAGATGATCTCCTAAAATGGACGATTAAAATTGCAAGAATACAAATGGGACAAGACGATGCGGAGCCTACGGTAAGAAGAATATCATCAACGCTGGATTTCTTGTTAAGATAAGAAGACTACGATTATAGGACAGAGAAATATCGTAGTACAGATTTCGTAGTCTATCATGGAAACCAAGGCAAACAGAATTGATATATATAGTCGTCGTTATACTCGCTTTAGTGAGCGTTAATCCGATTCCATTGATGAAAGTCATTGGGAGTTTGGTAATAATTGCAATAGCCCCATTGCTACTTGGGTTTCAACCAGCGGAAGGTTTGATGAACGTCAAGCTTACTACTGCTACGCACGTTCCTGGTCCACCACCATATTCATGTCCTAACGGTGTCAAAGTACGTACCCTTTCTATCAACTTTACTGCATCTAGAATCGCTAACAATACTGGTGGGACATGGGATATAATGGCTGCTGGTCCTTCTTTTAAAAATGGCACTATTCAGAATGTCACTATAAGTAAAAATATATTTTAGGAACAGAAATTGCTGATAATATTTGTAAGGATTCAGTTCCAGTAAATATCATTATTTATGGACAATGTAATCTGAATATTACGGTAAGCTACTCTGAATCAAACACGGAGAAGATATCGTTTGGTCCCTCTACTCTGAGGACGCATTGTCTTTTCGGGCCACTTATTTCCCACAACCCCTCACTTCTTTACAACTGCCCTCATAATATTCTCAATTGTTTGGAGCTACGTAGCGCACCCGGGCTAACTTACGTAGATAAGGATTGCATAAATTAGCTCGTCTCAAAAAAGACTATCGCGATCCGTAGGGTGACAAGTTAATGAGTCGCTGTAAGTTAAACATGACAACTTTAGATTACAGGATTCTCTCTTGGACGAGAAAACCGTGAGCAGTGATGAAAGCAAAAATAAGACTAACTGATGACCGTGGCAAAAGTTTTTGAGGGACCGGTCAAGGCTAAACGGTTCTCGCTCATCCCCAGAGACACAAGCTAAGAAAAGCAATTCTAAAAACAGCCTCAAACGTAGTATCAAAGCCACATCACATAAGAATTACAAGTTTCCCAAATGGTTCCATAATGGAGTGTGACAGGAATATCGCTTTATAGTTTGAGCGTTCCTTTTCAGTCTGGTTAAAGTGCAAAAATAATATCTGAAGCCTAGGCAAAAATTGATTGGGGTGAAATATCTCTGCCCGTTTGTTGAAAGAGAGAGGAAAAGCGTTCGGTTCATATTGACTAATAGTAAGAAATAGGTTGAAGAGGAAATAATATATAAACACAGAGATCGAGCTATTTTGTTGTTCTCCGATTTTGCTATGTCCTTGTGGCCATAACGCTTACCACTGAAACGCACAATGACAATATTGCTCCGTACTAAATGGAGCACGATTCCACCATGTACAATATATCTTGGGTGTTGTTTTATGAGTTCACGTGACAATCGATACTATCGGCACTCTACATCTAACTTTCTAGTTCTACTAACGATATATCAGCCATATCCGCTTGCGCGGTCTTGTTCTAAAAACTTTTTGTCTTATTACAAGTGATGCTGGTTGTCAGAGAGTTAGGTTATTTCACATGTGAGTACTATGAAATAGTAATTTGCAAAAAATGGCATTTGAGTAGCGGTTTCAATATATAATCACGTTTTCTTGTGCGTTCCCTGTTGTGATGTCATTAGTTTGAATTGCATCCTCTTTTCTATCGCTTACTGAGTCACACAAACCCAAACATGGAAGTTTGGAGAGTCTTGGATCGTCTTTTATCCTCTCGAAGGATAAAGGAAAGCCTGCGAGTGCAAATCCAATTTAGG
>QHBN01000006.1 GCA_003176995.1 Candidatus Nitrosopolaris wilkensis
GAGAATTGAGCTACAAACTAGGTCCGCGTATACCTATGCTTGTAATTTCCCCATATGCAAAAGTAAATTTTATAAATCATAGCATAACAGATCTATCGTCAATCCTGCGCTTTATTGAAGACAACTGGGAATTAGGACGAATAGGAAACCAATCTTTTGATGTCAAAGCTGGGCTAATTAATAACATGTTTGATCTTAGCACCACCGGACATGCTGGGAAGCTTTTCTTAGATCCGACTACCGGTATGCAAAATTCTACTGCAGCGAAGTAACCCAACATTTTTTAATTTTTTCACATCTACAAAATGCCTCTGAACAGCCTGGCTAACTAAATAACTATGATGTCATATTAGAAGCAGTTCATGACTCAAAGGCTGGCATAGTACATATACAATATGAACAAGGCTTGGACTAGTATTAGACCTTATGAATTGTGATAAGACGCCTACCAGTATAGATTCTTTTTATCATGACTGCAAAGTCCAATTGTCACCATTAGTTGTACACACTTCTAATTCAAAAAGTGCTGCAGATACCACATAGTTGAACCAGTCAAATATGCCATGGGATCGACGCAAAGATCCCTAATGGATATCGGATCACGTATTTGATCTATTATCCTCCATTCAATATATACTGTAATAAAGCATTTAATTCCACGACTGCAAGACAACATACTTTATCTGCGCCTCCATAATAAACGTGTAATTTCTCGTCTATAACACAAGCGCCTGTTGGAAAAACCACATTATTAACATCGCCAATTCTTTCGTATGGTTCCTGAGGCTGTAGGACAGGCTCTTTTGTTCTGGCTATTACTTTAACAGGATTGTTCAGATCCAGAAGAGCAGCTCCAGTTCTATAGACCAAATCTTTATCCACACCATGATAAATCAAAAGCCAACCATGCTTGGTTTTTATTGGAGGCGGACCTGATCCAATCTTTAGCTCTTCCCAGTCTTGCTCGGGTTTCATAAGTATGGTATTCTTTTCAAAATTTGATAGTGTGTTGCCTTCAGCAATCCAAATACTTGGTTTATCAATACCAAATTTTGGGCCAACCCAGCTCCGTGGTCTGTGTAAAAGCACATATTTTTGATTTATCTTTTCTGGAAAGAGAACAACATCCTTATTATCTGAACCTTTGCTAGTTATTATTCCTAGTCTTGTACAATTATGAAAATCGTTAGTTGTAGCTAAAGCAGTTGAACCTATTGGTCCTTTCACTACATAATCAGAAAGTACTACGTATGAGAAATATACTTGATTATCAATTGTCATCAGTCGAGGATCTTCTAATCCATACTTTTCATATCCTTCTGTCGGTCCAAAAGCGATTTCATTTTTCCTTTCAAAAGTAAATCCATCTGTGCTACATGCATAGCCAAACCTTGAGATATACTGTTTATACTCACCAATTGCCCTATAAAGCATGTGAACCTTATTTCCATCGTATAAGATCGCAGGGTTAAAGACTGCTTTTGATTCCCACCAGACATCTTTATTTGGTAGCAGGATTGGATTTTTTTTATATCTTCCCATTAATGCTTTTCCGCTTTTGTACAGGCTGTTTGTCTTTAGTACCATGGCTTTAAATGCTCCCTATTTATGGGAGCTATTATTTCTTTCAATATGATAGTCAAGAGTTTATTATTTATGTCCACCATCTAAATTGTAACGTTCTTATAGCAAACATTGGTACTACCCGCAAATAATGAAGACAGGTGTAGGGCCACCTTTTCGATGGTATGTTGCATAGCATTAACCCTTCATTTACACTCACACTTTATCATTTATTATTTGATTGGATTTTTTGTCCTAAAACTTAGTATAATGTCACTGTAATCATCATATTCTATAGAACATCCCTCGTCTGCGGACGCTGTCTCGGCAGGACTTTCAGAACACCTTCGCTAATGGTTAACCGATCTAAAGTCTGAAGACCGCCAAACGCCTACTATAATGAGAGCTTGGACAAAGACCCCCCCATCTCGACAACTGTCCCATTGCAGTCCACGGTGAAGCCGTGAAACAAAAACATCTATCGATAGAACTGATGCTGCTTGTGGCATAAAAAATGACGAAGCGTTATAGGTTTGAATAAACATGTGCCTTTCAATTCGTACTGAAAATTAATCTATCTATCTATCGAAAAAATAATGCATGGCAATGAATCTACCATAGGCTAAAAAAAAATACTTTACTGCACAGAAAGTGTAGATGCTATCTAGTACAATGGATACTTGTACATACAGATATTTAGAATCGATAAAACAACGAGATAGTATCATTTAATAGAAATTGATTTAAACTTTAGTATTAAGTTTGGTTTCTCATAAATAATTGGTTTGACCCTAGCAAAATATGAAATACAGAAGCAGTAGCAACAGTGGTCATGTTCAAGGCGGTGCAGTCGGTGGCGCAGATGGAGAGTGGCTTTGTCCCAAATGAAAACGGCATTATTTTTGTTAGTATCAGTACTGATGTTAGTCTTAGCGCCATTAACGGTGGTAATGCCACGCGCATTCGCAACCGGACCATACGACGACGGATACAATACAGCGAAATTCGACTTCTTACACCATAGATCATATAGCGACTCCTGCCACACCGATTGTACCCAGTACAAATTGGGATACTCTGAAGCATGGAATACGTTAAATGGCTGGTTAGGAAATCGTTAAGCGTCCCTGAAATCCGAACTGCTGCTCGGCCTGTTGAATCTGAGCAGGAGTTTGGCCCACTTGTTGCAAGGTAAGATATTACACCGGCTGGAATGTGGCGCACTGGCGTGGTTAGCAATCCCTACATGTGTCAATTTCTCAGATGAGTTCACTCGGGAAGCTTCTAGGTTAATTAGAAGGGGCGTTGATTCGTCGGGCTACTTTTAGACCTTTCATAGATAGAGAGGAGCAAATGGTGGAGGAGCTACTGAACATAATTAATGTATAAAGCGGATACTCTGGTATTGTTGTACCATGTTACGTTATATGATATCAATATAGTGAACGATGATCTAAGTACATCCATGACATAACTAATATCTACTCGTACTTACATTGTAGAACACGCAGGTAAACTATGCTCGTCTGCGTAGCGTGTAAAATTACTGGCTTAATCTTCAGAATAGTGGATAACGAGGGAAGTCCTTTATCGAAGAATGTCCTGACTGTAATGACTTGTAGTATCTGTCAATTCGTGCTTATAGTCCCATAGCCTCCGGTAGTCTATTAAATATCGAGTTGTTATTTTTTCATTAAATATTCATACACTTCCTGAACCGTATTTCTTCACCTACTATGCTGGTTCAGATGAAGAGCCTTATTCTTCTAAGAAACTCGGTAATTGTGGGAAACTTGCGTTCTGATGGATCACGGTAATTACTCTATCAGACCGATGTATTAGGGTTAGTTTATCCCCGATAAACTTTTGTTCCAACGAGACAAATTGTCGTAGTACTTAAGTCTAGGCGCTATAGTCTATATAGACTATAACTATTTTATAGTGGTGTTTTATATATTTTGTTCATGTCAAAAACTACATCGGGGATTGCGCTGCCAACCGAACCCAACGATGAACAGCAGAACTTACCACCACCACAAGAGCAGACAGAATCTAAACTCCCAAGAAATGAATTAACATTAATAAAAAAATTACCACAGGAAATTAAGGAAATAGTTGAACAAAATGCTAGAATAGAACTCCAACTAAAGGGTATTAACAAGGACATTAAACAGATCAGCCAGGCTCATCCTGATGAGGCAGAAAGTAGAGAATCAATCAAGCAAATACAATCCCAAATAGCGCAGTTACAGACACATGTAACAAAAATTGGAAATGCTGTCGACAATGCCTTTGCAAATATAAAGTCAAAGAAAAAGGGCAAGAAAAAGGGCAAGAAAAACAAGAAGTAACGAGCTAGACAAATAAAAGCAGGTGCTGTTTGATTTGGATTTATATCTATTAAGACATGGCGACTCAGGCAAGAGAATGGCTGTTGCTGCTGGTGGGAATACTGGTGACGTACCGCTCACAATAGTTGGCAGAGAAGAGATTGCAATTATAGCTAGATCTGTTAAAGCCCTAAATCTGAGATTTAGCGCTATTGTAACGAGTCCTCTTAAACGTGCAGTACAGACTGCAAAGATAGTTGCCAAAGTTTTAGCTATCGAAAACAGAATATCAGTTTGGAACGATTTGGTTCCCGAAGGCAATCGATCAAAGATATATAACAGATTAAATCAATATACAAGAGATTCAAATGTACTGATAATTGGACATGAGCCATATCTCAGTAATATGATGTATGATATAATATTTCAAAAAAATAGAGTAAACCAACTTGGCCGAATAAGTCTGAAGAAAGCTGGATTGGCTAAGATAAGAGTAATTTCGTTGACTCCAAATATAAGTGGTGAATTAAGATGGTTACTTACGCCAAGAATATTGAAGTTATTAGAAAAAGGTAGTTCAAAATCAAAGTCCTCCGCGGCAAATAAGAAAAAGGAAAAGGTCGGCGGAACAGACAAAGGTTGAGAAAGTTCTGTACAGACATCTGCGTGTTCTACAAAGCTCGCAATACGAAAGATTCAGCATGTTATTACAATCAAGGTTTTAAGCGCTGTGTAGAATGCGAGATATTTTTGAAATGCGGAGGTATGAGATGTCCTGGTTGCGACTGCATTCTACGAATAAAACCACATAACAATTTATCTAAAGGAAAATTGCTTCAAGGTCTAAACTATATCTCTTGAAAATCGGGCAATGGTGTCTCGGACACTTTCGTCTTAAGGACGTTACGTTGGTTTGTTCTCTTGAATATATTTTAGCTCTTCAATTTATTCATTAGCTGGATTATAGATATAACGAAAAAATCTAGTGGGAAACGCTTGCTTTGTAATTGGTGATCGACGCTCTTAATTATTTACCCAAATTTAGCTTCTGGTGAGCTTTTCAATAATCGATTTGTGTTGAGGGTACATCTCATCCAGTTCTTTTCTTTTCGCAAGTTCAAAGTCCCGATAATCAAAAGCCGGCGAACAGGTGCATCCTACTAGTGTATGAGAAGATTGGTCATTGACAGCCGCACCAAACCAAGAGCGGGCTTTTACTAATATCTGAAGACATTCACCATTTTCCAAGTTCCTTCCTAATTTGAGCGCCGATAAGTCAGCATTGTCATTTATTATATACAAGGTAAGCGAGCTACCATCGTAAAAATGCCACATTTCATCACATCCTAGTTTGTGAAATGCAGAAAATTGTCCTTGTTTTCCATCTAGCAAGTAGTATATTGCAGATGAAAGTGAACGATCGACATTCAGTTCTAATTGAATTATCTTGTCAGACCTAGAACTCTCCTTGAAATATCCTCCCTCGTCATGTAATTCAGAAAGATGGAGTTTCTCTATCCAATATTTAGCGTTCTTAGTCATCCTTAATTTTCTTCCCATAGTCACAAAGATATGAGTTATGCAATTGTTGACACCCAGGATTACCACATGTAACATACCCTTGTGTTATTGAGGCGTTATCGGGAATATGGTACTATTTTTATCATCAGTCAAACATCAATTATCATTGATTGTTTAATGTTAGCTATATTGTTTGTGGTGATATTGTTAATGACTGTTCTTGTCTTGTGGAACTGATGTGGAATATTGTAACCGGCCAGATAGTTCGTTTTAAGGCTTATGGTCACTGAATCCGAAGGATCGCTAGCAGCTATGTAAATAATGGTTTGATGTTCTTATCTTAGGAATTTGGGGCCTTCGATTGTCATCAATCCTAGAACGAACGGACTACAAGCGTAATTTTTCCAAGAATATGCTTATACTAAATTGTTGAAACCGATCATTTTCTACGATGTTCGTAGGTAGATTCTCAGGTCGTCCAGGTTGCATCGATTAACGAAGTTTTAAGGTGTTGAATAGATAATTTACCTGGATGACTTTTGAGTCACGTTTCTATGATTATAGATGAAAATTTAACAGCCACATCGATTGGAGCGCTTTTCGCAGGTACAATCTAATTCCTCCTCTTTCTTCTTCCCATATTGACACTTAAGAAAAATATCATGTATGTTGAAAGCTAAAGAATAACCCATGGAATTTTCAGGTACGTCCAGAATAGATTCTTATATTTATTATTATCTACGCCTTGATAGTAAAAGCGGTAGTTGCAGTAGATAATTGCGTGTTGTTACTAGTATTGTTTCTTACAGATGACGTTTGAGCTTTATAAATTCCAGGCTCAACTTGATTTGCATTAGTGTCCTTTTGGTCCCACTGAAATGTTTTTGATTCCATTGGTTTTAGTTCAGATATCACCTGTGCTGCAAGTAATCCTGCCTTTTGTCCAGTCTTGACATTCTCAATATTCAAACCTAGAAGTGAATCAGCAAATGCTAATGGAAACCTCAAGTTGTTTTTTATGGTGACAATGACTGTTTCTCCTGGAACATAGGTCATTTTATCTGTAGATATTTGCAATGTGGAATTGTTGGTACCGGTGTTATTACGACTAGCAATTGGGTTTATTTGATTTCCCGAAGATATATTATTATTTCCTGCATATATTACATGCAGTTGAGGTTCGAATATGAGAGTAACAGACAACAAAAGAACCGGTACGATACATAACGCCTTTTGGTTAACCATTGATCTTATTTGAAGAAAAGTTCGCGTCATATTAAATCCACCACCACTGTATCATTTCCTGGATCTCTAAAATAAACGGATTCCGTAGTCCCTGTCTTAGTACCGCGACTAATTAAGGACTTATTTCCGCTAGCCGTGTGCGAAGCTCCCGATGTACAGTAAAGGTTCATTACCATGGGGATTGTTGAAATAGCCAGGACCACCTCCATTACAGGCGGTTGTAGCAGTGCTTCCTAGAGATACAAGTGCATCACGTACTTGTGCTGGGGATGCAGTCGGATGTAAAGAATGGTAAAGCGCAGCAGCGCCAGTCACGAACGGCGCGGCCACACTCGTCCCGCTTAATGTGGCGTAAGAGCTGCCAAGATACGTAGTATGTATATTCACGCCCGGAGCGGCTATCGTTACCTTACTTCCATAGTTGCTAAAGCTAGCTAATGAATCGTCTGGGCCGTATGGAGTCTGAGGTCCCAGTCCACCACACTTGCCATCGCTATCAGCCATAGCAGCTACAGAGATAACGTTTGGGTTGCTAGCAGGAGACCATAATGACGCATCCTCTCCTGCATTTCCTGCTGCAACCACAAATGTCACACCAGCAGCGACAGAATTGTTAATAGCTGTGTCAAGAGCAAAAGAAGTACACTTGCAACCGAAACTAAGGTTAGCCGCATCTATTTGTCCAGCATTTTGAGTCACATAGTCTATTCCTTCTATAATACTAGACATACTACCGCTACCACTCCTATCAAGCACTTTTATCGCCCATAATCTCGCACCAGGAGCTATACCGACGACGCCCACAGAGTTATCCTCGGCCGCGACAATGCCTGCTACGGCAGTTCCATGTCCGTTATCATCATTGGCTGCTGACGTCCCGGGAACAAAGCTTACTTGTTTATAGACATTCAGTTCTGGGTGGGTAAAATCAATACCGGTATCTATTATTGCGATTCCTGCATTTACAACGCGTGGATGAGAACCATTTATAATGCTTAAAGGTCCGCCCACCCTGGAATATCCAGTGGATGCTACCTGAGAGAAAGCTTGTACCTTGATGTCCGGTTCTACAAAATCTACTGAGGGATTTGATAAAATCGAATTCAGAACTAGTTTGTTTGCAATTTTAATTGCAAATCCTTTGATAGCGTTGTTATATACAAACGGAACAATTCCCCCCCCACTTATTGCCTGCTGCGCTATCGATTGTGCACTTTCTGTTACTCCATTTTTGAGGACTACTATATACTGATGGGGTATTGTCTCTGCTAACACCTGTCTCAATTTGGATTGGGCAAAATGTTTCTCTTGATTAGCAAGTTTTTCAGCACTTTTGAGATTGCTTATACTGTGACTAATACTGCTACCCTGCGTCGTATTTGTCGCAACAAATGAGTTTTCTCCTCCTATTGTAATATTCGAAGGAGATGCACCAGTCTGGACATTTTCTTTTTTATTAGAAGAAACGATATTATTATTTGCTGTTCTTGAGTGTTTTTTGGCTTGGACTTCAAAGTTTAACACGTTGTAGAACGCGGTCGAGACTATATACGACGTAATTAAGATGAATAATGCCGAAACTAGTACTACAGTAATTGAATCTCCCACTTGCTTCGAATCGTTGTCTCGTAGTTATTATATTTTAATGTGAATGTCAAATCAAGACTAGATTTATTATATTCACAAAACACTAAATATAGTCATTGTACTGTTGTTGTTACTTTTTTTAGAGAACGTAAAGTTGGATAAAAAAAAGGGCATAAGGTGGTTTTGACTTAACCACAACAATCAAACCGTGTGAGAGCGCGTGTTGTGTCGTTTGCGCCTGTAATACTGTAGTACAGATTGGTTGGTCAAGTTATTAATATTCCTCCTCAATTTCATTCACGTTTTTTTTAGGAAATATTTCTACGCTCGTTTACCTCAACGTACAATCCTATAAAATTTTAAGAAGGCTAGTTTTCTAGTTGAGGTACATATGATACAACACAGAACCATGTTGGTCCCGAAGAAGAAACCGTGAACCAGTAAGCTGTAGCCTAGCCGATAGCCGTTGTCATAGCACAGAATTGATGTGCTGGGTCACAGACATCATTATTATTTGGAACTTCCTGACTTTTAGCGGTAGTAGTATTTACGTTGCTCGTTCCATTGTGTGTTGATTGCTGACTTTTTCCTCCAGCACCTCCGCTCGCTTTATTCCACCCATCCTGATATCCCTTAGAATATCCATTGTTGTATGGATTTGTATGACCAGTCGGAACGGTTCTATCATAGCCATGACCGTGACACTGTTTGAAATCACACCCTGCATTCTTAAAACCGTCATTATATCCTAACTTGGAACGAGTTTGAGGGCTTTGATCTGCGCTTACGTTTTGCAATAACACTGAACAAGATCCAATCATTAACAATATTGCGCAGACAATTACAAAAATAGTTCTATTTTGAAACCCTTCTAGAAACTTGATCATACTATACTTATAATAGACCAAGATCATACTAAACATTGGCAAACAAAAATATCGCATTTATCTTAATAAGATATTTGTAGAAGAATTTATTCTGCCTCTTCTATTTTTGTCATTATCGTTCTGAAACGATAATTACTAACTTGTAGGCTTCTTGATCGTATGTCTCGGTCTTCAAACCCTGATGAGCCCGGGTTATTTGACACTCTGTGAGTGAGTGGTAACTAATATATCGCCGCGAAAGAAAGAGCTGAGAGTATATATGAATGCAAAAACCACCGTTGGAACAGCCGCAGTACTAGTGTTAGTCTTCCTAGTGGTAGGAGCCATAGGGAGCGGATCAGCCAGCCTGTTATCAATAAAGTATCCAGACAAAAATCCGGCTGTTCCAACAGGAAGTCTAATTGCAGTCGCGGGACGTCTGCCCCTTCAAACGCAACTCATACAAATTGCAATGTAGCAGTACAGATAAACCAACATGGATATCTCAGGGCATCACCCCAGGGTCCGAAAGGGATATTAGACTATACAAAGTGGACAGCAATCAGCACAAGTCGAATCCTGCAGGGACTAAACCAGATCGAGGCGCAACTTCTATGCTATCCTCCAGGAATAGCGTCAACACCCAATCTGATGAAGCACTTGGTTCATAATGTCACAGGAGTACAGGTAGTAGGATTGTCCACAAACGCACAATCACCATCAACACCGTCGACACCTGCGGCACCAACGCCAAAAAATGCACCGACAGGACAAGGACCACACTCGATAATACCGCTAATGCCTCCCCAGTAGTGGCTTGAGCGAATACTGAAGTTAGCATCTACACGTATAGAAAATTGACATGCAGCATTTAGTCTAGTCCCACTAGCTGACAGGGGCGAATATCTTTGGATAAAGGTGTGTCTCTAACTTATGAATCTAAGCTTAGCGGCTTAGGTTCACACACATGATACAGTGTTTTGTCCTACTTTCTGATGGGAATGAGTAATAATGATCACTACGATAGTGGCCGCATATGAATACTCTGCAGCTGACATCGTCGCAGCTCCAATAGCTGTCTCGGCTGACAACCCCTACACTGTATAGCCTGACAAAGCCGCGGGATACCTGGGCATATTCGATTTTAACTGACTTGAGCAAAAAGAATTGCCTCTATATGGCAATGCTCTAACATTAATGGCAAAGCATAGTAATAAAAATAATGAACTCATCCGATTTATTTTATGGCGGAAATCGCAAGAGTCCAATAATCATATGCACTTTAACGTTATGTGTCTACAAATCCATCAACTACGCACCCAAGAATATCTTTTTTGTCCATTGTAGCGCCTTATTCTCATCCTACAAGTTATGTAATAGAGGTGCGATTAATGATGCCGGATAAAAAAATCTTATATCCTGAATAAGAAATGTAAATGGGACAATGAAAAGAACAAATACAATATTATCCAGAGCCGGTTTTTCAATCGCTTTTACGGCAGCGTTATCCCTCACGATAATGATCACCAGTATGTGCTTGATTCAGCAAGCTGATAATGTGGCATCAGCAACTTCGCAAAACACTACTATAATCACGAGCGATAATCATACTTCTGCGGTGGCATCCAATCAAAATACTGTAACAGGCCAATTAATTTATGAAGCACATGGCAAAATCGTAGCTCAAAAAGTGATAAACTCCGGAAAAACCGATGGAGCCAAGATTCAGGTTTCATACTCTGGTAGTGGAAAGTTCACTAATGGACTAGACGTTAGAGAACTATGGACTTTTGTTAATACACATAGACTAAATGGTGTAATCAAGGGTATAGGTCAAGGTATTATAAAGACAATAGATAATAAAGAAATCGCTCTAGCAACGGGATATGGACGAGGTTTTGCTGGAGTAGGAGGGAAGATAATGTATCCTACTGCGCAGCTATACAGCACAAACTCAACTGGAAGATTAGCATTTCTTAACGAGGCTATTGGATTTAGTCAGTGGCAAGTAGATAACTCTGGCAACTATAGCTATAAGATGTGGGAATTCAAGTAGAATGTGTAAACAATTTTTTTCCTTTGATTATCAGTAGGAACTCGACAGGGAGTTAGTTGGAGTGGTAGATAAAGTATACCAACTCTAATCATTGCAATAGAAATCAAAATTGTTGATTTCATTCTCTTTCTTCTTTCACATGTATCCTCCCTTTGAGCAGTGTTGCATGGGGCTCGGATTCTCTACAATCTGATATCTTCTCACTACAAAATAGGCGCCAGCTTATATAGGAAGAAATAAAATTGAGTTTAACAAAAAATTGCAAAAGGTGAATGCCAAATTAATTCACATTCCTAAAAGGCTCATGCTAGCTAAAAAGAGGTCCTGAGCGTCCGAGAGAAGCTCCAATGGCTGATTATTGAATGAAACGCACTACCTTTTTAACTCACGCTCATAATTATATATGGCTTGCTGCCTTAAAATGAGGGGATATTATTTATATAAATTACATTACGATTTGTATCATACCCAAGCTGGTTTAGCGTCAATACGCTAAATCCGTTATCATGTAGATATTTCATTTCTTGAACGAACAAGTTCACATCAGTACTATCACGTGTTTTATTGTTAACTATATCATGATAACCTATCACAGGAACAGCAGTTATCGTCCCGTTTTCTTTATTGAACCGGTTCTGACTATTGACTTCTTGAACAAATCTCTGAAATATTTTGGTATCGTTATATGAATAAGCTTTATCGATGTTATTATGACTCCACTCTCTAATAGAATACCTGTTTGCAAAAGTTAGAGTACCATTATCAAAATAAGTCCTACAAGCGTGCTGACTTGACTGTTTGTACCCGTCGCAGTGCAAAAACATCAAAGGAGCAAATCCATTGACAGCAAAGTTGTAATATTTTGCAATTGCATTTATAACAGTAGCATTATTCCATTCATTGCCATGAGTCGTGGCGAAAATTGTGGCATTAATTCCATGATCTGCTAGACATTTCTTTGACCCAGCTACTTCATAATTCAAATCGTTAGGAGACAGGTTGGTCATCCTTCTATGAGTCATTGTCTTGGATTCTATATCCTGTCCATCCATTTGCAATGCTAATATATCCTGCCATGTCATTCTCGCCTTATCTGAGCCTACCCACAGACATGTTATAAAGAAGCTACCCTTAAATCCGTACTTATCTAGTATTGGCTTGGCATTTGTGAATTGACTCTTGAGTGTATCACCAAAAGTTAGCATTACTACTTTGCTACTAGGACTACTGTTACCAGATGGCGTAGGTGACAACTGAATACTATATCCTATCGCCGGTAAGAAAGATCCGGTCAAAATGAGGGTTACGAGTGCAACAATAAATACCAATAATGATTGAAATCTCCATTCACTACTCTCCATTATAAGTCAGTGACGGACTAGAAACAAATGTTACTTATTATGTTTCAGGTACAACTGGCTAAATGTGTCTTATGCGTATTAAAATGACTAACGAAATAGTCGTTACTATTAACCTGATCGGAGAAAGTGTATTTGGAGTATGTATCGAAACACTATTTTCTAGGAGTGTGATCGCGGAGTTGGTGTTTTCGTCTTTATCTTCGCACGCTTGACTATTGCCAAGAAGATGAATGCAAGAGCCACAAAATTCATAATTGCTAATATCAGCTCCAAGACCGATGACTCAATATGTAGAGGCGTAAAAAGATCGAGTTTTGAAACTATCGCGTGTATGGCAAATATTCCAAACGCAGCTGATACGAGAAGGAGCCTCTTTGTCATTAGATTTCTGTAGGCGAACAAAGACAAAGCAAAAAGAAACGCTGCAAATATTCCGCTTCCGAAGACAAAAATATCAGATAGGTTCTGCTTGTCATCCCCAGTGG
>QHBN01000007.1 GCA_003176995.1 Candidatus Nitrosopolaris wilkensis
ATCTATTGTGCTACAAGCTAACTGACACATTATCTTTTATAGGTTATAAGGCAGTAACATATACACGATTGGTTACAAAGGATGAAGACGAGATCATTGGGGGTGAATGGGTCATGATTTTAATACACCTATCTGTCGGACCAAAGGATAAAAAATTTATTGTAATTAATTTAACGAAATATATATTGAAAATTAAGGAATCAAATCAAATCTAGTACCATCTTTAATTCTGCAATCTCTTTTCCTATGGCTTTCTTGTCGCTTTCATCTCTAGAATACTTCAAAAGTCTTTTGCATGCCTCCAGTTGTGACGGCGTATGCCCGTCTTATCAAGACAAATACTGTGATATATATCTACAAGCGTATATGTCATTTTCTTCCTCTTATCATTAGACCGCATATCTTTGCCATGATGCTTAAAGGCGCCTTCGGTAATAAAGACATTCATCTATACGTAATCCTCTCCCAATCTTTGTCCAAGTTGCTCATAACTCCCCATATGTCTATTTGCTAGTTTTTTACGCCGAAAAATTTGAGAACGTTGCCTATTTAAATTAGGGGATTTGTTAAGACGTTCTTTGCCTAAGTCAATTAGATTGCCTTCTCACAAGTTGCATAGATATCTAGTGCTATTCCAACGCATTACTTGCAGACATGCAGTAAGGTAAACATTAAGATAAAAATCCGTAAATTTAGAAATAATTATAGTATACTGCTCTGCTAGATAGATAATTCTATGTATCTACAAGCCTTCAAATCTGAATGCCAAGGCACTCTTTGATATGCTGGTGTCGACATGTTTTTTCAGAACTTCTTTAAAAATTAGATCCAATACTGTCTTAAAATATACCGACCAATTCTCGCCTAACTCATGTTTTAGAGTATAAGTGTGAGTTTCACTCTCTATATTGTGACGAATATGTGTAGCGTAGTGATTCATCTCCGACTCTAAAAACGATAAAAAAGAGTTCAAGTCTATCTTTCCCTTAATAGTGAATGCCGCATCTAGCACTGCATCCTTACCTACACGAGTAGCCATCTCTATTATCTCTGCTCTATCCCTTTTTCCGAATAGTTCAGCTACTACAGGTTTTGCGAGAGGCACTAGGCCAGAGTAGGGTTCAAACATATCCCATTGTACAAATCTCAATAGAGTGTGTTTGACCGAAGAATTTAAGGTCATCCCCTCATGCTCGGCCTGAAGGCGCAATTTCTTTACAACATCTACATCCATGCGAAATGACTTGGTTGTTATTGTATCATTTGTACTGTGATCCTTAATCAGGTGATCTTTTTTTGCTTCATCCTCTGTTATGTTAAGCCATAATGCATGACCATCCCAGCGTTCAAATTTATTTTTAGGTATATTGTAATACCTTGCCACGACTTCTCTTTTTATGAGCACAAGACTATCGCTCACATGATGAACATTGCCGATGTATACGCCATCACTTGTATGGACAGATTTGTTAATAAGACCTGATAATTCTGGTTTAGTCATAAAATCCCATAATTTCTTTATGAAATTGTTTGTAATAGCTAAATATATAGTATGTACTCGAATATTTTTGCCGTCAAAAAAAGGATTTTTGGCTATAAAAATCAATTAACCGATGATCAGAATCGACTCTACTTTACTACTCTAACCAGTGTAAACAATCAAATGTTTATCTAGATTGTGAACCTGAGTCTTAATACGGTACCGGTTTGATTGTTGAATCGAATAAGGTATGGTAACGCTACCTTCAGAGGTTTCTAGTGGTTGATCCTTTCGTTTTGTTCGTGTTATTAGGATATCAAGAATCAAGTGTAACCCCGCGTCCCATATCATAACTATTTGTAGATCATGATTTGAAAGTGGTGTCATATCTAGACTTATTATTACAGATTGGGCACATTACCGGACTCTTACATGGAAGATTAAAACAAGATGCATACCAAAAACCTGAACAATAACAAGGAGTGTATTTGTTGGCTAAGAGTCGATGTTCCTTTTGTTAATATCGAAGAGGTAGTTTTGTCCCACAAATTTTGTTGTTGATGTCGGCTTTGTGTCATTACAATCAGGCTATGGTGACCGATATTAAAAACCGTTGCGCAATATTGCATTCATTAGCATTCAATGTCACGCTTATCTTTCCTACATAATGTAATTCGTTTAGCTTAACAACAGGTTGTAAGAGTGTACTTAATGGAATTCAATGGAATTCAATCTGCTCCCGTATTCATAAATCATGAATTGTAAATATGAGCATCGTGTTTGACATCTCAATATCAATTGCTCGACTCAGACTCTCCGCAAAAATTAAATCTGCTATCGTCTTGTGATATAGCGACCAGTTCTCACCTAGCTCATGCCTAAAAATGTATTTCTTAACACCGTTTTCTTGTTGATAATTGACCTGCGAACAAGTTCGCATACGGGCTTCCAGCCAAGATAAAAAGGAAGTAACAGACAATTCACCTTTCATGAACAAAGATATGTCACGAATTGCACTTTTACCAATTCGAGTGGCCAGATCTATCACTTGGTCTTTCGTCATTTTTGCAAAAAGCTCTGCTACGACAGGTTTTGCAACTAAGACCATTCCAACTTTAGACTCAAACGCATCCCATTCCACAAATCGCTTCATGATTTGATTGACCAAAGTGTTTAAACTGATGTCATTGTCTTTAGCTTCGGTTTGCAACTTTTTTACGGTATTTGCATCCAAACGAAAAGTAACTGTAGTAGTTGGTCTTTTGTTGTTGCTGTAACGCTCTTGACTAATCGCATTTTCTATCCTCACCGCGGTCTCCTCCCATAGCACGGATGAATCATATTTACGTTCAATCAGGAGTTACGGAGTACCAACACAAGTAGTTTATGGTTTGAAAATTAAATGATGAAATAAAAGGTGAGTATTTATTTAGCAAATGGTGCGAAGTGTTCTTTTTAGTGATAACTCCAGCTATCATTCACTATTTGCTACTTTTTATGTCGAAAAATTTGGATTATTGCCTATTTGAGTTGAGGGCTTTTGTTAGGTGCTATTTCCTTGAGTCAAACTAGTTCGTTGTCTGGCTGCAGCCATTGTATTATTTTAAGGTGGCAGAATCCGTCTTCGTAGAATTAGTTGGCGGTGCTGATGTGGACGTTGCATTTGTAGCGTGTTTAGCACTTGTTTGTTGTGAAAGGAACGCAAATGTGTCTATAACTGGATTCGAAATTATCTTGTTACCTTGGTCAATTATGGATACTCTTATGTAGTATGGTGAATTGTCTACGAGTACTGGTCCTTTTATGTGGAATGTTCCTGTAGTTCTTAAAGATTCTTGACTTCTGAAATCAGGTCCCCATGTGATGAAGTCTGTTACATTCTTTGATTTGTGTGGAACAAGCTCCATATCCAGTATCCCATCTGCATCATCATATCTATGACTGAAAATTGTCTTTCCAGTTGAATTTAGGAGTGTTACCTCATAGGTCATAACAAATTTTGGTGTGAGGCTGATAGTAGTCGGCACAAAGGATAATACCATTCTCCTTAGCTCATTTGGATTAAAAGGTAGTTTTCCTCCTATCTGCATATTCATATTTTTACCTGATTCCATACTATTTACTACAGTAACTCGACCAAGTATGGAAGGATCGAAGCTATCATAATAGTCATATACACCTGCTTTAGAAAATGTGTGTGTAAATGATCCTCCGTTTCCAATTATGGTCGCCTTGATTGCTTGTGGAGGCGAGTATGTGCTGTTTGATACTGTATTTACTGAATATAATCCGTTATTATCATTGAACCATATGACTGTCATTCCCAATGGTATTGATACATCTGCAGGTTCAAAAGGAGCTTTGCCAAATGAACTAAATGGAATTGTAATTGCGTATGAAGGTATAGTGCGTAGATTGTAAAATATTGGAGGTGGAAATGTACCAGCTGCATATGCGATTTTAGAATAGAGGATTGGTGAAGCTACTATAGCTAGAGCTATTGTGAACAAAAGCAGCGTAGCAATGTTTGTTCGATTTTTAAAAATAGTCAGGTCACTCATGTATATCGATACAAAATAAAAGATCTCCTTCCTTATAACATTCTTATACGATAGTTGAGTACTAAGATCTTCAGATTGCAAATGTTTGCAACGCAAGCTCTACCTTGTAATAGTCACATAAATCGTTAAATAATATTCGGCGATTCTTATTACACGAGGAGATTTCTTAGGTGGTATATTTAGACTTCCCAATCTGGATTCGATTTGCACATTTTATCAATCTAATATTCATTACGTTGTTAATTCGAAGCGGCATCGAAATTCTTAGTGCTCTTCCAAAATTCTACTGGCATGACCATGCAACACCTGGAACAGAATGGATAAAATTTACCAAAAAAGTATTTCCGCCTGATATAAAGAAAAGAGTATGGATTTCACTAGAGGAAGAAGAATCATTTTCCTCATGGATTGCATTACCAGGACACAAAAATCTTGGAATGGGAAGACACTGGCACTTCTTTTATATTATTTTTTGGATAGCTAATGGTGCAGCATATTATATTCTTCTTTTTACAAGTAACGAATGGCAACGGCTTATTCCGACATCATTGTCTATTTTTCCACAAGCAATTCATACAGCAATGTTGTATGCAAG
>QHBN01000008.1 GCA_003176995.1 Candidatus Nitrosopolaris wilkensis
TCTATTGTGCTACAAGCTAGGTGAAAGGGTTTAGATACTTAAAGGAAAAGAGAAATATAATGCAGAGTTATTTTCAAGAAAATTACTCATTATCATGATATTGTTAATGAAATAAACGACTCTCTAAGAGTAAAAGAAGCAGTTAATCCTCAAACTTCAGAATTTCTTCCATCACATCGATATGTTTAGAAGTGTCTGTAAGGTTGGAACTGGTTTTACAGACAAGAGATTAGAGGATTTCTATAGCATTTAGAGAAACAAGTAATCAAACATAAACATCCAAGGGTTGATACTAGAATGGAAATGGATGTGTGGTTTGAACCAAAAATAGTAATCGAAGTCATCGCTTCTGAGATAACACCGAGTCCATCGCATAAGGCAGGCGCGAATTGCATTAGACAGAACTATGGATTGGCTCTTCGATTTCCTAAATTTACCGATTAAATAAGGGATGATAAGAATCCAGAGGATGCTACAACCGTTGAAGAATTAATATCAATATATACACAGCAAATTCGAACACCTCATAATTAGAGTGTTGACACTCGGCTTGGCTTCATCAAGTCGCTGGGTTCAGATACTTGGGTTCGGTGTAGGCGCACAGAGATTTCATCAAAAAAATCAACCCTCAAAGCAAATTCATGGTCAAATATGCGAGGAAGATCTCTTGTATTCTAGTATCTTGTCCAGGTGCTTTCGTGCTTACCTATTCGGTTGATATCGTGTCTGGCAGGGATGTTGGCACCAGACTTTATAATTGAGGACTATTCCCTGGTCCCCATCTAAAAAGGAAACCTCACGACTGTTAAATATCCTTTTTTTTAGTTCTAATTTCAGTTAATTTATCTTTGGCACCCTAGTTACTTATTGAGCCGATGTTTAGAATTTCTTCACACCTGCCATATTATTACTAGGTAATTACTGTCCTGTACACTAATTAAAATGTCTATGGGTTGACCCTGTAAACTGGATAAATTTTCTCGCATTATTATTCAGTCCAAGTTGAAAATCATTTTTTGTGTACTGGTATATGTTGGCAGTAACAGGACCAAATATCGCTTGTGCAGACAACGGGACATCATTGCTTTTGTATCCGTTAACTGCAAGATCTACAGTAGACTTTAACTCCTCCGGTAGACCAAATTTCCAATAGTGGTCTTGACATTTGACATTTATATAATTTTCAGTAAATAGTGAAATACAATCATTATAGCTAGCTAATGGCTGCCTGTGGATTGAGATCAATGTTTTTGCATTTAATGAATTAATTATAATTAGAGTGATAATCCCCATAATTACTGCTACAGCGCCAAATAGCATCCATGCCTTAGCCGAGTACACCAAAGTGCTTTTAGTACAACTTAGCACTTATTAAGTTGGAGTTTGGATCGTAAAAACCATATCCCTATCTCTATCCTAGTATTGAGGGATCAAAAATTATGTCAAATTTGGTTCACACCGCATTGGCCCCAATAATTACATGGGTTCTAATATTGGAATTGGATACTAGATACAGCATGCGCCCCAAATAATATGGCGCTATTAACGGTATAAATAACCTGAATATAATTTATTTTATTTTATTCAAATATTTCTAAAATTATTTATGCTTAGCTATGATCTTGTTTTGAGCGTGAATTACGACAAAATCAATAACAAAGTAGGTTGATTGATTATCTATTTTGAACGTAATATTCGGATAATGATTCCCTCCAGCTTTCCGTTTTCTACTTCGGTTTTTCTGCTCTCAATAACGAGTACATTAATGCACCTGAGGCAACTACTAGAGAAAATACATATGCGGCTATAATTGCCTCCATACTTCGATTCACCCCCCTCCCAGGCCGGTGATGCCTGCCGTTGTCTTTTGAGGATCTGCATTATTCAAGAACGTACTATAAACGTCAGGATATTGATTTAATAATTCCAGGTTAATTTCCAATACATTGACATAGTCAGGCGCAAATGCTACCATGTTGCTGACTCTGTTTCTTTCTATGTTGAGTTCAACCAAGGTTCTAAGGGCATTTTGATTTATCCCAGTAGCTTGACTTACATTCGAAATTTGCAACAAGGCATTTTCAGACGTAATATCTGGATCCACGTTTGACGCTGACGCTGATGATGGTCTTGGATGGAAGAACTTTGGAGATTTAAAATCTTGTGCTATAAGTTTTGAACCAATTACTTTTCCATTAATAGAAAGTAAACTACCATTTGATTGATATGGGAGTGTACTTTGACCTATTACTACTAGAACGAGAGGGTAAACGATGCCTGTTACTACTAACATTAGTATTACTACTTTGATTGCAGGACTAAGTGTATTCTTATTTATTTGACTTTTTATTTTCTCTAACACTTTCAATCCTCTTCTCTTTATCTTATTAAGTATCGCTCTTTTTCACCTCATGAAAAGTGTTAGCAAAAGGTCAATAGCCTTTATCCCAACGAAGGGCAAAGCTACTCCTCCTAAACCGTAGATAAGCATATTTCTAATGAAGGTTCTCTCAGGCGGCTCTGGTCTAAAGCTAACGCCTCGTAAGGATAATGGAATCAGTGCGGGTATCATTATTGCGTTAAATATCAATGTCGCTAGTATAGCAGTTGCAGGACTATGCAGCTGCATTACATTCAGAACGGCTATCTTTGGATTACTAATCATAAACATGGCAGGGATTATTGCAAAATATTTAGCAACATCGTTTGCTATACTGAATGTTGTAATGGCTCCACGTGTCATTAGCAATTGTTTGCCAAGCTTTACCACTTTCAATATCTTTGAAGGGTCAGAATCTAGATCCACCATATTAGCAGCTTCTTTTGCAGCAGCAGTTCCGCTATTCATTGCTAGTCCAATGTCAGCTTTAGCAAGTGCCGGTGCATCGTTGGTTCCATCGCCTACCATACCTATTACATGACCTTTGATCTGTTCTTCTTCAACTCTTACTAATTTGTCTGTGGGTTTTGCTTCTGCCATCACTTGATCTACATTAGCCTCCTTTGCAATCACTTGAGCCGTCAGCTGATTATCTCCCGTAAGCATTACGGTAGTGATACCAGTAGCATGAACTTCGTCAAGCTTCTGGCGTATGTTTTCCTTGAGGTTATCTTTTAAAGCAACAAGACCAATTCCTTCACTATTTATTGCTATTAATAGTGGTGTTTCACCATTCTTAGATATTTCTTGAGCTTTCCATTTCAATTCAGCTTCATTAACATGTGTAAGAAATTTTAGCATTGCATCTACAGAACCCTTAAGAATCTTTACCTCTTCGTTTCGCTGCTCTAATTCCAAGAGCATGCTACTAACTCTACTAGGATTACCATTAGTGCGAACTGGTTCTTCTCCATTTCCATCTTCAAACTTATGAATTGTTTCAGCCTCTTCTTGTAGATCAGTGTCGAGTGCTATTCTTTTGTTTGGCATAAATTCGAGGCCACTAAATCTGGTCTCTGCACTAAAGTCAATTTTTCTGGCAGTGAGTATTTTTTCTATTAATGGAGGAATAAATCTTTTCTCTTCTGCCAAATGTACTATTGATTTTCCCTCATGCGTAGTATCATGAATTGAAGCTGCGAAAGCTGCTTGTCCTACATCTTTATCTGTGTATTTTTGCAACGGTATGAATTCGTTTGCGCTCCTACTTCCTTCTGTAATGGTTCCTGTCTTATCTAATATCAAAATATCACAATCTCCAGCTGCTTCAATACCTTTTCCAGACTTTGCTACTATGTTATCTCTTCCAATTCTAGTAATACCAGCAACACCTATCGCAGATAGTAGTCCTCCTATTGTTGTAGGCATCAGAGCTACTAGAAGCGCAATCAGCATTGCAATATCAGCAATATATCCAAGAAAGAATGCAAAGAAAAGGAGGCTTCCAACCACCATTATAAATATTAATGATAGCCCTGCTAGCAGTATTGTTAGTGCAATCTCATTCTTTGTCTTAGGTCTTGTAGCACTTTCTATTAGACTAACCATTTCATCAAGGAAGCTTCTACCAACCTCCGCAGTGATTTCAATTCGTAACTTGTCACTTGCTATTCTTGTTCCGCCAATGACATGATCATCCTTATCTTTGAAGACTGGATTCGATTCTCCAGTCATCATTGATTCGTCTACAAAAGCCTTTCCTTCACAGACAAGACCATCCCTTGGAATTATCTCACCTACATAAACCAGTACTTCATCCCCAGGTTTGAGACTGGTAGAGGTCACGATAACTTCTTTCTTACCATCACCTATTATTTTCCTAGCCGAAACTTCTCTTTCTAGGCTTCTTAGAGAATCTACTCGGGCTTTAGCCTGGGCTTCTGATAGGGCTTCTGAAAATGTAGCAAACCATACTGTAATAATTAGTATTCCTGCTACTTCATAATAGAATATCGGAGTTTGACTAGCAAACTCTTTTGGTATAGTCGGGAGCGCTAGACCAATAGCAAAAACTAGTACAAATCCAACTTCTACTGTAAACATTACCGCATTATTTTTTGCTAAATAGTAAGGGTTTAGTTTTGTAAGGGAACCAAGTATTATTTGTTTTCTATCTATGTTCGATAGATCTTTTGTAAAACTAGAACCATTATTTTTATTATTGTTATATTTGAATTTTTCTCTCATTCTCATTCTTATTCCCATTTATCTCATCTCCATTACATTGAAAACGGTCCTATTACTATAAATGGGAAGAAAGTTAGTGCTGTCAGAAGGAACGTCATGACCAATAATACTGAAATAAACAACGGGCCGTGTGTCCTGATTGGTTCGATGGCATCTTTTCTATCTTTGACTGTGAAGGAGCCTGCGATAGCCAGCATCAACACTATTGGCGCGTATCTTCCAAGAAACATAACTATTGCAGTTGACCAGTTCCAAAAGGGTGTGTTGGCAGAAGTTCCCAGGTAATCAGAGCCATTGTTAGCTGCTGCAGATGTGTATTCGTATAATGCTTGAGTATAGCCTGAGGCTGTTGTCATCTTTCCTGCAGGAACGCCTAACACACTCTGAGCATTTCCAGTAGTAAACGCAATTACGGTTGGAATTAATATTAAAGCAGGATGCATTAAGAATACAAATACAGCTAATTTGACATTTTTTGGGTTTATTTTCATGTTCATAAATTCTGGAGTCTTGCCAACCATCAAGCCAACTAGAAAGAGAGTTATGATTACGTAGATGATCATATACATAATTCCTGTACCATCAGCTCCAGGAACGGATTGAATAAACATACCAAGCAGAAAAGACATTACTGGATTTGGTGACATTCCACTTAGTGCTGAATTCGCTGATCCAGTATTCGTAGATATGGAGACGGTATTGAACAATTCGGTACCGAAACTGCCAAACCTAGTTTCTAAACCGGTAGGCCCACTTACTTGACTGAAGGCTATTGCCAGCAAAATTCCAAACGCGATAAGTATGCTTAATAGTAATGATACTCCTCGAGCCTTTCCTACCAATTTGGCGTACGCAATAGGAAATGACAAAGGAATTATCAACATGAGAAACATTTCATAGGTATTTGAAAGACCATTAGGATTCTCAAATGGATGACCGGAATTTGCACCATAGTATCCGCCACCATTGCTTCCAAGATCCTTAATAGATTCCAAAGAAGCAACAGGGCCTGTTGTAATGGTTTGATTATGTCCTTCCAAGGTATGATTGATCGTAACCGATGATTGCAGAGTCTGTGGAACTCCCAACAGCATAAGAAGCAAGGCAGAACCAAATGCAACAGGAAGTAGTAGTGTTAAAATTATTCTTATAAAGTCGACATAGAAATTACCAAGCCCAAAATTCTTTCTTATAAAACCGCGGATAAAGGCAAACGCAGCAGCAATCCCGGAAGCAGGAGCTACAAACATAACAAAAGTAAGTGGAATCATTTGGGATATTACCGAAAGTTGCTGGTCGCCTGCATAATGCTGTAGATCAGTATTTGTAACAAATGAAATCGCAGTGTGAAAGGCCAAATCAATTGAAAGCCCATTCACATGTGTTGAAGATGGAAAAAGGTTCTGAAATACTAACATAAAAAAAATAAAGCCTGCCACTATGACATTCGTAAGCATTAGGGCAAGCGAATATTCTTTCCATGTCATCTGTTTGTCCTTATCTATCCCAATTAACTTGTAAAATCCATTTTCGACTCTTGCAAGCGGAGCTTCCAATGGTCTCAATTCATAGGATATCATCCTGGCAATATACAGTCCAAAAGGAACTGACAAACTTAATGTTCCTCCAAAAACAACAATTAATTCTACTATTGGATTCATTAAATTAAATTAACACCTTCCTGTTCTTTCGGTAGAGGTAAGACGCATCCACAAACCTCTAATTTCATCCCATCCAAAAGGAACAAAAAGCACCGATAGGATGCTTATTAGCGGTAGCTGGTCAGCAGCAACCCTTTTTATTTTGTCCACATAGGTCACTCACTAAATAGTTGTAGAGTTGCTTGAACCTCAGATATTAATAGTTTATGAGCCAAATACAATCAGAACATTATATTCTCTCCTCAATATTTACAACATTTGTTTATTAAATTAATCATAGATAAGAACGAATAATGTAGGTTTATAATCTACGATACAAATTCGATAACAAATGGTCTTTACAATTACAGATTTATAGCTAATTTCACGCTCGAAACAAGATAATCTAAGGCGAGCATTAGTAGCGTTATAAATCCTTCAATCAAATAAAACAAGTTATATTCAATTTATCTTAATAGCAGATAATTTGCAAT
>QHBN01000009.1 GCA_003176995.1 Candidatus Nitrosopolaris wilkensis
TGAAGCTTCTACACTCTGACTTTGAAATAATGAAGTGTCTGAACTCTGATGCAAGAATGGAAATCTCTGAAATAGCTAAGAGAGTATCAGCCACTCCTAAAACTGTAAGTTCTAGACTTGCAAAAATGCAAGAGAGCAGAATTATAAACTTTATTGTTACTACTAATCCACTTAATATGAAAGGCTACATTAGATTTGGAATGATCATCAGATTAGATAGGAGAAGAAGGGATGACTATCACAAATCAATCAGGCGTATTCAGGAGGAGCTGGAAACTAGGTTTGTTATTGTAGTGCCTATTAACTATCAAGAGGATGTTACAAATTTTCAGCTTTTTGCTCGCAGCATATTCGAAATAGACCCTGCACTTAAGAAAATCGAATCCCTAAATGGTGTTAGAGGGGCGGATGTATTCATACCTTACAGTGGGAAGGTTCATCAAGACTGGATATTAAGAGAAATCGACAATAGAGTGAATACCAAAGGAGTGGTGTCATCTGCACCTCATGTTTTAACTTTTTGATTCGTATATATTGATGCTTATTGATCGTCTTTCATAAGGATGCAAAAAGACAAATTGTATGCAAGTAATGTAGAGAAAGAAATAGATTGGGAACTTCTGTCATACAAGGTGTGTTGGATAGACGCGACTTGCAAATTGGCTGGGCTTACGCTCAAGGCCAGTTCCCAATTTGTTATTATGTTGTTAGTTTTCAAATATAATTTATTTTATTGAAAATAATCTTTCCTTCTTTTTAGTTTTACGTGGTTTGGATCTTAATCATTACATAAATGAGTGACCAAGAATTACGTTACCTAGTCAATTTAATTACGATATCTACTAATATACCGCAGTTGAATGAAATGTGAATGAAATGTGGGAATGCGATATAGAATCATATGATTGGTTTAGAAGATTTGACAGTAGGTACTTTGCTGATGACCTCTTTACAGATTTTGAAGAAGTGGAAAAGATATTTGAAGATGCATTCATGGATATCAAGGCGACAAAAGAACTAATGATAGACTATGAGATACAAAAAGATGTTGGAGTAGAAGAGTTTTCATCATTTGTATATGGATATTCAATGACGATGGAACTCGATGACAGACCACATGTAAGGGAAATCCGTAATATTCGTATTGATAGTGTTGGTAGTAGCGGGAGCAGTAAAAAAAGGAAAAGAGTCTCCAAGTATAATAGTCCACAAATAACGTCTGAAAGAGAGCCCTTAGCAGAGGTTAATGTCTACGACAAAGAAGTCAAAGTTGTATTAGAAATCCCAGGTGTTAGTAAAGAACACATCAAGATACAGGCATATAAAAATTCGGTGGAGGTATGCAGTGATCATCCGCAAAGAAAATATCAAGTTATTGATATACCTCAGGTAGCTGACATTAAAACAATTAGATCTACCTACAAAAACGGGATACTCGAAATAGTATTTAAGAAAAAAGAGAAATTGAAACGTAACAACAAAGGAAGGGAATTAAGGATAGAATAATAAAGGCATTCTTAGTCTACTCCCCCTTTAATTATTCTTCATTTAATTTCTTAGAACAGCTTGTCTTTCTGAGATGCGACGTGACTTGCCGCGTTTTGAAAGAAGGTGGTCTAATCAAGATCGAACCTAATGGTAAATCAATTGCCTTGGCTATGGTGAATGGTAACGTATATGCGATGGATTCGGTATGCTCACATGAAGGTGGTTCTTTAGAAGAAGGTACACTTGGAGTATACAATCCTACATGTCCTTGGCATTATGGTGTGTTTGATATCAGAAATGCATCGGTCTCACGCCCCGTATTACCTCCTACATCTAACAAAATATCACCAGGTGTAATATCTATATGCTTTGTCATAAATTGGATTCTTTTCTTCGCACCTAAGGCCAAAAACGATTCTTGTAACTTAATAACGAATTTGTTATACGGCTTTTTGATATATGTCATAATATCGATTTGTTCTGCGATGCAGTGTTTAATCTTTGTGACCCCTTAAATCCCAAAAGGATTAGGAAGTTTAGGTCCCATAATAGCCACCCAATCAATTGAGAATCATGTAGGTTAAATTTGCTTACTTCCAGATCTACACCTTAAATCGTCTCTAAAACGGCCAACCGTACCATCATTTCCTACAACGCATACGTATCGAACCTACAACATCTCTTTTATTTGATCTCAGAATATTTGCCTGTGATATACTATGTTAGGAGAACAAATTGCAGAATTAAAGGGAAAAATCATGACTCAAAGGGTCTTGGATACGGAAGGCCCTACAATGGAATCAGGTTTCTTATTCACTGGAACCATTAAGGGTGCGCCGGTACAGGAAACGGTAACGTTTGTAGGCAGACCACCAGCCGGAGGAGTCCTATATGGCAAAGGACAAGGGATAATAATGGCTGGAGAATCTGAAGTGGCAACATTTACAGGCGAAGGATTCGGAAGAATTAGTCCTTCAGGCAGTTGCACGGTGCGTGGGTCATTTTTCTACAGAACACCATCAGCCGGTAAATTGGCATTCCTTAACAATGTTGTGGGAGTATTTGAGTCAGAGATCGATGCTGAGGGGAATGTAACGGAGAAGGTTTGGGAATGGAAGTAGCACCTCTTTTCTTTTTTGACTAGTCTCTCCTACCAAATCCCACTTAGAGATAACAAAATATTAGCAAACATTGTATGCAATTTTCGACATACGAATTATGACATCGCTTTATGAAACAAATGTATTAAATCAATTAGGAGAGTGGAAAAGATACTAGATTCACCATTACCATCTGCTTTATACACCATCAATCCCACTAGGAGAAGAACAATTTTCATCGGTATTGGCAGTAGTTATTGGGCTGCAAGGTTTAATGAATTTCTTTGGAGAGAATTTGTCCATCCTGATTGCATATCACAAAGTTATGATTTTATTAGATCTAAGTATTTGATTTGTCCAAGTGATATACTTGTAGTATTTTCTCATCGTGGAACGAAAACATTTAGCATTCAATCACTGGACCTAGCAAAGAAATCTGGAGCCACAACCGTTCTTGTTACTGGATTGGGAAGTCCAGAGAATCTTACTTCTACTACTACATCTACAACTACGCCCGACATTAGAATCGAGACATGTGCCCAAGAGAATTGTGGTGCGTTTACGATATCTCTTCTGCGTTGGTAAGAATAATACAATGGATTGGCTTATCAAATAAAGACATAATTGAAAGATTCCAGCAAACTATTGACAATATTGCACTATCAATCGAGATAGGAGAATCCTTTTTACCCAAATTTCCTGATAACTTGGTAATTGTTGGCGATTTAATTAGGGAGGTCGTTGCCCATGAGGTAGCTCTTAAAATCTCTGAAACATGCTATCTTCAGGTTAGGAGTTTTGGACTGGAATAATTCTTGCATGGCTCTAGAGTGGCGTTAGATAGACAATCAAGCCTGGTCGCTTTCACCTAAATAACGGAGCCAAGAAGAGATAGTTTGGTAAAATATGCAGAAACTATAGGAACAGAAGTTATTGATATAAATGAAAACACGTTCAATGGCGTTTCCAATGAATTTACATGGTTGGCGCAACTTCTGTACGGTCAACAATTGGCATTAGAATTATCTAAAAGACTCGGAACTAATCCAGATACTGTTAGATCAGACCAACCTACATACATGGAGGCAAGAAAACTCCTAACGTTGTAATTGTTACGGTGGGAATTTCCGATATTGTAGAGATATAGCAAAAAAGACGTTCTTTGCGATTTGATTCTGATTGCGATCTAGTGTGATATGACCGTCAAGCATGTCTGGATTACCGTTCATATGTTCATTATCGAAGAGATTTGTTTGTTAACAAATTTGTGGGCGTACGTGGATTATCATTCTGATATCGGTAATCAATATTGCCTTACTCGATTTCAAATATTTGAAAAGTATGATCAACGTCTCTGCTCTTAAGTTTCCCTCTATCTTATGACCAGTCAAGAACAACCAATTCCTATTAGCCACAGAAGGATTCAGGTGATGGGATTGGTATGTAAATCGATAATATGACCTACAACTTAGACAATTCCGCTAACATAAACCGGCAATCCTATAGAATGTAAAATCCTGTTATTCGGATGTCTGTGAGTGCTTTTTATCGTCTTAATTAGACTAAAGCGCATCTGGTTAACCATTATATTCTAACCATAAATTGGTCATCATAATGCCTATTTAGGTCGAAGATCGCTGTGCTGCCTGTCACATGATGAATGCCGCTGAATTAGTTTCTTCACAAACCAAGACAAATGGCTAGAATGAGTAACTTATTTCCTACTTAGCAGCAGTATCTACATTATGAATCATAAATCTATATTTGTCCTCCTAAACACTAGTAATGCCGCCTTAAGTAGGACCGTCCTGATATACAAGTATATAAAAGATCTTATGCGCTCCGCTTAATTGAGGAAAAGGCTAATCAAAAGGTCCACTTGCTTCGTCGATAGGAATGTTAGATACTAACAACAGCAACGGCTTGCAAACTGGTTAGTGTTGCCACACACACTAAGACACAATGATCCAGTTTGCGACTCTATTATTAGCTTCACGTCATTTTAGCGACCGCTGGGATCTGTCTGTTTGTGCTAAACTTGGTTTTGTCTCTTAAATCGCGTGGCTTAGTCCTCAAGCGGTAGCGGCAGCAGAGGCGATACAAGCCGTCGCAATTTAGGGGTATGCAGCATACTTGGCAGCGTTTCTGACCAATAGAGTAACGATGGCCATCAGGTGGTCTAACAGCTTCATACCTTTACAAGTCATTTTTATCTAAGCCTTGATTCCACAACTTCTTATTTTACTTCAATATGCTGTTTCATTTCTTAATATGAAACATCATTGCCAGTCATAACTGAACTCCACGAATTTTGGTTTACCTAGCAAATCGCTGTGTCCGTCTCCAAGTATTGTAAAAGTAGTTCTTTTTCCTGAATCGAGTGCCTGTAGAGCATTGTCAGGGTAACCAAATGTTACACCTATCAGCTTGTGCATTGAATCATACCAATGGGCTGTTATTTTCAGGCTTTGTAGAGTGCTATTCCCATTATTAGCCACTTCACCTTTAATGTAGTAGTTTCCTACTGAATCTGGTCCTATTGGATTAACGAAATCTAAGGTCAGTGTTTTTGGATCGTTGTTTGCAAAGTCACTTGCATTAGATGGCAGCATTACTATTCTGTCACTTGCTGTCTGTATTATTCCTAGCCCAGGAGAGCCTATGTATTTGACAATGGTAGTAGTACTACTGCTTCCTCCGCCACTCCGAGTTGGTGATGGACATGCTACTACTCCTATGCTGTTTGCAGTGCAACCATTCTGAAATGAACATAGCGTGTTGCTGTAAACTCCAAATCCATTACCACAATATTGTTTGTTGTCAAGGTGCAACACGCCGTTAACATAGTTACCTAGAAGATCAGGACCACCACACGTATCCATTTTGTCGCAATCTCTACCAGCTTTCATCGCATCGTCAAGTCCTGCCTGATAGTCATCATACTGTTTGGTTCCTGGTTTGTACGGATTACCTGCTGCTACATTGAACGCTTGTATATACTCTAATGTGTGTGGACCAGGCGCCGCGCCAGGAGCAATTTCAGTCACCTTAGCAAAGCTTGGTGTTGTTTTGGGAGGTGGATTACCTGCTGCAGTATTCCATCCAGCACAAAAGTTTACGCTGTGATCGCTAGGACACCTGCTTCCTGGATTGCTTTTACCATCGTTAAAGCCCACACTATAGCAAGATGGATAGGCTAGTTGATTGCAATGTGCAGCATCTGCCTGGTGGGACGATGTGGTATTATTACCGACTGAGCTTGTTGTAATATTCCCTTGTTGGGGAGAAGAGCCTGGCTTGGTAGTCGTAATGGCGGTTCCTACTGCGGCGTTATATGCACTACAAAAAGCCTTGCTATGACCAGGAGAACAGCTCGTGCCAGCGGCGTTCTTACCAGCTTCGGAACCGAGACTGGAACAGGACGGGTAGCCTGGCCTATCACGCCAAAAAAAAGCTTCAGCCATCTCACCAAGTCTACCGGTCTGGGGTTTGCTCCTAGCATGCATGCCTTCTTGGACCGTCTTGAAGCCCACCTAAACCACGATGTGCTGCCAGATTGGATGGAGAGGTATAGGGCAGTCCAGGGGTCTTATCCCTCTTGGCAGAGTTGAATTTCGTCTAACATATGGCTGGAGATGAGATCACCGCACAAGGTTAAATCATAGAAATTCTGGTGTAAGATCAAGATTGGTGGCCGCTACAGTATTTCTTGAAAGATCATATAGTGCTATTCGAATGTCAGGGGACACCGGATAACAAAATACACTGGTCTGTAATAGAAAAGTTTGAATTCAAGGATGGATTGATCGAAAAATCTAGGGTATTTTTTGGCGCTGAAGACTAATCTAGCTACAGAAACGTCAATTTGCTTCTCAACGAGCCGCTACAGAATTCTAGCAACAACAGCAATAGAAGTTGAAAAAGTAACAATAACTAATTACTTTATTGACCAACTTATGTTATTTTGAATCTGTGACAATAGCATCTACCTCGATCTCAACCAAGATTTCTGGATTGATTAGGTGATTTACTGCTACTAATGTAGTAGCTGGACGAATTTGCTTGAAGAATTCTGCATGCGCTTGTCCCACCTCTTCCCAATTGCTAATATCAGTTACATATATCCTGGTACGAACAACATCTTTCAGACTAGCATTTACTGCTTGCAATGCTATTTCAATATTTTTGACAATCTGAATAGTCTGTAGATATGGATTACCTACTCCTACTATCTTGCCTTCTTTGTCGGTAGCTGTTGTGCCAGAAACATAAACAAAATCTCCTAGCCTTACGGCTCGCGAGTAACCGACTATGGGTTCCCAATGTGTTCCAGACGAAAAATTTGTTCTTTGCATGGTTTGTTCCTTCCATCTATTGTCTAAATAGCTAAATAATATGCTTGGTAGATATTATCTAGAAATTCCTCGCCTAACGTATCAAACGCAACATCTTATTGCTACCCTTCTGAAATTCGAACTGGACTGTGATTATTTCATATTTTATGCATTCTTTTTTCAAAAACGAAAGTAATTCTGACATTTGTTTGTATGGTCGTGAAATCATTCCTTGCTGTAATGGATATAACCTTACTTCTTTGCTACTAACTCTAAACAGTTCCAAAATAGAAGATAAATGAAAGTCAAAATCGAATTTATCTCCATACGTAAACAGGAAATGACCGCTTAATACCAAATCAAAACTCTTGTCATCAAATGGTAACCTAGGTAGTGCTGCTTTTACATATCGTTTTTCTAAAATTCCATTACAATAGTCTGAGGTAAATCTCCTTAATGCTAATGTTCTATATTCTCTTAGTGCTCCTATTGATTTATAGAAATTCCATTTGTATAGATGGGGAGCAAACTTTACTTTTTCTACCACATGATCAATATCTTCTTTGCCTCTTTTTACTAGCCTCTTTAAGCTAGCACCAAATAAGGGATCGCATCCTACTACTTTAACACTTAGTCTATTCGCTTCAGCAACAAAGGATGAAGCACCAGCAGGGCAATCCAGAATTCTGTTGTGCTGTTTGAGTAGAGGAATCACAGCTATCTATGCCAAAAGAACATTGTGTATTCTGACAAGGTTCTACCGTAAAATGCTACATCATCTAACTGCAAATTAGTTAGATCAAATTCACCTTTATTTATGTCATTCGATGTTGGATGGCCTGTCATCTATGTTCTAATGTTATATAGAAAATGCTTCATTAATACTTTATCAAATGACGATAGCGAGCAAATGCAGTAGAACCGGCAGTCGAGCTATGAATAGTAAAATCAGGGTAGTAATAATCTGCTTACTAGATAAGATTGTGATTACCAACTGAGTCAATAATTACTACTATTATTAAATAATGCTATCTTACAATAAACTGCATAAATGACCAAACATGATGATACCTCGATTTTAGTAACTGGTTCAACAGGCACTGTCGGTAGTGAGGTGGTAAAGCAGCTAGCATCCCCTTCTTCGGTTCATGGTGTTATTAAAGCAGCCGTTCATTCACGGGATAAAGCTGATAAATTTAAGTCCTACAATTCAGTTGAGATAGTTGACATCGATTATAACCGATCAGAAACTATTGCTGATGCTCTAGAGAATGTCGATAAGCTTTTTTGGTTGACACCTCTTGCTCCTAACATGACAGAAATTTCTTCTAATTTGGTAAAAGAAGCAAAGAAGAATGATGTCAGATATATAGTAAAATTGTCTGTAATGGGAGCTGATGCCGAACCTGGAACCACAATCGGACGAGTACATAGACAAGAAGAAAAAATCATAGAAGAATCTGGAATACCATATACCTTCTTACGTTGTACTGCGTTTATGCAAAACTTTGTAAATTTTTTTGGTCCTACGATAAAAACCCAGAATGCATTTTACATACCAGCAGGAGATGGGAAGGTTAGTTTTGTAGATGTTAGGGATATCGCTGTCGTTGCCACAGAAATATTAACTAAAAGTAATGCAAAGAAAAGCCAACAATATGAGAATAAAGCATACGCTATCACTGGCGAGGAGGCACTATCATATAGTCAAGCAGCAGAAATACTTTCTAATGAGATTGGTAAGAAAATATCATATATAGACATACCTGAAGAAGATGCTCGTAAGGCAATGAAGGAAGCTGGTATAGATGGTTGGCATGTTGATGCACTGATGGAGCTTTATAGAATTATTCGAGCGGACCATGCATCACAAACCACTGCCACGGTAGAGGAGATTATAGGACGAAAGCCATTATCACTTGCACAATTTGCTAAGGATTATGTTGAATTTTTCAGATAAGATACGGCAAAAAGAGCGAAACGGATCCCCGTTAATGCTAGGCAGAGAAAAAGATCAAGGGCTATATAATTGAAGGTAACACTATTGGAATGTATTGACATCGAAAGCCAGTGATTGTGATGGATGATTTAAACAAAGACGAACGTATCCACGATAGGGATGCCCATAAAAAACATCTACATCAGCCGCCATCATCATCAAAACCAGCGTTGCCAGAAACATCTGAAAAAATTAGAACCTCTGCATGGATTACACTCGCGATTCTAGGATCGACGATTCTAATTACAATGTATGGTGAGACAATGTTATTACCAGCTATCCGTGATATAATTAGTGACTTTCATATCTCATATAGTACATCGTCTTGGATACTTACAGCATATCTCATCTCAGCTGCGGTTGCGACTCCCATTGCTGGAAAGTTATCCGATATCTACGGTCGAAAGAAAATGGTCGGAATAATACTGATAATTTACATCATAGGAATTTCTGCTGGAGGAGTCTCGACTAACATCTCCTTTCTTCTTACTGCCAGAGTTATTCAAGGAATTGGCGTATCCATGTTTCCAATAGCTTTCGGAATTATAAGGGATCAATTGCCAAAGGAGAAGCTTGCAATAGGCGTAGGAGTATTCAGCTCAATGTTTGCTGCAGGATCAGTGGTGGGATTAGCAATTGGTGGAAGTATAATCCAAAGCTTTGGCTGGCATGCTACATTTATTTCGATAATACCCGTTGCTATAATTCTTTGGGTAATAATCAATAGATTCATTCACGGTGATAATAAAAAGGCTGAAGTAGTAGAAAAAGAAGGTGATTTAGCACAAGCTGATGCTGATGGCAAGTCCAGTAGAGTGTATTCTCCGAACCCAACGGAAGTTGATGCTAATATTAGTGAAAGGCAAAGCCTCGATGTAAAGGGTGCCATAACTTTGGCTATTACCATAGCCTCATTTTTACTAACTCTTACATATATTGGGAATGGTAGTAGTAGTAATAATGTCAACGCATATTCTACACAGATTGTAGTAGTCTCATTAGCCTTATTGTCTACGGGATCATTAGTCTTATTTGTTATTATAGAAAGAAGAGCGGCATCTCCATTAATTGAGCTAAGTTTAATGACACATAAAATACTTCTTCCTGCAAATATCCTTCTCTTGATTTTTGGAATGACTATGTTTATGGTATATCAGACTACGCCGATATTAGTAAGAAGCCCTCAGCCACTTGGATTTGGTGGAGATGCTGTTGCGAGTGCAATGGTTCAATTACCTTTTATGATCGCGTTCTTAGCTTTTGCTCCTTCTTCTGGTTTTATTGTGTCTAAGATAGGTAATCTTAAACCAACTGTAGCAGGAACTATCGTTATGACCGTTGGCTTTTTCAGCCTGTTTATGTTTCACTCAACAGAATCTATAGTTGCAATAAATCTGGCTATAGTAGCTGCTGGAATCTCATTGATACAAGTGGGTGCATTTAATATCACGATGGAGTACACACCACTTCGATTTAGTGGAGTATCACTTGGAATGTCAGTCGTACTCGTCTTAATTGGAAGCTCAATTGGACCTGCAATTGCAGGAATATACATGCAGACACATCAAGAGCTTGTAAAAGGAGTTAGTGGTAATAGTGTTGGTTCTTTTCCTTCACCAATATCCTATAATCTCATATTTCTAACAGCAGCCCTGATTTCTGCTATATCTATTGTGCTTGTAATAATTTTACGAAGAAGGATCACGCAATCACAATCAACGTTGAAGAAGTTAGAAATAGAATCATCTACTAAAAAACACGATGCCCGAGGAAAAGAGATCGGCAATGATGATTGAAGAGAAGTGGAGGGGTTCTCACAGAAAAACATTCGCCATACAATTTCAAAACTTTGATGATGCGTTAGACAAACTAACATGCATGCTATATGAAAGAGTTAACTTGGACGTATATCAATTTAATGAGCGAGAAATGACAAATAATGGGTCTTAGAGATGCGCTTAGAAATAATGAAAATGCAGAAGTAGTAAAGAGACAAAAAGTTGTCCCAAGAGACAGGACTTCAGCTTCTACAATTAATAAAAATAAGAGGAAGCACAAAAATCTTAAACAAATTTTCATACTTTCTTTCGACGCACTTAGAGAAAGAAAAGCAAGGTCTGCACTTACAATATTGATGGTTGTCGTAGGTAGTGCTTTGATGGTTGCACTTAATGGTTTGAGCGCAGGCGCTGCAGATTTTATCAGTAAGCAACTGAATTTCCTGGCACCAAACGTAATTTTTGTTAGCCCTGGTCAGATTGGATTCCGTGGAGGACCTTCTGCACCACCGACCATTGTATTTAATGCTGAAGTTGTAAACCGGATAAAATCACTTCCATTTGTTCAAGATGTCGTACCAGCGTATCAGGGACAGCTTCAACTCGATGCTCAGGGTAGTATATTAACCAGTCAGGTACTTTCAACGGATCCTACAAAAATTTACTTAATTGCTCCTTCCATGCAACTAATTCCTGGTTCTTCAATACAACCTAATAATCCTACTGGTATGCTAGTAGGAGACAGCGTAGCCAATCCTCCAGGCAAAACAACTCCATTTGTAACAGTAGGCCAGACTGTTAAAGCAACTTCTACCTTTGTGAATCCTAATACAGGTAGAACGCAACAAACACCCAGGAGTTTTGTAGTAACTGGAGTAATGCAGCCTACCGGCAACGGCCAAGTGGATAAAGTTGTTTTTATTAATACAGCTACCGGTAACTCTTTATTCAAAAAGTCAGGAAAATATGATCAAATGGTCGTACTTGCACTTTCTGGTACCTATGTTAATGCTGTACAACAAGAAATTACTAGTCTATATGGTAGTAACAACATTGGAGTCATCACTCCTAAAGCAATCATGCAAGCACAGGCGCACGCTCAGAGTGGAAGTAGCTCATTTACCTTGGAGATTGCGTTCATTGCATTGCTTGTAGGTGCTATTGGAATTGTTACGACTCTTTACACGTCTGTAAATGAAAGAATAAAGGAAATTGGAACTATGAAAGCGATAGGTGCAAAACCATGGTTTATCCTATCTATGTTCTTGAGTGAGGCCGTACTCATTGGTCTTATGGGATCAACTCTGGGAATATTTACCGGTGTTGGTGTTGCATATCTATTAACATCTGGTTTTGGTGCTTCAGGGGTAGGACCACCCGGAGTAGCAGCTCCTCATATTAGCCCTATCTTTCTTCCAAATGACCTTCTTTATGTCTGGCTTCTCTCACTATCCATAAGCCTAGTAGCAGGAGTCTATCCTGCTTGGAAAGCGTCGCGTCTATCGCCGCTAGAAGCTCTAAGAAGATAGCAGATGCAAAAAATGGAAGAAATGAAAAGCGAGTCTAATTTGGGTATTTATAACGGGGATGCACTCGATACCAAATCCATAATTCTGAGGTGCATTGATAGCAAGCCGGGAATTCGTTTTAGAGAGCTTCTGAGATTGTGTGGTTTAACACATGGTTCACTAGAGTACAATTTAATGATATTAGAAAGAACACATAAAGTCAAGGTAGAAAGACAGGACGGAATGAGATCGGGATTTTACCTTACCGGCACCCCAGCTGACGATTCACAAGTGTTGGGACATATAAGAAATATACCTCGAAGACAAATAGTCCTTTTTATACTAGAACATGGAGGTATGTACGTTTGGTGAAATCTTAATTCATATAAACAAGGCACCATCTAGTTTGTCGGCATCTCAAGAGACTTTCTGATGCTGGAATAATATCGGTCATCTATAGGCAGAAGTGCCAGCTTTATCGGATCTTAAATAGTAAGCTTATGTCATTTGTATTATCGAAATACGGGCAAAGCTTAAGACAAAATTGCTGAATTATGCTACCTTCCAGAAGAGAAGGACAAAAAGAATAAGCATTTATTTACAAAAAGTGAGAGAAGTAAGATTTGTCAGCTGCTTATCCCCATGTCTCGTGATTTGTCTGTATCATTGATGTTTTTTTCGACCTCAGCCATTTCTACAATATATACTGCTCAACTATAACAAGCAATCGCACAGACTACTATTGACACTACCACAAAACCTTCCAGTAGTAGTAATTCATTCCTAACGTACGAACATAATTCTACTTTAGGAATTAAGATGCAGTATCCAGCTAATTGGCAAAGAATAGAGTCTAAAGATAATGCTCATGGCGTTTTGTTTCTCTCACCGTCAGAAAGCAATTCAGACAGATTTCTGGAAAGTTTTAGCGTATCCAGAAGCAGCGTTTTTAACAGTTATGTCATTACTAATTATTACCTCTTGTACTTCATTTGTTCTTGCTCATCCTCGCACAATACTATTCATACCACGGAGGAGATTGTGAAACATCCTCTGTTTTATTACTAAGGTATTCTCCGTATAATCAAAGCTAGTTTTAACTCCTAAATCATAAAAAACATTTTCATAAAATAACTTAAAATATATCGACCACTTTTCCCCCATATCATACTGCATCACGAGCTCAATCTTGTCATCTTGTCTGAATTCTGTTAGATTGAAGCCAGATCTTTCGCAACGACCCCTGATCATTGAAAGCCATGTATCAAGATTGTGTTTTCCCTCCATTTACAGATCCATTTCTTTGGACATCGTTTTGGATAGTTTTGACATTATTTTTGAAATTTTGCCATTATCCACCTCTTTTATAATCTCAATCAAAAATCGTTTTGACATGAGCGCCCATCCAGCCTGCAGAGCATTTAATTCCCAATGAATATGAGATTCAAGTATTTTGTTGACTAGTGCATTTGGACTTGTATTTTTCTCTTTTTGCCATATTTCTTATCTCTTCCAGTGTGTCCTTGTCCAATCTGAAGGTTATGTTTTCGGTATTTCTTCTAATTGCATCCAATTTGATGAGATGTTGATTCAGGTTCATATATTGTAGATTTGAATGTTGTGCATTGAACTGCATTCAGACTTTTTAAAACCAGTTGTTGGATAAGATGTTTCTAAGTTTAAAACAGTGAACAGAGAACTTTCGAAAATATCGATCGCTGTATGATTCAAAGCCATCATGGTTTTGTCAAAGTACTGCGTCTACATGAGTCTATCATATGGGTTGGCATTACGAACAAGTCCGGTGTTCTATTAAACTATTGTGACTATTATTATATTTCTAAGAAGTTCAATAATGCGAACTGAACCAATTGGTACATATTCGTTTATCGTCATAGCTAATTGTTCGTAATTGTAGGAGATAACCAAGTCGAGTACAGTGCGCTACACTGAATGCTATTTTACTATAGTTACAGAAAAATACTCGCATTATTAAACCAGAAGGTATCCGTATCTAAAACCGTTAGATATCGGAGTCTCTTGTCTTCTCATGGGGAACTGTTCTAAGTACTAGATCACAGCAAGGACACCTTATACCATCCCAATCTATAAAAATCTCGCATATAGAACATCTTTTGTAACCTTGTGCATAGTAACTACTTCTTCGACCTTTTGCGGCGCTATATTTTTCGCATATATTTTTACAAGACATCTTTTTCACCTCTTTTTTTATTATATGTGATATCGTCTTACAAGACTATAACGACTCGGAATACATTGCAATACAATGCGGGCATATGCACAGAGAGAAAAATCATCTAACACATACATACAAATCATCTAACTACCACGTAAGCAGTAGCAAAGAGTCATAGACAGCTGATCTCAACTTGACTTAAAATTCCAATTGTCGATCCTTGATTAGTAGTTCGTGTAGAGGGATCGTTGTCTGCTTGGTGATGCGTTTCCTGAAGATCATCTCTCATTTCATTAAACGGTCGCATATCATTCTGTTGGTTAATCTCTGTTTCATAAATAACAGTTGCTTTGGTTCTTACCGCCAGCTCTTTGTTAGGCGCTACAAACCTGATTGCGTCAACCACGGTAGCGTTAGTAACAAGTTCCACCTTTATAGCGTAGGCATCTTTGGCTAACGATAACGCTTGAATTTTTGTCCTTCTATCCCCAGTGTTGGCAGTATCCCATGCTTTGTTTATGATTTCATTGAGTCCTATAACGCACCCCTCGTACTCGTATGCTAATTTCTCATCTACGTATTTTCGAGTATTGTATTTTGCTTCCTCACTAAGGTAATGACGTATGAGAGAATTAACTCATCGGATTTTACTGTTAATCGACATTATGAAGAGATCTTAATATCATGATTCGAGCATACACGAATTTATATAATTTGTAAACTCACTCAGTTATATAATTCCATATATGATACAATATCCCGTATGACTACTAGTCAAGAAGGGATAGTACCTAAGATTCACACACATACCTCTGCAGAAGGAGGTATCTTCGCTAATGCATACATTATTGAAACCCAAAATGGTTTAGTTGCAGTAGATGCGACACTGACTGTCAGCGAAAGCAAGTCTCTCAAAAATCGCATCGATTCTATTAATAAGCCACTGCTTGCAATATTCTTAACACATCCACACCCAGACCACGTTGCTGGTGTGACTAACTTGTTGTTGGGGTCTTCGTCTTCTAATAATATTCCGATAGTTGCACTCGACTCTGTAGAAAAGTTAATGAGGATTACTGAAGAACCAAAGCGCACTCAATGGGGCCCTGTTTACAAAGATGAATGGATTGGAAAGTGGACCTTTCCTAATAAATTGGTAAAAGATCGCGAAACGATTACATTTGATGGTGTGATGTATCGAGTACATGATTTAGGGCCTGGAGGTGACTCTGATGCAAATTCGATTTGGGTTGTGGAGAGCGAGCCAAAGATTGCATTTACAGGCGATCTCGTATTTGAAGGAACACATTCGTATATTGCAGATAATCATCTTACAGAATGGCTAAATAATCTGGAAAAGGTTCGAGAATTGCTAGTACGAGACGTATCCAAAATATACCCAGGCCATGGTAAAGCAGGTTCGTTAAATATGATTGATTCACAGAAGAAATATCTTATAGCATTTTCTGATGCTATTAAAGAGCTTGCAAACGGTAAACCTACTCTGACAGAGGATGCAAAGAAGGAATTGACTTCAAGAATAGAAAAGTTTCTACCAAATGCACAACTGACTTTCCTTATAGCTCATAGCCCAACGCAGTGGCAGCAGAATTAGCAACAGCAGATGTTAAACAATGATCTAGAACTAGGAAAATGGACTTAAAGCTAAAGGGTAAGCGAGCGGTTGTCACAGGCAGTACCAGCGGAATAGGTAAAGGGATAGTAAAAACTCTAGCGAGTGAAGGAACAACAGTGATGGTTCATGGCAGAAACAAAACACAGGCGACTAAAGTAGCTGAACAAATAATTGCAGAGGGTGCTAAGGCATCCATAACAATCGGTGATCTTACTAAAGATGATAATGCGGAACAAGTAGCCAGCGAAGCATTGCAGCGGCTAGGTGGAATAGATATTTTGATCAATAACGCGGCAGCATATGCAAACCACAGGTGGACTGAAGCCATAGCAAATCATTGGGGAGAGTTGTATAATGCTAATGTACTATCTGCAGTAAGGATGATTCGGCTTTTTATGCCCTACATGAAGAAACAAAAGTGGGGACGTATTATCCAGATGGCAAGTGGAGAAGCTACTCAACCGTTTGCATTTATGCCAGACTATGCAGCTACTAAAGCGGCCCTTGTAAATCTCACTTGTCAGTCTATCAAAGGAGTTGGCCAATACAGGAATTACTGTAAATACTATGAGTCCAGGCATCATTGTGACCCCAGGCGTAGAACACTTTTATCGTGAAATGGCCTCGAGCAGAGGCTGGGCTACAGAAAGCTGGGATGCAATAGAAAAACACGTCATTGGAGATGTATTGTACAATCCAGTTGGAAGACTTGGACGAGTTGAAGAAGTGGCAAACTTTGTTGCATACGTTGCAAGTCCGCTAGCTGATTATATTAATGGCGCAAACCTCCGCATTGATGGTGGAAGTACTGCTGTTATCAATTGATTAGGAAGAATTGTGTCATATCATGTATAATCTCAGCTGCTACGAACACCTGAATTTTAATCTCGATCAAGCGGTTAGAAAGGTGCATAATTGATTAACCCATTCCAGTTCTTGCATATTAATAGTACAGGATGGAAATCCGGAAAACAGCACCAGATAGAAATTTGGTTTGTGCAGTCTAATGAAAGATATTATATAATGTCAGAACTTCGGAAGCAGGCGCATTGGGTCCAGAATATAATTCATAATCCAAGAGTTTCATTTACTGTAAACCATACGACATTTACTGGTACTGCAAGAATAATTGATCAAGACAAGGAGCCTGAAGTGACTGCTGGAATTTCGAAGCTGATGAGTACAAAATATGGATGGAATGAGGGTTTGATTGTAGAGCTAAAATCTTATTAATTAATACGGTATCATGTTCTTCTCATTCTCTTTTCACAAGTATATAGTGTGATATATTAGCAATTGTCGCAGGATAAGATGTTTTATATTCCCAACCTGATGCAAGCAACTCTTGCTTCAAGGACATCTGTAACTGGAGTTATATCCACAACTCTTCTGCGTCTAAATGAAGTCGTAGCGGCGGATTTGTTAATGAGACTGTTATCTGTTGCAGTGGACAAAGCGTTTGAGGTTTTCGGTGGCTTGTTCGTTCTCACTCTGATACCATGGCATACTCTAGGTAGTTAAACGCGATGGCGACATTCATTGATATTCTTATCCAGGAATGATCTTCTATTATAGCCGATATTGAATAATAAGGATAAACTTAAGTATAAAGTTGCATTATATATTATTGGTAACCCAATGTCTGCATCAGCTTCTTCGACTTCCAAAAAGCTAAAGCAGCACCGATATAATCATTAAATATTTTGAATTTTTGAATAAGAAGGAGCTCCAAGCTACGCGATACATTCATCCGGTATTCATGATTGATGCACCTATGTTTTTTAACTCTTGCAATGCTAACACACCTTGATTCTCTCGAAAGGTATATTGTACTATACTTCTACAAAGCTTTGGCTGGATTATAAGAAAAAAGGCAGGTAGGATTTATAATACTACTATGAGAATGGGCCTGTCATAGACATGGGTAGATAAGCTAACAAGACTTTCCCGTTTTCAGGATCCACTACAATTTGATGTAAACCAAAACTGCTATCAATAACCCTATGATTTAATAAGCAATTTTGAAAATGAAAGAGGCATTCCGATAATTACTAACACAAGTCTAAATGTAATGAATCAACCTATCTGTTTATCGCCAGTAGATGCACTCTCAACCTTTTGTAGCACGGGGATGGATGGTATCGGTATTGGGAATTACCTTCTACAGAAATAATGGTGCTAACAATATCGTGATAGCTAGCTTATAGTGTTTAGTTAGTGCCATGATAATGAGAGTCTAGGGGAATTGCGATTCTTCCTCCGTAGATATTATATTTACTATTCTACCGCTTATTTGTTTTCTCATTATAGGTAGTTTGTAGCTCAATTCTC
>QHBN01000010.1 GCA_003176995.1 Candidatus Nitrosopolaris wilkensis
GACCGGGATCAGGTGATTTCTTCGCGTTAAAGAAGATGGGTAACGGATGTGTTGTAGATATTTGCTTGAATGCTCAAAGAGGAGAAATGCAAGGTGTCGAGACTCTATCTCGAACTTCTACATAGGGTTCGATAATAAAACAATTCATGAGTGTTTAGTAGGATATTGATCGTAGTTACATCTTAAAGATATGTTATCTGCCTCAAATGATGGTTACTAACAGTGTAAGTACGGAGAAAGGGCATATAATATGTTGGTCATAGTTGGCCTATATCTTGAGTTCATTTTAACCCCTTTATTTCTATCTGGATTTAGCAATCTTTTTGCCTGGGTTCATCAAGTACGTCGGATCAAACAATTGCTTTAGCTGCAAGAAGATTCTGAAGATGGCTTCTCCGTACAGCATATATATGTAAGCGACTCTGGCCAAACCGTCGCCGTGCTCGCCACTAATTGTTCCCCCGTTTTTTATCACCTTATTGAAGACTCGGTCAGCGAGGGATTCTATTAATTGCACTTCACTTGGAGAACTGATATCTATTATTGGCCTTGTGTGTAGATTTCCGTCGCCCAGGTGGCCGTACATTACGTAGTCTAATTTATTTTCAAGATACAATGTCTGCAGATAGAGCACGTAATCAGGAAGGAAACTTGTCTTGACTACGGTATCTTCTATCAGCCCGATTGGCCTTCTACTTCCGACTGTAATCCTCATAATATTATTTAATGCACCCTTCCTTGCAGCCCATATCCTGTCCATGCTGCGTTGGTCGTTGGCAGTCTCGATAGTCGTACAATATGGGGCGATCTTGTCCTTACAGAGGGATAGCCTTCTCTCGACGTCTCTCAAATCGTCGTTTGCAAATTCCACAAATAACAGACATCCCGCGGGTCGGGCAGCGGCATTATTTTGGCGGGAAATAGCAGTATGATCAAGCATTTCAACAGCAGCTGGCGAAAAGCTCAAAATATTCGGCAGAACAATTGTTGCAGTTATCAGATCTTCAAAGGCTAGCACCAGCAAGTTTCGATAAAGGGGTAGATCAAGAATCTTGAACTTTGCTGAGGTGACAAGTCCTAAAGTGCCTTCTGATCCCGCAAACAGCTTGTGTGGATAAAAGCCCCTATCGTTCAGTACAGCATCTAATCTGTAGCCGCACGAATTCTTTTTAACCTGTGGATATCCGCTCTGAATCACATTTAAGTAAGGCGACAGTAGTTTTAGCAAGTGCGTTGTCCTTTCTTCGCAAGAATTCTGTTCACTCAGGAACCCGTAACTCCCATCAGCGTATACAACGCTCACAGCATCGAGAAAATCTATGGTACTGCCGTAACCTAGTCCGTGTGGGCCGCTTGAATTATTTGCTATCATCCCGCCGATCGTGCAATAATTGCTACTCGCAGGATCAGGGGGAAGAAATTTCCCTCTCCTCCCCAATTCTCTGTCCAGGACACCTTTGACTATACCTGGCTCAGCCACAACATAATCGTCTTCAATTTCTATAATCTGGTTCATGTGTTTTGTAAAATCAATTACTACACCATTAGATAGAGACTGTCCGAGAAGACCTGTTCCTGCTCCTCTTGCTGTGATAGGCAAATTATTAGTGAAACTGTATTGACATATTTTTTGTATGTCATATTTATCCATTGGATTGACAACCGCTAATGGAAGAAGACTATAATGACTTGCGTCAACCGAATAAATCTCTCGACTCCATTCATCATCAAATACTTCCCCCTTCGCTATTCTTCTGAGATCGTCAGCAACCGATTCTGTCAAGTCAGGTACCTGGGATTAGCATTATTTATATACATACATGTAATGGCATGGATTGAGTGTTAGCTGTATCAAGAATTAGGCTGGGCTGTGCTCATTTCACAACTTGATCGTTTAAATTCCGCAGACTCTTCCGAATATAACTAGACCATAACACGTCTTGTCGATTCAAACTTAAGAAACATCGGATATTTTGCTGGATCATGTGTACTTTATTAAGAACAATAGGTGTTGGATAACGTATCAGTTGATGCATGGTTCTATAGAGAGGCTTTCCGAGTTAGATTGATTCTGAGCTTCGGTCTCTGAGATGATTTGCTTGGTCAATATTCGAAGAAGCAGGGGCTATAGTTTCGAGCATAGACTTGTTCAAAAACTCAATAGCGGGGATTGGAATGCCAGGCGTTTAGGCGGATCTAGCACCGGGTTACCGGATATCATCGCTGTTAATAATAAGGCAGGCACTTTGCTGACGATAGAAGCCAAATCCGGAACAGGCGACATTTTGTATGTTCCTGCCGACCAAATACAACGGTGTTCGCTAATTGGCCAAATGTTCAGTTATTATGAAAAAAGGCACATAGTACTGGCGTTTAAGTTCATGAGGAAGAAGAGATTTAAACGCAAAGCTCAAATCGTGTACGAATCGCGCCAGCTGGTAGAGCATTACAAACTTGCAGATGTTCTATCCAGAAGAACCGAATATCCGGTGGTAAAATGCTTGTACAACGGCACGACTTTTGCTATCCACCAAGGTGAGTGCACGAAGTTGACACTACCCCAGTATCGAATGCCCTTTATTTCAGAGTGGGTTTCAGCATGAAGAGGCGGGTGAGCCAACAACTAAAATAAAATCCGAGTCTCCATTTTTAAGACTAATTGCTTTGCTTACCGTTAACCAGTCAAAAGCTCCAACTTCTTTAACCTAGACAATAAGGCCTTTATTGACTTACTCGTTATTATTGTCTCATGATGATCACGAACCTTCAATCTTCGTTAGATGATTTACACGAGCAATTGAAAAGCATTGAAGAGAGAAGAGAAAAGCTGATTACTGGAACTCGTAAGGTGGTAATTCTATGTGGAAAATCGATAGTCGATTTGCATCGTAATGAAATAAAAGAGGGAGAAAAAAAAATTGAAGAAGCACGGCTACTGCTGAATGAATTTAGGCCATACGCCAAGACAGATCTTCAAAAATACATGATGGATGCCGAACAGGAATTCGTGGAGGCATCCATGCTAAAATCGATCTGCGAGGGTTCACCACTGCCGCTTCGAGTGGATCTTAACGTATCTGGGCCCTCATATATAACAGGTATCTTGGATACGATAGGAGAAATAAAGCGTCTAGTATATGATCGGATGCGTACATCCCAAACGACAGACGTAATAAGACTGTTCGGTCTAATGCAAGAATTGTATAACGCAGTATATGTTTTGGGTGCTTATGATAATCTTATCCCCGGGCTCAGAAGAAAATTAGATATCTCAAAAATGATAACCGAAGATGTTAGGGCTGCTGTTACCGAAGATTCTAGGAGACAGTTAATGATAAACGCTCTAGCGATATTAGAAAAAAAACTGAAAGATCACGTTTAAATGTTAACATAATTAAGTAGATCTACGTTGACTACGTCAAACTTTTGAAGCCGAGCCCAAATTTGTCATGACAATTTAACAAACGCGTCGTTTAAAGTCCCGTGCAAGGTCTTTTGCCAGTCCAAAAAGTGTTCAGGATCAGC
>QHBN01000011.1 GCA_003176995.1 Candidatus Nitrosopolaris wilkensis
AAAATTGACGATCATGGTGCTTCACATCATGGCTGATGGTGTCGGATTTTTAATTAAGATCGCTTATTGTACTTACACTTCGTCTCGTATAGTTTCGCTTAATCCATAACTGGCTTTACAGGTACTGAATATAACTTTTTTATAACTATGATCCCGATATGATAAGAAATATTGTATAATGTATGGAGGACCGCGGTTTGGATACCAAAAAATTGATCTGCAAAAACTGCCACTAGGATATTGTTCACGTACGCCATCGCGATAAGACCATCGCTTGCTTCAGCACGATTCCATTCCATTTTGGTGTTCGATTTAGAACTAGTGGTATCCCCTTCAGATCTGGTGCGACTTGTAACACCAGTGGTAAATGAAGTCGGTGCATAACCGACCGTTCCATATATGCCGAATAACAGGAATGCTATTAGGACCATCTCTACAACGAATAAGGGAGATTCGAAGAAGAAGGTTGAGACTTTTGAAAACAGTGCCACCTCTATTAGCACTATAAGAATGATCGAAAAGTAATGGGATTTTTCGGAAACAATTTCAGCTATGTTCGGGGCAAATTTCTTTGTAAACCATCCTGCGAGCAAAGGGATGAACAAGGCTACCGCAAGCAATACTATCATATGTATAACGGGTATAGAGAAGTGTGAGCCAAACAGTATATGCATGATCGGAGGGAGAACAAATGGCACGGCTATCGACGTGACTATAATCAGTCCCACAATTAGAGGCAACTCACCGCCCACAAAAAGTCAGTCCATGACGTCAATGGGAGCTGTTTAATTCCTAACTGTAAATGTGGACCTAAGCCAAAAACTGCAGGTAATCTGTTTCGTTTAGCAAACATGCTTGAACAGCCGTTATTCTCCGATAACCCAGGAGTCTTTGTTGAAATAGTGGAGTTTCATGAATAATGGCTAAGTACGGCTATCGCGACCCAGATACTGGAGAATTCATAGAACAAAACCAAATCTCTAATTGTATCTGGCCTGAACCGCCTAAAAAGCACGGTTTCTTTTGCCGCCAGGGTCACTATATGAAGCTCATAAGTGAAGACGGAACTGTTAGCCGAGACACAAAGCCGCATTCGTGGCGCTGTCAGGATAAATGTATTTCAATAGAAGCACGGGATCGTGCATTTAATACGCATAGAAAGATAGCGATGGAAAATTACAATCTTCATAAATTAGAGTATAACCATGAGACAAATAGTTTTGAAATTGAATCAGCTATTTTTGTTGGGGAGTCCCTCGTACATGCCAGGCGAAAGCAGGTAGGCCAGACAGAGCAGAATTCGGCCTAACTGATCTACAAAAACAAATGGTAAACTACATAAAAGAAATGGATAAGTTATCTCAAACCTAGTCACTTGGCTGGTACTGGAATTTGCGCCTGCATGTGTAGTGTTACATTACATTTCCTATTAGGACCTGCTTAGCACCGAATGCAATTCCTCCAAAGCCTCCATTACGGTTGACTCTTAGTAAGAATTTTCGGTACGTATAAAGGACGTATAATGGACAGTGTAGTCATGTCCATTGAATCAGACATTGTTGTTGTGGTTGGTATGCTGTGCAAAAATTCACAGCTAATGGGACTTTCGTCACATCATGGGGATCGACTGGGATAGGTGATGGACAATTCACAAGTCCTAGCGGCGTAGTGGTCGACTCAAAAGGTAATGTATACTTTGGTGATTTTGGTTATAACGCTCGTGTACAAAAGTTTGATAGTAATGGAAACTTCATTACGAAATGGGGGTCAACAGGTTTTGGAGATGGACAATTCATACGGCCAGCAGATATAGCTATAGATAAGTCAAATAATGTCTATGTTGTTGATAGTGGTAACAATCGGGTGCAAAAGTTTGATAGTAATGGAAACTTCATTACGAAATGGGGATCATCAGGGACAGCTGACGGACAATTTAATGCACCGATAGGCATAGCAATTAATTCTAAAGGACTTGTGTATGTTACAGATAATAATGATGCCGAAGTGCAAATATTTGCACCATCTATTCCCAAATAAAGATTTGTTTGTGAAGAATGCGATTTTATGCTTTATTTCAAATTAATGCTAAATGCAGAACGATGTTAACATACGAAGCATACTTTGAAACAATCGTCCTCTACTGATGAGGGGTAATGTCAACTCGACAGTATTGAAAAAACTACCAATAACTGCTGCCTGTAAACTTTTTGATGTTATCCATTCTGGGCCATTCGATTTTCGCCGTAGCGTTTGCTCCAGAAGACAAAACACCTAGCGAATGTGAAGCAAATGCGTTCAATGGTGCTATCAGTAGAAGGGGTAAAGCCGTGATACCTAGAAGATGAATAAGGTTAGTCATTTTTCTACCTAGATAGATATCCTCATCATTTGTTCGGTTGCTTCGTTAATTTCTTGTGACCTTTGGATATCCATATACCCTATAGTCATTAGCGACGACTAGCTAATGCCCCCCTACGATTACCCTAGCCATGGTATTATTGTTCACATCCATGAATGGCTTTAGTGTGTCGTGTTCTTCATTTTCAATCTGTGTGCATATAGCGCTAGTTGCTGGATCATTTATCGCACTAGTACATGCTTCAGTAAATGCAGATAACACATTCATGTAATGTGCTAACTCATTCATTTTAGCAATATCCTGATCCGTCTGCGCGTGAGCCTCACCGAACAATATGACGTCGTTCTATGATGCCAATCTCTTTAGCCAATAGTGTTTTGTGCACTGTACCTTCAGCAAAGCCACTTTTCTACGCTGAATGTATCTATCCCGAGACACTTGACTTTACGATTCACGATCCAACGAGCCGCAGACGCTTCAAGGTAAGAGAAATTTTTCCAAGAGTTATTTTACTCCTGTAATGGGTCCATGCCCAGTATAGAGCAAGATGACGTCTCTGGGGTTCACGCTGTTCGAATAACTATTGAAGTCAGCGTCTGTTATCCCTTGACCCGTTTCTTTGTACGCCATATCCAAAATTACCGCTTCACCTATGAATGTCTCCTGTGTTATTTTACCTACACTATCACCCACAGAGCAGAAATGCTTAGGAGCGTCGACATGAGTGCCGGTATGCGAACCTAGACGGAGCTGAGAAATATTAACTTTATCTGTTCCGATTGTAAAATAGGGTTAAAATTGGCTGCGGTTCGCCAGGATAGGCATACCTCCAAATATCGGCTGACTCAATTCATGAATTGATGAGCTTTCTAGCCGGACTCTAACACTAACGTTAATTTTCTCATCCATAATCTCCAGTTTATAGGTACCGCTTGTTTTTTAATCTAAAGTCATTATATTACAGCACATTACAAGTTGCAATATTTTTAGCTGCCCCATTTAGATTATGATGTATGTCATAAGCATCCGAGGTTGCTCAATAGAGAGATCGTGGGTGGATATTAGGCTAGCATAAATCATTTTCCTGATTATTGCCGCAGGTACCGCAGAATTTGGCACGGATCGGAAGTATCGCTCTACATTCTTTGCAGGTCTTGGATGGTGTAATTGTCGAGGGACTACCGATCTCCATTTTTCTGGAAAGCAACGCCTCATTGTTCTGAGATGCAGGCACAGAATACTCTTGCCCTACGGTGCCGTCAGAGGATAGAAAACTGCCAATCCCGAAGCCGGTAGTTTGGGACGCCGAAGACGAAGATGCGGCTCCCCCACTAGCATCTTTTATACTTGTGCCCTTTTCCAACGCAGACCTCAGTTCCAAAATTACCCTATTCATAAGGAAAGTCAGAGCTGAGATCGTGACCACGTAATTGAGAATTTTAGAAAAGAAATCCTTTTCGTTGATCTTTTCCTCTTTGTATAGATTCGTGATATCGATAAATGACCGGTGATGATCCTGAGTTTCGTTCATTAGCTGTTTTAGCTTTTCGCTCAGGGTTCCGAGGACATCTACACCAAAAGGCATCATAGAAAATGTTATGCAAAGCGACTATTAAAATTAGAACATCTTGTTATTTTATTATTAGTAACTCAACTGTACAACCTATTAGTAAATAGTAGCAATTTTTTTACGTCTTCGCAATTCCTCTCTTGTCTTTCCGCTTTTTTTGCCACTCTAATCGTCTTGAATTAAGTGATTCAAAATTTTCGTAGATATGAGGTCTGTGGTTTCGCATGCCCTCCACGATCACTCTGCACTTCTCCCAAAATGGGGCAGGGTTGAAAAGGTCGAAATAAAGCTTTTGATCTATTAATCTAGAATTTACGAGAACCCCTGACAACTCAAAAAAGCCACAGACCGTTGTGAAATGACACCTCGAACTTGAGGCCCCTGCATACTTTTGATCATATTCTTCGTAGCTACCGGCATCTAGATCCTCCAGAAACCAAAGCACGGAATCTCTGTGCCGATCATATATTTCGTACATCTTAAGCAACGTTTCGACATTTTTAGTGGGGCTCAATCAAGAGATCATTCTAACGCTGGTAATAAAATCTTCTGCCTGATTAGTAGTTTGTGTAATACAGACGGATAAAGAGTACCAAATTCATCCTGTAATAAGGAGTTCGTTGATATGCAGATGGTGTGGACACAACAATTCGACTGGACATGGGAGTATGGGGTGAAAGAGAGAGACATAAGAATTTGAAGTAAATATTAAATAGAATAAATGTATATGTAACTGTGACATGGAATCAGGTATTCAGCAATTGGAAATAGCTCCTGGTCTGAAAGAGTCGTTGCTAAGAGCTGGGTTAACTATAGAGTCTATTGTGTTGGAGGGTCCAGGCGCAGTTTCGGCCGCATTAGGAATCGAGCCATACGTCGCAAAGATAATTTATGATGCGGCAACAAAAATCACAACGGAAAGTTCTATGGTAGCATCATAGCAGGCTCACTCACTATGATAATCCAAAAAAAGTAAATTAGTATGGTCTCATATAAGCCCTAGCAACTGCCGTCGCATTCCCAGCACGTTCACCATGCTCCGTTCATTTCTTTGGATAAAAATAACCTTCTTCATGATATTGTTTATCTTATTTCTGTCTCCGAGGACGCGTATTACTCTTAAATCTACCGCCCCTATATCGTAGACTGGAAATGCTAAATAGTCACTTGTTATTTTACCATATTGTACCTATTTCATTACCAGTACTTGACCTAATAAAGTCCAGATAGGTCTGGTTCATCGATCTTTGATCTTATGGGTTCAAAAAGAAAGAATTGATAAAACCGCTTTTCCGATGAATGCATCTATAAACTAGAACATAGCAACTGCGACTAGGATAAAACAGTTTGGTTCTATTTTTTATCATATGTTACATCTTAGAATGCAATTGATAGGAAAATCATAGATAGTCTTCATTTAGGCGATAATACTCTCAATTGAATCGGTGATCGTGGAATTTCTAACCGAAATCCCTGGTATATCTTCTCTCCTGGTGGCAGGCATAAGCATCCCCATCGCGGGCGCAATCTTGCTAATGGCCCGAACTGTTTTTTTAAGCAAGGAACTGACCGTATTCAAATCATGGAAATTATTGCTTAGTGGCTCGATATTCTTGGCAGCGGCAGTATTTTTGTGGTACGATTCTGTGACCAAAGTCGGAGCATCAAAAGAGGGTCTTTTAGCTGGGCCACTAGAGACTGTAGTTGTATTAATTCTTGCGTGGTTCTTCCTAAAGGAAAAGTTGCGAAAAATGCAGCTGCTAGGTGTTATCATCGCCATATCAGGATTCTTAGCAACCGTCTTAAGTAGTTCTTTGCAGTTGAATTTGCAATTATCGACTTCTTTGACAATTGGTGATTTCGAAGCAATTTCAGCTATCGCTTTCGCCGCAGGAGTAATATTCATGACCAAGTTGTTTGAAAGACACAGTTCCAGTGAAGCATCTGGTGCTTCGCTTTTGATCTCTGGCCTAATCTTGACCGCGATTCTCATTCTATGTCCGTCTTCAACATTACATCCCGGAGTTAGGGATTGGATATTTTTGGCCTTATTCTCTCTGGTACCGCTGGCTGGTGCACTGCTATATGTGGTAGGTCTCAACAGGATAGGAGCTTCGCTAACCTCCACCATAGCATCTTCTAATATCCTGTTTACCCTGTTCTTCCAACTTCTCCTCCGTGGAATAGGAATTAGAACTAACATCCCAGAAAATATTCTGCTAGCGGTCGTAGGAGGTGCTTTGGGAGTTGTCGGAATCTATTTGATTCATGTAGAAAATGATCTTTTATTTCGTAAGATTTAGCACTTTACGCTATGTATTAGTAGAGAGGAATCCGACTGAAATACAGAAATATATTTTAGACTTACATCTACATCTTTGTGCAATAAGCCTACGTAAATCGGAAAGTGCTAGTTTGTTTTGGAATGATCAGCCGAATCTGTGGTTTTCATCCACGATACCGTTTTTGCTGATCTAATGTCCGAATGTCATCTTATTTTTGCCTTGCAAAAAATATAGGAATTCGAATAAGTTATAATGAATCCTATCTGTCAATCCGGCTAGTATGCCAAAGTCCGTTGTTCAGATCTAACCGTTTTGCAAACGAGGCTTATTAGTCGCTGAAAGTATTTTGAGCGTTACAGAACAAAAAGGTAAAAAATCTCCTGCCAGCCAAAATCTAAGATGCAGTAGATCTGGCAATTTCGTCCAAAAAATGTTCAAAGATTGTCTCACGTTCGAATGAATAGGATCATCAGGTGCAAACTCTTGAAAGTGCCGCGAGTGTTCTGTTATAAGACTCGATCGAGTTCCATTGAGTAAATCAACGTCGTCCAAGCAGAAGAGGCCTTTGGCTTGAATACGAAGTGAAAAAACCAATAGCTTTTGAAGCAAAAAAAGTTATGTCTGCGTTGTCGTAATTGTTGTTTACAGGAATATAATAAAACAATTTACTACTGCCAAGAATCATTTCACTTTTATCGTTTGTTACCTTTACTTTCATAAATATCCTGAGTCATGGACTAGTCAAAATTAAAACATATATGCTTATACCGCTTTTCGTGGTCGGGACAGTCGCTATAGCTGTTCTTCTTGTAGATAATGCCAACTTGGATAATACGGCGTATGGCCAATCATTATTATTTCCAAACGCTCAGAATTCTAGTGCTTCTCCCTACCTGTTATGGTTACTAATCCGAGTAGTACTAACTATAATAGCCTCACGTCATCTAACGATGCTCCTAATAACAATAACAGTAACACTTCAAACGCAGCTCATAATAATAATTCCATAAACAAGAATCGTCATCAACATACTTTGCCTATAGATACGATTAGTAGTGGCAATAGCAATAGTAGCCTTATGCCATCCTCATATGCTCATGGTACTAATAACAATACTAAGAAAAGCAACCTTGCTACTTAAAACGCATCTCATACAGCTCATAGTAATCATTCTAAAAACCAAAATATTCACCATGCAACTCCAGCTATATCTCCTGACCATCTATTCGGTGTTCCAATAACTCATGTTCCGTTTGCCATACCATGAAAATAGCTCTATGAAGCGCTCCCTGTATCGGCTATCAATTATGGTGAAGGGTTCCTAGTTACTTTCCCCATATACGACTATGGTGAAGATAAGATGTTCGATCAGCAACTGGGAGTATGCAGTCAATACGCTTCATCACACCCATATCCCCAGCGAACCATCCAGCTAACTAAATTGGCGGAAATATCTTGTCTTTCATATCGAGGAATCCCTTCCTTTGTACTATGCCGATTGCTGCCCCAACGTCCGCGACTTCCTTCCTGCCTTTAATTTCAATGACAATCAAAGCCAGTATGTTCCCAGCGATGATATCGTAGTATATTTTAGCTTAGTTTCTAGAACAACCACTTCAAAAATGCTTACTATTTGATAGACACACGCGAATTATCGAAGATGTTATTTACCATCATCTCCTTCCATTAGGTAACTAGCAAAATCAGTCGAAGTAATAATGCCTAACGGCTTGTTTACGTCTTCATCCTCAACCACGAGCAAGTGGCGCACTTTATTCTGAAGCATTAAATCAGCAGCTGCTTCAACAGAAGAATTCGCATCGATTGTGACAATCGGAGAAGCCATGATATCCTTTATGAAAACTGTTTTACTGTTTGCATCGTTAGCAACCACTCTTCTTACCAGATCGCGTTCCGTTATTATGCCTAATGGCTTGTCAGTTAGGTCAGTGACTATCAACGAACTGGTATTCACATCACCCATTTTGTGTGCCGCTTCCTGAGCTGTCCTATTCACTATTATCTTTTCGAGCTTTTCATTCATCAGCCTATGAACTGGCGTTGAAGTAGTCATTCGATGAATCTACTAGTGCATTCTGAGATATAAGTTGCGAGGCTTTCACGATCCTGCCCATACAAAGAACTAACCCTCACTCACAATTCTATAGCAAGACAGACAACGGAGAGTAGGTGTTAGCGATCAGCTAGAAGGGGTTAAACCTGTAGCTCGCACCCTATGTTTCATTGTGCAGGTTCATCACTTTATCGCATTTAGCCATGATTAACAATCTTTTTTATTCCGGATAAGCAAACTACGTACATGGAATTTACAGACATTGAGACACCACATATCAAAAAGCCGATACTCGTTGCCGCGATGCAAGATATGGGCGATATCGGCAGCGTTGCTATACATTTTATAAATAAGAATCTCAAAACATTGCCATTTAGATATGTCTCTGCTTGTTATCCAAATTATGTAATGGACCGAGGCGGGTACATCGATTTCCAACAAGAACGATGGCAGTACCGATACGCACAAGACGTAATAGTATTTGGGGGAGGTCTGGGACAACCGCAAACAAACGAGGAGTTATACAAACTCTGCCAAGATGTGATCGATATCGCCAAAAAATATTCTGTTCAACTAATTTACACACTAGGTGCATTTCATACTGAAAGGAATTTACAGAAAAAACCGAAGACGTTCGTCACTACCACATCTCAGGCATTGACAGAGCAAATTAAAAATTTAGGAATCGAACCTACTCCGTCATCATCACTTATCACAGGTTTCAACGGCTTAATTTTGGGTTTTGCAAAACTGAATGACATGCAAGGTATAGGATTGTACGCTGAAATAAACGATCCACAGATACCGCAGTATCGTTCAGCAAAAAGTGTTTTGCAGTTACTAGAAAGGTTGACCTACCAGAAGTTCAAGGATCTTGGAGAACTCGATGCTATGGGAGAGGCTGTAGATAACGAAATAGACAGGATGAAAAAGTCTGGCGATATCTGAAATGCTGACTGCGCGTGGCTTGCATGAATAAGCGGAACTTCGGTTGAGATTGTCATCGCCTTTCTAATGTTTGGAACTCGATGAATCTTAGATTGATATTATCAATTCTGCGATCATCTATAGTTTTTAAACGTGTCTACAATCCAATCTACGTCCTGCTCACTCTTTGCGAGCCGGCCTATCTTCAGGCAATCCCTAATATCCTTTGATTTCATTTTCCACCACACGGCGTTTGCTATCTTAGAGGCTAGTTCACTCCCGACACCCTCGTGCACAAGCATGTGGGATGCCACTTCATGAAAGTTGTCAAATTTATACTGTTTAAAATGCAAGGTAATAAATCTCGATAACAACGGTGTTAGCATTCGGTTAGTGCCATTGCTCGTAGCAAACACCCATGTTTTGAGTTGGGTGTTTCGTGTTTTCTGGAATTTCGTTTCAGAAAGTATGCCAGTTTCCATCAAGCTCAAAAGAGCTGTCTGGTCCTTTATCCCCATATGTTCAATTTCGTCTACGATCAAATACCTGGGTCGTTTCTCGAATAAATATTCTAGCATACCAGACCTTGTACTGTGACTGCCAAGAGTGAAGTAGGACCGCTCTAGCTTCATGCACTCTAGCATGAAGAGTGTCTTAGCCGACGCGGGCGGACCAACTAGCAGTATATGAACCGGCTTCTGAGAAGTGAATGACAGGCCAAAGATTTTCTTAACATCATTATACCCAACAATGGTAGAAAAAAGTTCGCCAGACTTTGGACACGAATCTTTGGAGGGAAGATCTCTTGTATTCACGTGCATTGGAACCGGTAACTCATTTTCTGTGGACACGACTAGTTTAGGTTTAGTTAGGATTGATATACATATTGTTGAGAAATTGTGTTGCCGAATTGCTCTACGAATCTAGACATACATCTATTGAGATTCAAAATACTTAACTCTACTATCAAGTCTCATTATTCGAGCTAAACAAATATGTTTTTGTTTGTAGAAGTCGTATTAACTTGAATACTTCCAGCAAGAAGAACAATAGCAGCAAGGCCGCTACTAGAGCAAAGGACCATTCAATCCAGCGGGAGCACCCATACAGGACAACCAAACAGGCGAGCAAGAAGATAAGATATTTGCAATTGTCTACCAATGTCAACGATTATGACACAGGAGAAACAGAGACAGCGACTAAAAAGACCGAATCTTCCATTGTCACATCGAAGAAAACCGGAGACAAATTCCAAGACCTCGAGAAATAATAATTGTGGCAACTGTCGGTTAGGATGAGCGTGGAGTTTTGCCAAATCGGATTTGGCGAAAACGAATCTAAGCAGAGCAAGGAACCGAAATAGACAGGGAAGAATAGCCGTAGCAAGTGTATATCAAGTTGTTGTGTAAATCCGTAAAAGTATCGGTCACCTTAACTGGTTGTGTAAACCATTCTTGTTTTTTTGCATCTTCGTACGCATTACAAACAAGAGGACACACATCAACACCTATCGATTTAATCTTTGAATAGAATATATTATGTTTTAAAAAAATGTGAATGCTGAACGCTGCTGAGCTTGCCGGGGTAGCTCAGCTTGGTCAGAGCGTTCGACTCATAATCGAAAGGTCGCGGGCTCGAGTCCCGCCTCCGGCACTCCTGAGAAAAATCGACAACTCTGTATCGTCATCACGCACAAGACTCAAATAATTTGATTGATTAAGTTAATCATCCTAGCCGATGAAGAACTATCGAAATCCAGTGCCTACAGTCGATGTTATCCTCCAGCAAGAATCCAATATCTTATTGATTAAGAGGAAAAATGATCCATTCAAGGATCATCTGTCGTTACCGGGGGGTTTTGTAAATGAGGGAGAACTCGTTGAGGATGCGGCCAAACGGGAAACGTGGGAGGAGACATCGTTAACTATAGAGCCCATAGAAATACTCGGGGTTTATTCAGATCCGAATAGGGATCCAAGGGGACACGTGCTGACTGTAGTATGGGTAGCAATAGTCGTCAATGGCGTTGCCAGGGCGAATGACGACTCCATTGAAGTTCAATGGGTGTCGCTAAATGATATAGACTCCACGCGACTAGCATTTGATCACAAGCAGATACTCCTGGACTATATCCAGTGGAGAAAGGCTGGTAGAGGAACCTTCTGGTCATCCAAAAGAATGTTCCCTTAGTTTTAGCTTCTCATCGAGATAGCAAAAGGCATTATGATCCCAAAAATTTTATTGCAGAGCTAACATTTTTCGCCTGATTGGAGCCGTCTAAATCCTTTTACGCAGATTTTCCTGTCCTAGAGACGATTGAAATAAAAGAAATTTCAGATATCCACGAGGCCATCAAAAAAATGGTGCAAAGTTATGTCGTTAGGAATGATCCCCTCGAATTCAGCTATCGACTCTTGCTTCCCAGGGGTGAAGAGTTGACTACACAGTCGAAGAGAATCGGCATGACCGCCAGAGCGGAGTTCCTATTGTCACTAAGAATTAAAAAGCTGAAACCAAATCTTAGGGAAATTCGTTACGTGCACGATGTGGGTCACTATGGCTGGCTTCTCGTTGACCCGACTGTCTATGCCCGATTCTGTGCTGCGAGGAGTTAGCAGTCCGACGGTTATATCTGATAACCATTGAGTAGAATTAAAGGCGAACGTTGAAGCACTAGAGGGGCCTTCGGAGGGATTTGAACCCTCCTCGAGCGGTATCCGTCGAAGACAAGTCGTCCACAGCCGCCTATACTAACCAGGCTATACTACGAAGGCCAACAGCTGCCCTTTCGAAATCACTGTATATAATTGTTAGAGGATTTGTCTATTTTCTATAATGACTATCGGATATCCAATTCTAAATATTTCTATTTTAAATGAGACGCGGAACCAATCCGAGTCCGAGAGCATATTCTCACAACGTTATCCCAGGATGTCTCACATTTATAATTTCTTGGTTTTGCACGCAGTCTTGTATGACATTTACAATATAAAGAATTCGTTTTGAAATATTTTCGACATGTTTGATAATATTTTACACCACCTCTATAATTGGTCTGGCATTATATGATTGGCCCGCGGAGGACTCACCATCTGGCATTTTGTGACAAGCAAAAACGCGTTTCGCGGACTCAAAAGTGTTCGCGCGAATGTATCGCGGATCCGCATGAGTGTATCGCTGCTACTAGATGAGGGGTTCCGGAATTGATACTTTAATGTATGTATCACCGACGTATCCGCGAAAAGTGGGCGGAAAATGACGCGAACAGACTTTTGTCCGCGGATTTGGTTACAATATTGACGGTCTTGTAAACGTACAGGTGTTTTTGTAAACATTTCGTTTACATGCATATAGATAGACGCAAGCAAGTATTGCTTTAAATTGAGAAGAAATCTTGTAGAAGATACTATAGAAGACGAATCCGAGACGGTTTCACTTCTAACGTTACCATGAACGAGTTTTATCCTGGCTGATGCGCTTCTGAATGCAGGAATCTCTTCAACTGAACGGATCACGTCAAAAACGTATCCGGTTCTTCCAGAATTTAGCTTGTTGAGAATTTCAGTTCGCATATATTCATCGCAGGGTTGATGAATGTTTACAAGTGGCAGCTTCAACATTTTCGCAGTATCCACAACATCGTTGTAAATGTTGGCGTGAGCTTTTAAATCAAATTTTGTTTTCAGCTCTTGTACGGCTAACCAGGCCTCACGTTTTGGTACGCCCATTTGAACCATGAAATCGATATGTCTGCTAAAGACATAGAAAATCTCAGAGCAGAAATTCCTATTGGATGATATGCAATAACTGCGTCGCATCCGAGACTCCTGGCCAACATAAGCTCTGCTGCAGAGACGTCTACTGTAATCAGAACTTTTTGATATTTCTACCAGCATTTACGTGCGCGCACGTGAATGATGCTATCGATGGATTTTTTTCCAAATCAAGGCTGATTTTCATTATTTCTTGAGTACTAACCGTCAAGATTCTCAGTGCTTCTCTACCCGTCTTCCAACACACTACAAAAATAGTGTACGAGTCTTATATTTCGAATAACCAGCTAACAAGATAGTCGTGATGCTTCTGGAAGCTTTAAATTCATTTCCTTTTGAAGAAAATTAGATGAGCTGCTCGGACGAACACGTTTCACACGTTACTCAAGATAACCTTATACAAATCAGTCCCGCGGTGAAATCGAGGCTGCAAAAGGCAAAATACGGCGTATACAACCATTCGGCCGTCGAGTTGTGTCATTGGACGAAAAAATCTTTTTCAAATGCAGGTAACTGTTATAAGCACAAATTCTACGGCATCTCGACTCACAGGTGCATGGAAATGACTCCAACTGCCATGAATTGTGAGAATCGATGCGTGTATTGTTGGCGTCCGACTGAATTCTACGATACACTTCAAATGCCGCCAGAGTTGGTTGACGAGCCCGACGTTATTGTTGAACATTTGCTGGCTGAACGGAAAAAATTGATCAATGGGTTTTACGGTCATGAAAAAAATGACAAGAAAAAGCTCGACGAGTCGCTTTTTCCTGCACATTATGCAATATCGTTGTCAGGCGAACCTACAATGTATCCCAAACTACCTCAATTGATTAAATACCTTGGAAGATTGCCTGCAACTAAATCGATTTTTCTCGTAACCAATGGTCAGGAACCGGAAATGCTTCAGAGGCTGGCAGATGAGGATTCGCTCCCTACTCAGATATATTTATCCACGAATGCTTCGAACAAGAAAATGTTTTACCTCGTGAACCGTCCCCGTCATCGAGACGCTTGGGAAAGATGGCGGAATAGTCTAAGATTTCTCTCAACTGCAGATACAAGAACAGTACTCAGGATGACAATTATCAGACAATATAATGACGCTATGAATTTTGTTGACGAATTCGCCGAAATGATGCAACAAGGCAACCCACACTTTATCGAATTGAAATCCTATATGCATATAGGAATGTCAACGCAGCGACTTGAGGCGGAGAACATGCTTGAAATGAAGGAGATCAGGTCTTTTTCCGAGCAGATGTGTTTTAAGCTGCAAGGCTACTCAATCATGGACGAGAGTGAAATATCGAGAATCGTGGTATTACAAAACATGAGACGATACACGGACAGATGGATCAAGGAATACCCAATTGAAGCATAGCGAGGTCCACTTTTCTTGATGCGGAGTTAACTAGCTTAGCTACAAGACATAGTTTTGTAGAGGTCTCCCAGCATTGGAAAAGATAACGAGGTTTACGATATGGCTACAAGGTAACGATCAAAGGATCGGAACAGGTATACGGTCAAATACATCGACAGGAGAAGCCGGATCGGTTTCACAAGCACTCTTTGAATCGCCTGATCTATACAAAGTGGTCAACGAAAGGAGAACCATGAAACACGCCCTACGCTGCCTATATCTCAGATACGACATATGATTTAATAGTTCGTATCTATACCTTGTTTCGGCAAAATATGGTTGTAAATGGCTGAATGTGGAAGGTTCTCTGGTCAAGATGCATGCCATCATTGAGTTTGCCTCTAGTATACGAGGCGGGTTCGATACGGGCGTCGTCCTGTTTAGACTTAGGAGGTCTACAAAACTATGCTTTAGCTGCTCCACGCTCAATTAATTTACACTAGGCCAAAATTTTTCAAACCCATATTTTTATAGTCAGATTTCTAGAGACGCTTGCATAATTGAATCTGGAAAAATTACTGCTGTCGCTCTCCGTTTCTATAATGCTTTTATTCACCATTTATAGCAATTCGACTTATGCTCAATTAGCAAAAACTATAGCCATTAAAATCACTTCGCCAGCTAAGGGACAACAAATTCCAGTTCGCATCAAAAATTTGTCAATCTCGGGCACATCCGCCTATAATTCAACAATGAGTTGTCACGTATCGCTTATAGTTGATGATGTAAAGCCATACCAAAAGGCAGTGGCGGCCCATGGGGGTGATTATTCCTCGTGGAATTACACCCTTACTCCTCACTATACTACTATCAAACAAGGCCCAAACAAACTCACTGCTAAACTATCTTGTCATGATAATTCCATGAATGCCACAAAATTCTATAGCGTAAACATAACAGGAGTGACATCTTCGTCTAAACAAGCGGGTGTTAATACATCGAAATCAACTGTTGCGAACCATACCAAAAATGAAACAGGAAATGCAAATCCTCTGCCGGCTAAACAAAATGTCACCACAGCATTCAAGGCATTACAGCCCACGGAGCAATTACCGAGCACACTTACTGTCAACGGTATACTGGCGAAGACAGGGATACTAGGTGGGACCCAACAGCAGGAAGCGACACAGTCGGATACAAATTCGACGATGGCACAACATCATCATCATCCTCCAGCGACAACTGGAAAAACTGGTATCCTTGCCACCGTTTCTGTTGAAGCGAATACTCCAAATCGCCATCTGGAGAAAACAGCCACACCAACGACCTCTAACAATACAGCTTCTAACAA
>QHBN01000012.1 GCA_003176995.1 Candidatus Nitrosopolaris wilkensis
TATAGCCATATCGGTGAAGGCGAATATGCTCAGACTGAGCAAATGATTCAATCACTGTTGACCGAGGGGGTAATTACTTGATAAGAGAAGCAATACGACTAAAACATTCCCCACTACTCGAACATCCCGTTAACACCCCATAAGGCATTTTTCTTGGTATCTTATTATATTGATAAATGAGCTTTATTACGTAGTTATTTGGATATAGAAGTAGTGAATAAGAAATTTGCCAACAATAGTGCATTTTGAAATACCTTCAGACGATATCGAAAGAACAAAGAAATTCTATACCGATCTGTTTGGATGGAAAATAGAAAAATGGCCTGGTACAAATGATAGTCAGCTCACCTCAACAGCAGGTCAGCCAATGGAATATTTGATGGTGACAACAACAGATGATAAAGGAAACAAAGCGGTAGGTGGCGGAATGATGAAAAGACAGATGCCAGAGCAACAAATAACTAATTATATAAGCGTAAGATCAGTAGACGAATACAAGTCCAAAGTGGAGAAGCTCGGAGGTAAAGTAGTTGCTCCTAAAAAGGCAGTACCAGGAATGGGTTATTTCGCACTTGGCCTCGATACAGAAAACAACAGTTTCGCTATATGGGAATCTAATGAGAGCGCTAAGTGAGTAGCATACCAATCATAGGAAAAAAGGGAATGAATCAATGTTCAAAGACACGAGAGCATTTACCATTTTTTCGGTAGACGACTTACAAAAAGCGAAAAAGTTCTATGGCCAGACACTCGGGCTGGAAGTTTCTGAAGCTTACTGTGGCGGAATTCCGTTGTTAGAGATCCAAATCAATGGACGGAGATACATCTTGATATATCCTAAGACCGATCATATTCCAGCAACATATACAATCCTTAATTTTCCTGTAGACAACCTTGAGCAGGCTATGGACAACCTTACCAAGCGTGGCGTACGTTTCGAGATCTACAATGAAGGGAACGTCAAGACAGACGAAAAAGGTATTCTCTCAGCGGAGAGGCTCAGAACAGCGTGGTTTAAAGCCCCCGCCGGCAATGTGTGCTCTTGTGATTGATAGTATTGTACGCTACTCCAATACCATCTAGGTAATATGAGAATCAATAGCGATAGAGATCAACACTTGCAAACGAGTGCAATTGATTGCACCACGTGCTTACTACATTATAAGGTAGAATGAATATTGTATTTTTGTCTGTTGATAGGTTGCAAAGGTATCTGTCATCGTTTTCGAAACACAGGAGGAGGAAAATATTCAGCCTACGAACTCGGCTTTAAAAGATGCTCAGAATGTGACATTTATATTGAATTTGCAGGTCCAAGATGTCCTTGTTGCAAATACCCTCTGAGATCAAAGAAGAGGAACTATACCAAAGTTAGTACGTCGAGTCCCAAAACAGTTGTTGTTCCATGAGCTTGTTGTTTATCATAACATGATCGGTTATGTAATTAATGGTGAGGTAAGTGTGACCTCTGGTTTGGAATATAAAAAAAAGTTAGTCCGCAAATATTTAAGCCAACTACTTATGATAAATAGGGAACCGCCATACTCTTTCTATAAGTACACCAACTACCGACTGTATACTTAGTTGCTTTACGATCATCCTTAGGCAAGAGCACGAGATCAAGATTGTCTTACCTTTAGCAACATTATTTTTTTGTTGTTATTCTTCCTCTGCCAATGTATCTATCGGTTCACCAGTAGGTAAAGGTTCATCCTTGCCAACTTTGTAATTGAATATTTCAGGATAGTCCATCCCCAATATGACGTTCATGCCTACCGCTATTATCTTGGATTTAGGAATATCATACCGATAGTCATGCCCCCCGAACACTACTATTTTATCATCTGTTTCCTTCATTACATGTCCAACATTATCTTCATTCTTGGCTCTTACTCCTTTGTTGAAAAGTGTTTTTGGGTATTTTCCCTCATAAGTTGCAAGGTCTATATTATCACCTTGGGTCCACGGTGTTGTTGGTCTGCTTGTAGACAGAGGATCCTCACGTTTTACTTTGTACTTTTTGTCGATATCAGAAATATTTAAACCGATTAGGACATTTCTTCCTGTCATTTGGATTTCTGTCTTTGGTATGTCATATCTTGTATTCTGTTCGCCAAAAACCACGATCTGATCCTGTGTTTCTCTAACAACATTGCCAATATGGGGAGCATCTAAGGCCATTACACCTCTGTTAAAGTATTTGCCTGAACTCATTAGTCTATTATTACACTTCCTTTTCTTCTTTCATCGTGAGAGTATGATGCTTTTCCTTCCTTTTTTCCTTTACGCAACTAAAATGTTTATGTATTTCTCACAATATTCTCAAATTATGAAACAGATAGATATCGTTTTTCCGCACGAAAGGCTCTCCGTCGTAAATGAAATTCTTTATAAACATAAAGTGGGAGGTTTATTGTTTCATGATATTAAGGGTAGAGGTCGTGCAAAACGAGAAGCAATATCAGAGGTGGTACAAGGATACGCTACCGGAAAGGCATACGTTCCAGAATTCGGAACTCGAACTAAACTTGAAGCACTAGTCTCAGATTCATTGGCAAAACAGATCATAGATGACATTCTAGGAAGTTTAAGCACAGGATCAGCTTCAGATCGCAAAATCTTTGTTAAAGATGTCGCCGAAGCATATGACATAGGAACAAAACACAGTGGGGATGTTGCATTGTGATAGTGATAGTGATACTGAATTAAATATCAAACATTACTAGTGCACGTATGTACGCGATACATTTAACCACGAGAGAAGTATATCGCGCAAAGCAAATAACCAATAGATTTGACGAATTCATGTTACCAACTATACACTAATTCTAACCCACTGACAGCGCCGGTTGCCATCCCTAGTTTTAATTCAGTGTGTAGACTTTGTAAAGCATGTTCGTCTCACGATCAGTATATTTCCATTCATCAGTACTGAATACAGCCTTGTCATGGCGTTGTCATCGCAGATTTATAAGCGATTATCTATCGATGCTCGGGCTGGAGGTTCTTGATATTCTCAGCATTAAGGAAGCTGACCCTCACGAATTTACTTCATTTGCGTAAATCATTGATGGAGAGATCAGATACTAGAAAGTGTTTGAAGATATTGGGAGTAGCTGTTTACTGATCAAAGCCTGTAACAAAATTTGAATTCAAAAGATAGCCTTGTTATAATACCGAACACAACTTCTGCTACGTTAACGCTGACTTTATATATCTGATATTTCGGCCTGGTTATGGCCTAGACTTCATAATTCTAGGACTTTGTTCCTTCGCCATTCTATAATTTTGTGATTGGGCTGTATCATATTCCTCACCATTTTCTTTGGGAAATATCAACGAGTTTCATATTCACCCATAGGACTGCTGCAGGTGCCGCGACTGCATCTAATTTGATATTTTGATATGTTAACGATATCTTTATGGCTTCTCAATCCACTCGTAAAAGATAACAAGATATAATCAAACGATCTATTCAACCGTTCAGACGAATACACTATGATATCGCTTTATGAGGCAAATATATTAAATCAAATACGCGAGTGGAAAAGAATACTAGATTTACCTCTACCATCTGCGTTATATACCATTGATCCCACTAAAAGAAGAACAGTTTTCGTCGGAATTGGCACTAGTTATTGGGGTGCAAGATTTAGTGAATTTCTCTGGAGAGAATATGTCAATCCTGATTGCATATCAATACAAAGTTATGATTTTGTTAGGTCAAGGTACTTGATTTCTGTTAATGATATATTTGTAGTTTTTTCTCATCGTGGAACAAAAACCTTTAGTATTCAATCATTGGATCTTGCGAAGAAATCCGGAGCCACAACTGTTCTTATTACTGGATTGGGAAGTTCAGATAATCTCACTACTACTGCTGCTACTACGACTACGCCAGACATTAGAATCGAGACTTGTGCTCAAGAGAATTGTGGTGCGTTTACAATATCACTTACATCTGCGCTAGTAAGAATGATACAATGGATTGGTTTATCGAACAAAAAAATAGTTGAGAGATTCAAGCAAACTAGCGATAATATCGAACTTCCAATGAAGATCGAAGGATCCTTATCACGTAAATTTCCTGGTAACTTGGTGATTGTGGGCGATTTAATTAGGGAAGTAGTTGCTCATGAGGTTGCCCTTAAAATCTCTGAGACATGCTATATTCCAGTTCGGAGTTTTGGCTTGGAACAATTCTTGCATGGTCCTAGAGTTACATTAGATAAACAATCAAGCATGGTGGCCTTCACATCCATAATGGAACCGAGAAAGGATGGTTTAATAAAATATGCAGAAACTGTAGGAGCAGAAGTTATTGAGATAAACGAAAATACGTTTAATGGCGTTTCTAAAGAATTTACATGGCTAGCGCAACTTCTCTATGGTCAACAATTGGCATTAGAACTTTCTAAAAGTCTTGGAACTAATCCAGATACCGTTAGGGCAGATCAATCTCCATACAAAGAGGCAAGAAATCTTCTAACACTCTAATTACTAAGGTACCGATACAACTAATAATATTGGGTTGTCCGCCATAGCATTGTGACTACCTTCGCAAAGCTTCTAGCGGTGATAGACGTGATGCCTTCCAAGCAGGATAGACTCCTGCTACTAGGCTTATGGATAGTGAGAGAAACCAGACATAAAGAAGGTCATTTGGAAGAAAGATAGGGCTAATATGAGGAGCTGCTGCTCCGGGTGGTCCTCCGCCTGGTGTACTTCCACCGAAGCCAGATGTTAATAGATATGTAACACCAACACCAGTAAATATTCCCAGAGTTGACCCGATAAGACCAATGAGTACGGCCTCACTCAAGAACATTGATAGGATAAACCAGGGTTTTGCGCCTATCGCTTTCATAGTTCCAATTTCCTTTATTCTTTCATTTTCAGATGTGTAAAGAGTAGTAACAATTCCAATAGCACCTACAAGCAATGCAATGAACGCAATCTCCAATGTAAATGAGCTACTACCACTCTGAGTGTGCTGCAGTGTTTGCATGATTGCTTTAGGAGTAATTACTCCAATGTTGTTACTACCATATAGACTAGCAATTTCTTGTTGTACAACATTAACGTAATCACCAGAAATTGCAGCTACTTCTATTGTATCATATTTTCCTGCCTTATGAAATAAAGAATTACCAGTAAGTTCATTAATTATGACTGCTTTGTCTAGCTGATTATTTCCAGTAGGTTGCATTATGCCGCTTACCACAAAGCTTCTAGATTGTGTCTTTATCTTTCCTGTATCAGGATCTACGGACGAATATGTAGCTTTAACAGTTTGACCAATCGATACAAAAGGAGTTGTTTTTCCTGGAGGATTGGCTAGACTATCTCCTACTAATATTGCGGAGGGATTATTTGGTTGTATTGAAGAACGACCCACTAACTCTAAAGACGGATAACTCAAGTAAATTTTTTCAGGTTTATAGGCAAAAACCTGAGCATTTAAAAAATTTCCCTGAGCACTGAGCTGGAGCTGTCCTTGATATGCCGGAACGACGTCTTGAACATAAGGAAGGGATTTTATTCTATTTACAACTTCAGAATTGAAAATAATAGTAGGTGGCTCGGTAGGTCCACGGAATCCTATCTGACCAGGAGTAACAAAAAGTACATTAGGCGCTAAGGTGTTTAGCGACTTGTTAATGAAATCGGTCTGACCTGCACTCATGCCATTAAGGGCAACCATCAAGCCACTTCCTACAACAACCATCAATATTGTTAGTGCAGACCTTGCTTTTCTTTCTATAAGTGTATCAAAAGAGAGTAGGAAAATTTGTTTAAGATTTCTATGATAATGCTTCTTTTGTTTCTTTTTATTTATTACAGAAATAGGAGAAGATCTATTTCCTCTATTTGTTATAGGGCTGTTTCCATTTTTTCTTAGTACATCTTCTGTTTCCATTTCTCTATCGCTTTTCACCCATCAAACTGCCGTCCAATGGGCCTGCCTACTACAGACACAAATTCTTCCTTATCGATAGAGGATCTAACGTTTCGAAGCGACACTACCTTGCCTATTGAACAAACATATACCTTGGAAAGATTCTTAACTTTTAGAGCAACATCAGGTATAATGTCATCAACATGATGACCATTTATTATCATATTTTTTGTCATTGTTATTTTTTCATGCAAGGGATGCCAGCTCCACTAACAATAAATCATTAAGACGGAAGTTTACTAAGACATCGTTACCACGAAATCTCTCTACTCGTGATTTTGGGATTCGGTATTCGTTATCAGACCCTCGTGAAATTATAAATGACTCTTCACTAGTAGCTACAATGTGACCTACTTCCTGCAAGTCAGAGGATATGACCTTCCTGTTTATTACGCAGCAGGGTCCGTCATCAAATTCTTGCATTTTTTCCCGCCTGATCTAATCTTTTGTAGTTTTTGTTTAGCTTATCCCTTTGAAGCATTCTAGATACACCTAGTCCTAATATGATGAAACCCATTAGGATCAGACCTATGTATAGAGGACGGAGAGCTACTGCCAAAAATAAATTCAGACCCATTGTAGGTTCCACTATTTTAGAGACTGCAAGTAGTGCGCCACCTGCTACGAGTAGTAATGATGTTAGTCTCGTTTTCTCTCTAAATCCAAAGCCAATGGACACAAAGAACAATATTATAGATGGGATGCCAAGTAATATTCCACTTTGCTGATCATTCAGAGGGGATAAAAATCCGTATCCGCCTTGTCCAACGAAGGTGTTTGCAGTGTCTATCGATAGAAGTATCATTGCTGCAATTGCGAATGTCTCAGAGATCCTTGTCTTTTTTGAGTTAATTTCAATAGCTGTTTTGAAATTCATATTGTTTGACATAATGTATGTTAGTTCTTAGAAAAGATAAGTTTGGTGCAAGTCGGACTGCACAAAACGGAACTTTTGTATTTATAACGGTGTGTAATATCTCTAAGTAGGTAATGCAGAATTACGTATTAGACAATACAGACGTCGAGATTCTCCGTATTCTGATTCGTGATTGCAGAACGTCTTATACAAGCATTGGCCTTTTGATTGGAATGAGTACAAACGCAATAAAGACCAGAGTTACGAGATTGGTTTCACAAGGTATA
>QHBN01000013.1 GCA_003176995.1 Candidatus Nitrosopolaris wilkensis
AAAGGCAGTTTTTAAGGTCTCGAATTACGACAGAAGAAAAGAGCCCAGACATATTTTAAAAAAAGAGGGGATGTCAATTTTCTGGGGAATTAAATATGCATTAGCAAAAAATCCGGAAGCTGAAATTATATATCACGAAGGGGCTATTGGTAAGGAGCCTATGTGTATCATATTTGCGAGTAATCCTGCAGAGGTCGTCAATAAGATTAGAATAATATTGAAAAGGTATTGAACAAGTAGAGATAGACATCTGAGAAATATATTTCAAGCTAATATTCCGGGCCGAAAATTATTGGATTTCGTCTTCGAGATTTCGGCGCGCTTTATTTGAAGCGTTTAGTAGATAGCCTCCAACTGCTCCAACACCTATTCCACCTACTATGAAAATGAGGGGAACTAAATCCATACCCGGCACGACAAACAATGAGTTGATATGTGTAAATGCAATCCTGGCTGCAGACATGCCGGCAATCAAGATAATACCAGTAATTAAGAGGATAAGTGCCGAAGTACGTCCTGCACTTGATCTTGAGAGTCCGAGGACAGCGCCAGCAAGTATCAGGCAAGGTACGCCTGCTATCGAAACGATCAAGACTAAAACCCCAATAGGATCGACGAAGACTTGTGGTCCCTTACCTCCAGGGCCTACCAAGAAATTGTAGAATGATATAATTAGGGCTATAAACATGACCCCGAGCGCAAGGGATCCCAAAGCTACCCAAGTTTCAAATTTTGCCATACGCAATTGCTGCTCTAGTTATCCCTATGTGATACCTACCAAGCCGGCAAGCTCCCTTCTGCATGCTGAACCTAACACTTCTGCTGCTTTTTCTGGCCTAATATTATTTACATAGACCCCAAACCCTCGTTCAAGACCAGACCACGCATGGATTTGTGGATAAATCTCGATATGCCAATGGATTTGACGGCTGTTCTTTTTTTCTGGAGCGAAATGAAACACAAGATTGAATGGTGTTTCATTCAACGCTTTTGACATTCCTCCTAGCGTTGCTCTCATCATTAGTGCAAGATCAGTTATCTCCTTCTGCGTAATTTTCGAGAAAGCAGTTGTGTGCCGTTTAGGATAAATCCAAAATTCATAAGGATATGTGGGAGCCCACGGAGAGAATGAAAGAAAGCTATCCGTACTTAGTATCTGCCTCGGGCCACTGGATTCGATAGAAATAATATTGCATGCAGGACAACTCCCATTCTCGTTCATGTATCTATGGGAAGCTTCCGCCTCTATCTCAATGTACGGAGGAATCGTGGAAAAAGTTACAATGTTTATGTGCGGATGAGTGATCGATGTGCCAGCCCTCAAGCCGCTATCGATGTAAACAGCAACATACGTTACACTTTTCTGTGTATATAGCCATCTCACCCTGTCTTGAATGACCAAGAGCACATTTGCCCATTGGTCGACTGAAATCTGAGATAAATTCCTGTCATGATCTGGAGAAGCGACCAGTACTTGATGGTAGCCGTATGCGGGTTCGCTGTATAGTGGTTTATCAGAGTAGCTAGGCGAAGAGCTAATTGTCACAGCTGGAGTGTTACTCTGGAAGACCCTAACGCACCAGTCGCAGATTATATTTTCTTCACTATCAGAAAGTCGTTGGAGCATGCCATCTTTGGCCACGAGTGCAATCTGAGCAGGTTCAGTCATGGACTCATTACCCGGGCAATATGGACACGATCCATCTAACGGAGGATCAATTCGTTCGCTTTCACTTGATCTTGGCACTATTACAAACTTATCTAAGACATAGTCTTTCCTCAGATCCCCCAACTATTACACTGCCCCCAAAACATCGTAGGAGCTCTTTTAATTAAAGCTTCTGTATCAACCGCCGCAGAATTATCGTCACAGATAAATTCTCCAACCTGGATGTACTGATGACTAATGGAAAATAAAGACCCTTCTGGTATAAAATTTGTATACGTTTTGCTCGATGGGGTGTCGGATCTGCCGCATCCAAATTTAGACGATTTGACTCCTCTTGATGCTGCCTATACGCCCAATATGGATTATTTAGCTAAAAACGGGTGCATGGGAGAGACAATCACAGTGGGAGAGGGAATTGCACCACAATCCGATATTGCTGTCTTTAATATGCTAGGTTACAGCTTCCGATACGCTAACTACGTGGGGAGAGGAGTGATAGAAGCAATTGGGTCTGACATTGATTTTCGTGATGGTGATCTTGCCTTGCGTGGGAACTTTGCTACCGTAGACGATAAGCTGCAGATAATAGATCGAAGAGCCGGTAGAAATATCCAGCATGTTGAAGCCACCGAAGTCTGCCAAACTCTGGCGGATGAAATGAAGTTTAGCGAAAGGGGCGTTTCACTCGTTATAAAGCCCACAATCGGACATCGCGTAAGCGTAAGGTTCAGACATGCTACTTTGAGATTCTCCGATAAGATAACAAACACAGATCCAGCCTATCAGAAGGTCGACGGCATGGGTGTAGCCAAAGCCAATTTAGGGAAAATGCACCTGGAAAAATCATATGCCGAGGAACCCACTGAATCAGCGGCGGCCGCCGCAAAAATTGTCAATGAGTTTTCGGAACAGGTAATCAGACTCCTTAGAGACCATCCAATCAACAAGCGCCGCGAAAGCTCAGGAAAGGCACCTATGAATGCGATCCTCTTAAGGGATTCTGGAAACACTATTCCAAAACTCGAATCGATCAGGAAAAAGTACAATATGGACATTGCAAGCATCGTGGACATGCCGGTGGAAATTGGCATTTCCAGGGTGTTAGGTATGGAGACACTAGAAGCAGGGGATATCAACGATTATGAAAGAAAAGCTATTGTGGCTGTGGATAATCTGGAACATTATGGCGGCATCTACGTCCATATAAAGGGACCGGACGAATTTGGTCACGATGGTGATGCACAAGGCAAAAAAAGAAGCATAGAAGACATCGATAGAATGTTCTTTGGGACGTTACAAAAAAGGCTAAAAAGAGAAGGAGGGACAATAGTAATCTCTGCTGATCATTCAACGCCTTGTACAAAAAGAGCCCATAGCGCAGACCCTGTGCCCGTTTTATTTTCCGGGAACTTGGTCAAAAAAGATGAAAGTACGAGGTTTACTGAAAAATACGCTTCAACAGGAAGCTTGGGACGTATAATGGGGTCAACGGTCCTGAGAACCGCGATAGACATGATAAAAAACAATAGCGCGACTGCATGTTAATCCTGATCATTGGATAAATAATTTGAACTTCTTATACTCTACCGCTTATTAGTGTGCCTTTACATTGTTCGCACACTTGCTCATCTATATTGGACTCCATACCGTGATGTACGTCGCAAATTATGAACGTATAGCGCATATAATTACACAGTTCGACGAACTTAGCCATGGTGTTAGGAGTATACGCTTTGTTTGAAGTCAAGTCTCTTGCTATATCATCGGTCATCCGCATCACTTCCAAAACTGAGGACAGCTTATTCATGAGCTGTATATCCCCTCTGGTCCCTCGAAGGTAGTTGCTAACTGCTGCTTGAGTAACACCAAGTACTCTAGCGACGATCTCCTCCTTCATTTCGTATTCATTTACGAGCTTCTTAGCTAAAATCGCCCTTATGGCGGGAATTAGTGATTTTGCTTCGATCTCGGAGGGTAATAACATCAGTAACTTACAAAAACGCTGCGATTCTTATTTAAAGGTTCTCGGGAAATCAAGGTCTTGAGATATGGAAACAAGACATATTTAAGTAAGCGGTCACTTTGCATCCATTGTCTAGAGATGGATAATAGTTTGCTATTGTTTAATGGATGGCTAGATATTTGCCGGCGCTGTAGTTGGATTATGGGAGAGATCGAATGCAAGTAAAGTTTGGATTTACTCAAGGGTTGAATGTTGCTCGTCTGGGTCTGGATGAGACTCAAATAATGACTGCTTGTCAAATAGCCGACCGAATGAATTATGATTCTATCTGGATGATGGATCACTCTAATGTGCCGCAATGGAAAAACGCTATCGTAAATGATGCATGGCTTATGCTCGCAGCCATAGGCACAATCACCCGCAATGTTGAATTAGGGACTTGTGTGACCGATGCCATTAGAAGGCATCCTTCTGCCATTGCACTCTCAGCAATCACGTTGGACAGGATTACTGCAGGCAGGGCAATCCTTGGTATAGGGGCTGGCGAAGCTCAAAACGTTGTCGACTTCGGCATAGAGTTTTCTAAACCGGTAACGAAATTTAAAGAACAATTAGAGGTCATCGAAAGACTCTTTGAATCAGATCCAGACCATCGTGTCGACTACGAAGGTCAATACTACAAACTTTCAAACGCATGTCTCCAAAGCAGACCTATTCGCAAACCGAGACCTCCTATCTACATCGCAGCTGGTGCACCAAAGACACTCGAATTATGTGCCACGTACGGAGATGGATGGATACCGATCGGTTACACTCCAGAATTATTTCAACGACATGCTGACGTGATCCGTGAAAATGCCAAGAAGATAGGGAGAAACCTTTCTGATTTCCAATTTGCAAACGACGTAGACATTTACTTCACCGATGATGGGGAAGAAGCGTGGAATAAGATGAAAAATGCAGTGAAAGTAAGCCTGTACAAGCCGGAATTATTAAGCGTGCATAAGATTCAACAAGATTCGGAATTCGACTTCCGTAGATACTTTACCGAATACGCCATGAATAAACCTGAGCTCATGGAGCAAATGAAAAAGGCAGCATTGAAAATACCGGACAGTGTTGCAAGAACGGCGATTGGCGTGGGCAAACCAGATGACGTTATCCAGATGTTAGAGAGATTTATCAAAGCAGGTACTAACCATTTTATAATTAGATTCTGGGGAGACGGTTACTTCAAGAATATAGAAATGTTCGGTAACAAAATCATTCCCTATTTTAGGGAGCACTCTAGTAAGTGATAGCCACATTTAGAGGATAAATTAATTTCTAAAAATATGCGTCCAGCGAAGGATGAAGGGATGTCTTATTTTCGCGAGCTCCTTTTTTTGCTAGGCCTCTTCTTACGACCGGTGCCGCGTCAAATCCTAGTTTCTGAAGCGAATCCGCAAAGTCTTCGGAAAACCCATGAAATGTATAAATTTTCTTGGCTCCGGACGCCTTCACAAACTCAAGCAGTTCCATGTAGTCACAGTGATCGCTCATTGCTAGCGCATGATCAAGACCCATCATGATTCGGTACCGCTTATCCATCGCCCAGCCGCTAAACCCAACGCAGACGGCGTTATATTTTTGTTTCATAAGCTTCACAAAAGTACTTCTTGAATGCATCAGGGGCGCAATCATTACCCAAGGCTTGGTCCTGCTCAACAATCCTTGTTTTTCGGCTTCAGAATATATAGTCGCATCCTTTAACACCACGCCCAATTTTTTGTAAGTACTGTTCATTTTATAGACTGAATCATGGATATAGAACGGCTCCCAGTGGCCGAAAAGCGCCGTCAATAATTGTGCTTTGCCTAGTGGGTAACCCATCAACAAAACAGGAATGCCTTGGTCATACATTTCAGAAATAATTTTATTCGTTTTGTGTATAACATCTGTTAGATCGGGAAAAACATAGTGTGGTCGGCCGAACGTTGTCTCTATTATCAAGGTTTGCACTTCGGGGATGCGGGCTGATTTCATAAATGCCCTTTTTCTAGTAGAAATGTCACCTGTGTAGTATAGCTTATCGCCAATTAATAGACCCTTGGAACCAAGAATATGGCCTGTATCTAACAATTGGAAGCCATCATATTCTTCATTTATTTCACTCATCGGAAACCCTCGAGCATGAGCGATTAGAGAGGTCTCCTTTGAGGTAAGAATTTTGTTTCTGATTGTTAAGGGAGTTCGAGAATAATTTCGGCAAAGATGATCAATATGCGCATGAGAGAAAAAAGCAAAGTCTGAGGAAACCGGTTTGGTTGGATCAACTGATATTTTGTTATTGCCGCTGTAAATTACGATGCAAGAGTTAGCGAAAGTGACTAATGATGACAATGGATAGCTGTGACTCCTCACTTCAAGATATATTTTAAGATTTTATTTCCCTCACATCTAGCTTTAAGAATCAGTACCATTAAGTATACACCTTTGCTTAATCTTGCAATCTTAATTTCCGGACGTGGTAGTAATATGGAGGCAATACTGTCAGCGATCAAGCAAGGGACGATCAAAAATATTATACCCTCGATTGTTATATCTGATAAACCTGCTGCTGCGGGTCTCAAAATTGCCTCGGAAAAATTTTGTGTACCAACCAACAGTTTGACGAATTATGGATCCAGAGGGTGGGAGTACGACCAAAAACTGGTGCAGATCTTGGAAGAATACGGTGTAAACAAAAGCGCCGGTGTAATATGCCTTGCAGGATTCATGCGTGTGTTGAGCCGTGAAGTTGTTCGTAAATACAAGATGCGAATAATGAATATACATCCAGCCCTTCTTCCCTCCTTTCCGGGCCTTCGGGCACAAAAACAGGCTTTAGACTATGGTGTCAAAGTAAGCGGATGCACAGTCCATTTTGTTGACGAGGGGATCGACACAGGACCTATATTACTGCAGAGGACTGTGCCTGTGTTCGAATCTGATACGGAGGAACTGTTGGCAGAAAGGATACTACAAGTAGAGCACGAACTCTATCCAGAAGCGCTTGGTTTGTTTTCAAAAGGAAATATCAGGATAGAAGGCCGAAAGGTTTCGATACTACATTGTGGTAGGGAAGACACCAAATAGGCCAACAATACTCAATGACATTCTAAATAGATAAATTTCTGGTTGAGACAGCGAAAAATAAACCAAAATATTACACGTTAGAATTTGATAAGCATTTGACAGCACGGATCCTAGATGGGTTAGTCGCAGCTGCATGTCTTCAGTTAAATGTGAAAAGGGCTGCAAGTCAATTGCGGAGTGAGGGAATTAACCCTTGTTTAGCAACAGTTCTTGTAGGGGACGACCCAAGTTCAGCCATATATGTAAGAAATAAGCATAAGGCCGCTGCGGCCGCAGGAATCTTAACACGAGACCACAAACTTCCATCATTTTGCACGCAAAGAGAGTTACTAGAGCTTATCGGGACGCTAAACAGAGACCCCGAAGTACATGGTATTTTGATTCAGCTGCCTCTTCCTACACAGATCAATGAATTTTTGGTACTTAGTATCCTCAATCCAGTCAAGGATGTAGATGGGCTGACGCCATATAATGCAGGTATGTTGGTGTGCGGAAAAGCGATTCTAAAACCTTGCACGCCTGCCGGAATTGTGGAATTATTAGGTTTTAATAAAGTCGATATATCAGGTATGGATTCCGTTATAGTGAATAGAAGCACTCTAGTTGGTAAGCCTCTTGCATTCCTACTGCTGGAAAGAGACGCGACCGTCACCCTTTGCCATTCAAAGACGAAAATGCTAGTAGATAAATTAAAGACTGCAGACGTATTAATTACAGCTGTCGGTAACCGCGAACATTTTGTCCTGACTGCTGATATGATAAAGCCTCATGCGGTAGTAATCGATGTCGGTATTAGCAGATATGATGGAAAGTTAGCCGGTGATGTAGACTTCGAAAATGTAAAGGAGAAGGCTTCTTGGATCACCCCAGTACCGGGTGGGGTCGGTCCGATGACCATATCGATGCTTCTGAAGAATACGATAACGGCAGCCTCTCTGAAAAAAGAGATGAATAATAGACGGAAACAAGAAAAACGGTCATAAACAATCTAAAAGACAAGATGCGCAAAATTATGCTTGAAAAGCGCAATTCCCTTTCACCATCCGATATCAATACAAGAAGCACAGCAATTCAACAAAGCTTTGCTCATTCAGTTGAGTTTAAGCACTCTAGAATGGTGGGAAGTTATTATCCTGTTGGCTCGGAAGTGAGAACACAGAAGATAGTTAATATTGCTTTGAAAAGTGATAGGCTGGTTGCGCTCCCAAGGACAATAGGAGATCATATCAAGTTTTATCGAATCTTATTGAACACTGACTTGACAGCCGGCAAATTCGGCATCAAAGAGCCATCAATATCATCCAAGTCTTGCGTTTCAGACGAGATCGATTTGCTCTTGGTGCCTGGAATTGTCTTTGATACCAATGGATATCGAATTGGTTACGGATACGGATACTATGATAGGTTTATCGCCAGAAAAAAAAATTCTTTCGTCTCGGTAGGTCTGGCATATGAATTTCAGGTGTGTGAAAGAGTCCCTCGATCTCATAATGACCAAAAGATTAACGTGCTTGTCACTGAAAAAAGAATGCTCTATTTTTGATGAGGAAATGTTGCATTGCCAATATCAGTTCTAAAATATTGCTCATTGCTACCCCATGATATTTTTTCTACCGCGGAATATACCTTAACCGCAGCTTCCATTGTATCCGATCCCAACGCACATACGCTCAAGACCCTGCCTCCGTTGGTTAAAACTCTATTCTGTTCATCTCGCTTGGTACCTGAGTGGAAAATCATAATACCATGATCTATATGAGAGTTAAGACCGGTTATCCATTTACCTTTTTCATATTTGCCGGGATATCCTTTTGCAGCCATAATTACACAGACAGATGCTTCATTTTGCCACTCTAGAGGCTGCGAGGAGTCAAGTCCCTCTTCATCCGCCAACTGCAAATATTCGAAAAGATCTGACTTTAATCTCATCATTATGGGTTGACATTCGGGGTCTCCCATTCTTACGTTGTATTCCAAGACGTACGGTTGCTTTCGAGCAGTATCGACCATTATCCCAGCATATATAAATCCTTTAATTGGCTGCCCTCGCATACTCATTCCCCTCACAGTTGGTTCCATTACGTCTTTTATGATTTTTCCATATAGTTCCGAGTCAATAAGTGGCGCAGGAGAATAGCTTCCCATTCCTCCAGTATTAGGCCCTTGGTCATTATCAAGTATTCTTTTATGATCTTTGCTTGATGCAAGCGGCATAATTGTCTTTCCATCACAAATAGCAATAAAAGATGCTTCTTCCCCGAAGAGCCTTTCTTCGATAATAACATTATGGCCAGCGAGGCCGAATTTATTTTCGACCATCATCAAATCTAGCGCAGCAAGGGCCTCGTCCTGAGTATCGCACACTACTACTCCCTTCCCAGCTGCTAGTCCGTCAGCCTTTATGACAAGTTGATTTGTTTGTCCTAGTACGTGGTCCTTTGCCTTTTCTATGTCTGAAAATGTGGAAAAGTTTGAGGTGGGAATCTGATTTTCTTTCATAAAGTGCTTTGCATAGCTCTTGCTCGATTCCAATAACGCAGCGCCCTTTGTGGGGCCAAATATCGGTAAATTCTCCTCAGTAAATAAGTCTACTATACCGTTAGCAAGCGGAATTTCAGGTCCTACTATTGTAAAGCATTCGTGTTCTTTTGCAAACAAGGAGAGCCTTTGGAATTCATCAGGCTTGATATTGATGTTTGAAAAAGTGCCACCGTTACCTTCAGCATAATACACATTTATTGCATACTTGCTCTGTGCAAGTTTCCATCCTAGTGCATGTTCCCTGCCACCCGAGCCAACTATCAATATATTTTTTTTATTAAAATACATTTAAAAGATATGGAGTTCTCAGAATAATAAACTAGTCGAAGCTGGAGGGGATTTCTTCTTGTCTATCCTTTTATTCGATATGTGTGAACGAGTTGTATGGAAACAGAAGAAACAGGGCGAGCTAAAAAGGGACTGGCTTCTGCTACCGAGGAGACGAGAGTAAGGGTGGCAAGAGAAGGGGGTGTTGCACCCCCACAATAGAAGGGGGCTTGCGACAGCGAACACCGAACTAAGCTGCGTGTGGCGAAGGCTGGAGGAGATGCGAGATCGCACGATAGAGATAGTCTGCGAGATGCTGGGTGAAAAGGAGGAGAGATCATTAAAGCAGAATATGTCGTTGAATTTTATCAAACGATAGGCGAGAAGGGTGGCGAGTCTGTCAAGCAAGAATACGGTGTTGATTTTTACAGCGAAATTGGCGAAAAAGGGGGAAGGAAAAATATGGACCTACGTTTTACAGCGAAATAGTGAGGGAAAGGCACGGAATAGCAAACTACAGTACCAAATGTAGAAAGGACATCGAGCACGAGGAGAAAGATAAAGTGAACAATGACGACATGAATAAGAGTTTAGATCTCAACATACTAGTAATTTAGATGTGATGTCAGCTAATAATGCGTTGATAAAGTCTGTATATTCAGTATCATGAAATTTAATTGTTACAAACTTGTTATTCTGTTTTGCTAGCGCAATGCATATCAAATGATAACATAGCTTTCCGTTGGAAAGCGTTATGTAGTAATAACTTTTGCAAGAACAAAATCCAAGCTCGATATCTGCCCAATGTTCGTTGTCTCTGCCGACAATAGTCCAAATTGTCCTTCCACTGGGTTGGAATATGTGAAGTTTTACGGCGCCTCTTTCTAAGAGGTTTTTTATTCGTTCGGAATCACTTTGGACCACCAGATGTAGCATGAAAACAGCTTAACTTATATCTTATTTGGATGGGCACAGCCCTCGGATATCTATCTGTAGTTTTTACCGTTGCTCCGCTTCTACGTATTCATTTCGAAAATTTCATTATATATATTTAAAAGATACAAGGACGAATTAAAGAGTGAGTGTCTTTGTTGCTTTCATCTCTTTTTGAGCGGCCACTGCTAATATACGACGATAACTGTCATGTTTGCGGGCAATTCGCAATGTATGTTAATCATTTATCGAGAGGATGGATACGGGTTGCAGGACACTATGATTCCTACGAGGCGAATAATGCTAAGAGCCTGATATTTCCAAGTGATTATGACTCGACGAGTATGTTCTGGCTAATTAACGCCAAGGGTGCTTTCGGTGGTAGGGCAGGTCTGCTACCTGTGTTCGTGGAAATAATTAGAGGAACATTCCGAAAAGCAAGTGAAGTGGTGAACCCAAACTTGGCTTGTAGGGATATAGAAAAGAGATCCTGTTCATCGCCTCGTAGTACGTTTGCACGCATGATCTCTCTTTTTAAGAATAGCAAACAATATCGTTTCGGAAACCTTAACGGATCTACGTGAAAATCCACACGTTCGACTTGAACAAGAAATGTGTGACGGAAGGCAAATGTTCAGACACTTATAATAGATAATTTCAGGCCAGCAGAATTGCAAATTTTATCACGACCGGTAAATGGAATTACCACGTTTATCCGGCAGACACAAAACTGGAAACCGGTGTTAAAGTTAATATCAATCCCTCGTAAACCGTATTCTAATTGAAAGATTACGATCACATAATACTTTGGCTTGATTATTTTAACAAGACTCTCCCAAGGTGTAAGGGGCGTAGGATAAAAAGTGAGCGCGCGGTTTTTGATCCAACAGTTGCAGATCTGATTGACGCTGCAAAAGAGGCCGGTTACGAGCCATTGCCGCAAGAGACCGATGAGCAGGTGAGATACCCGAGAAGATCATTCGTAAGATCGGGTTACATTGTACTGCCAAAATCGGCAGAACAAAAAAAATCGACCGTTCTGGAGTGCGTAGCGGAAAAAATGTGGCAGAAGAGTAAACAGAGAATCAGGGAGAGATAGGCGAGTGAACATGAACACTTATTCATAAGATAACCTAATTATGGCTGCTCAAACAGATTTAAGGCAGTCAAAGAATGATGACTAGAGAGCTTCAAGAGCGTCAAGAGGTTGGAGAGGTTATGCATCTAGCAAAAAGCAGTAGGCTTATTGTACGACTACTTGGATCCTCGGGCAAGGAAACTCGACCTGGAGAGATATTAGTCGACCAAAAGGGTAAAGGTGTAGGCAAGGTTTTGGAGGTAATAGGCCCGGTGGCCGCACCATACGCGTCACTAATACCTTTAACAGACAGGACCAATAAGGTTCTTGGAATAAAAGTATATCGTGGTAAATCGTTACGTTCTAAACGTCAAAGATGAATCGGCGGGGGCTACCATCATATCACTTCAGCCTACCCATTGGTTAACCCCGAGCGAGGATTCAAGTAACAATCCGGTAATAGTAATTTTTATAATATATGGCTGAACATTATCCGTTATGCTACGAATAAATACTGAAATTATAACTGGAATCGCTTTAATTTTCCTTGCTACCTTATTCATGTATGGTAGCCTATTTTTTAGGGCATGGGGACTTATACTTATTGTAGACTATGTTCTGATTGCTATAGGCGGAGGTTTTATCGCACTCGGAGTGTGGACCATGCGTAATTATGAAAAAGAGAGAACAGAAAAGCCCAGCCATCACTAAATAACTGTTGACTTTGCTATAGATCAATTTTGTGTTGATGGCTTCTGGATGAGTAGCGGTTATTGGATAGTATCAGAAAGTGTTGACGTTTATAAAACAGCGCACCTGACTTACTGTCCGATATGGGAAGTAGAAGAAGGACTAAGACAAAACCTCAACATATCCGCCGCACAGTTGAAGGGCGTTGTCCAAAATGAACAACAATCGTGAGATTTAATGTCTCAGGCCCTATGGGAGATGAAGTCTACGAATGCACAGGCTGCATGTCGAAGTACCATGTTGATGATTTGTAGTCTGCCAACTTAGTGTGGGCTGTCACACAACAGCAAGAATAACAAAATTAACATTCTATACCATTGTGCAAGTACTCTTCCTCGGACGACGCACAACAACTGCTCTTTTTCCATCAATTTTCAGACTTTTAAAACTAGGGAAGCCACAATGTTCAGCTGTTGCTCGCTCTAAAAGCTTCTTCCAAGTTCGGCGTCACAACTGCAATCGTCGTTATGCGATGCAACGCAATGAAACAATTTCTTAATAAAACGAGATGCGATATCCAACCTTTTTGAAACAAAAGTCATGCAACTAGAACACTGAATCTAGTAACATCGGCACAAAGACAGCCGGATCGAGTGGGGGCCCAGAAGGCTATTGAGCTGTTCGAAGCAGTTGTAGAACGGAATGAGATGCGACCGAATTTCAATTAATCTGATGCGTTTCATTGGACTACGAAAGAGCGACCTTTAAAATTTCCACATATAGTTAACTGATTGGCCCTGAATCAAATCCAAAACGTCAATATCATTATTCGTTTGTTTAGATTAATTCGATCTAAACGATCACATTTTTGTATACCATTCTATCCCTATTAATAGATGGTAGATAGAATTGACTACGTTGGCAAAGTTTACGTTTACAGCAGCGGTATGTCTGAAGATATCATTAAGGCTAGCAAGCAAAAATTGGAAGAATTCGGTGTTACTGAAAATGACATCGTCATCATTGGACTACCCGAAGGCGTGCCCGAAGGTTCGATTTTGGTGACCATCTGGCCACATTACCTATCTGTTGCGAGGGTAAAGAGAGTCAGGGATGGTTCGATCTATGCACCTCAACTTTTCAATATCGACCTTTGATTTAGTCCACTCAGAAAACATTAAAATTCTAATCAGTCTCTTTTTTTGAGCGGAACATGACGTTAACGTTATTTTGTAAACGAGGTCGACACGGTGAATGTCCGGGAGAATGGCCCGTGGATGACAGAGGTCGGCATGATCATGACTGTTCTTTTGATATTAAAATGACTAAGTGCATCTGCAATTGCCACGGTATGGCAGGTTAACTTTTGTTATTATTACCAAATAAAGCAATGATAAGGTATGGAACCGACGCCGAAGAATCTGCACAGGGATCTCAGGATTTGTGCTTTTTGCAGTGCCACAATAGATGAGAACAAGAGCATCTGCTACAGCTGTATAAGTAGATATCATCTCAGCGCCTATGAGCCTCAAAATGACGGATGTGGCTGTGATGAGTAATTGTTCCATGCTGCTAATCTACGTGGTGCAGAAACTAGGAGTTGATATACATAGATGGCTCAGGGCTGGATGCTCAGGGGTCAGAAAGTGTTATATACAATCACCTTTTCGGATTGAAAATCATTCAGCCACCGCGTCATCATATCCCCCTATCCAGTCAATTCCTAAACTCTCCATTAAGTCTTTGGCCCTTTTACGTGTCTCAAAATCGATCCTAACTATAACAATCCCTTTGAAAGGCAGTCCGTACATAACGATTGAGCCATATGGAGCCAGTAGAAAAATTGGCAAAGCTAAAAGGTCCTCCTCGCCCTCAACAATAACTCTCACCGGATTAGTACTACTCGCTTTTATTGCATCTCGTAACACTTGAACTGCTCCTTTTGAAATAGTCCCGGCAGGATTTGAACATCTGAGTTGCAATACCTGATTTTGCAAAAGCGAGTCACCTCCAGCTGTTATGCGTTGTACTCGTCTCTCTCTGCCATCTACAACGCATACGCTAGGAATGATGCCATATAGAGTCACACGATCGGTTGTAGCATCACCAACCGAAACAATCAATTTCGCATGTTTTACAGAACTGTATAACTTCACCTTGTTTACACTCTTGTTTTCAAGAAGCAAGCCAAATGGTTCTTTTAGAATACGAAGATTTTCAGGGCTGAGGAACATTATGGGGTTCAGTTTGACTTGCCGTATCGTTACGAGGGTTTCCCTCCGCCTCTGCCTCTTCCAAAGCCTTCAACTCAGCTGCAATAACACTAATCCTCCCAGCTACCGTTTTGGCAACACTGGTAAACGCATTAGCCTGAATCGAACCAGGTTCTGACAGAATTATTGGTTTGCCAGTATCGCTTCCCTCCATAATCTGCGGGTGAAGTGGTATTTCCCCCACGAAAGGGACGTTGAATTTCTCGCTCACCCTCTGACCGCCTCCTTTGCCAAAGATATGGATCCGTTCCTTGCAGTGCGGGCATTCGAGGTGGCTCATGTTCTCGATCACCCCTATGATAGGAACATTTAGTTTGTTAAACATGCCAATCGCCTTCACCGCAACATTCATGGCAACTTCCTGGGGAGTAGTTACGATAAGTATCCCTGTGATTGGTATTGTCTGTGCCATTGTCAGAGGCGCGTCACCCGTGCCGGGTGGCAAGTCTATGATCAAATAGTCGAGGTCACCCCAGTTAACGTCGGTCAAGAATTGTTTGACAATGCCGGAAACTATTGGGCCTCTGTATATTCCGGCCTGCTGGGACTGTTCATAGAAAAATCCCATTGATATTACCTTGACTCCATCTGAAATAATCGGCTGAATCTTGTTATTGGTAACTTCAGGGGTTTGCTTAAGACCTAGCATCAGCGGCACGCTAGGCCCATAAACATCGGCATCCAGTAATCCCACTTTTGCCCCGGTCTTTGCTAGTGTTAGCGCCAGGTTTACGGACACAGTAGTCTTTCCGACGCCTCCCTTACCACTAGCGACCGCTATTATATTTTTAACACCGGGCAGTATCTCATCCATAGAGATGGCGCGGCCCTCCATAACTCGTGCCGTAACTCTCAGGTTTAGATCCGCCACGCCAATACTCGCTATAGCGTTCCTGACATCCTGCTCTATTTCGCTATTAAACGGACAAGCGGGAGTCGTGAGCTGAAGAGTAAACGCCACTTTTCCGTCATTAATTGCTAGATCTTTAACCATCCCCATCGAAACAATATCTTTATGCAACTCTGGATCGACGACTTTCTTCAACGAAGACAATACTTGATCTACGGTAACCATGCTGTGATAATGCAAATTCGTTGATACTGTATTTAAATGATACATACAAGCCAAAACAAAATTTTGGGCTCAGTTGACTTCACCTGTTTACATGAGTTGTTCCCGAAGCTCTTATGACGGAAATTGATTTTCTCAGCAACGCTCTCAGATCGCAATCAGATGAGTGTGATTTCTTGGAGAAATATGTACAAATTCTAAGCAATGCAGTAGTATCTACTGGCGAAAAATTAAGAGATCGAGCCTATTCAAACGCAAATATACCAAGCGAAAGAGGAACAAGTACAACTACCATAATTAGAGGACGCTTACAGCAACCGAACTATGAGAAGTTAGATTCATTTCGAACTCAGATGGATTGACTATTTGACTTCTCTGACAGCATTAAAATAAGAATGTCAATTTCAGGTTTTGAAATGCTAATGGCCATGTCCAGAATTGCAAGCATGTGTAGGACAAATCCTCCCCCAACTGGATCCCAACAAGGGAATCAAACAACTTATGGTTCAACAGACCTAAATTTTGCAATCTTGCTATCCTAGAAACTCAAAAAAGTTAAATCATCTATGAATTTTAAAACGTACTCATAATGACCAACAAGGTAAGAGTGGCTTTGATAGGAGTAGGCAACGCCAGCAGTATATTTGTTCAAGGTCTCGATTATTACGCAAAGCACAACAACACTAGCGGTTTATGGCACAAAAAAATAGGCGGACTCAAACCATCAGACGTAAAGGTTGTGGCAGCATTCGATATCGATCCCACCAAAGTAGGTCAGGATCTTAACGATGTAGTTAACAGACGACCCAAAAAATATCATAGCGTCAGAGGCTCGAGCATTAATATACACGCAGGAATGCTGTCAGATGATCCTCCTTTTCCTTTTAGGTCGGAAAAGACGATAACTTCCTCACATAAAGAATTTGGCGATATGTTGGAGACTTCTGAGACAAACGTCGTTGTAAATCTGATTTCTTCAGGGTTAGATAGAACGGTAACGGATTATGCAGACGCTTCCCTTGATGCAGGCTTACCTTTCATCAACGCAACTCCGACAAAAATTGCAGGTAATGATGCTTTTTCAAAAAAATTTGGGGACAAGAAAATTCCGTTGGTAGGAGACGATCTGCTAAGCCAGCTGGGAGGAACTGCACTGCATAAGGGGATCATAGATTTTCTAGTAGAACGAGGTGCATTGGTGAGAAAGAGTTACCAGCTTGATGTGGGTGGAAATAAGGACACTCAAAACACGATGGTTGAGAGAACAAAAATGGCCAAGCGGAAGATTAAAACTAAGAGTATAGCCATTGAGGCGCCATACAATTTTGAATCTGTGGCAGGCACTACAGAATATACTGATTTTCTCCGAGATTCGAGAAACAGCTACTATTGGGTGTCCAGCGAAGGCTTTCTTGGCAGTAATATCGTTATCGATATGATGTTGCATACAAGTGATGGAGCAAATGCCGGAAATGTTGTATTGGACGTGGTAAGAGCCGTATACGCGCACCACAATCGCAAGGTGAAAAACGGCTGTGAGTTAATTTGTGGATACGGATTCAAAGACCCACCAGTAAAGTACAAAATTCGAGACGCTTATAGAAATTTCATTGAGGCCTTTACATAATTTGCAACCAGCCCCAGTGTTGCTATATTTTGTTAAGGAAAGTTAGACAAACACCTGCTTGCTCTTCAGAATATTCCTAGTCTATATGAGGTCGAAATTATGTATGCCAATTTTTACAACCTCATCTCAAATTTAGATCTAAGAAAACGTACATCATAGCACGCAAGATCTCGATTATACAACAGCAAACGGTCTCTATTTCTTGCGAATACAAGTCGAAAATGTATTAATTACCTTTCAAGGAACATTGGTTCATGGCAAAGATCTTCGCAGACGTGACTGAGACAGAAATAACTAGGACTATATCAATGATGTTTAATGAAACGATCAATGAATATGCAAATTGTGACGTAATAATCATCGGGGCTGGACCTGCAGGTCTGACGGCGAGCAGAGAGCTCGGTAGGATGGGTGCTCGAACGCTAGTCATTGAGCAAAATAACTACTTAGGTGGTGGATACTGGGTCGGTGGGTATATGATGAACCCAGTAACGGTTAGGGCTCCTGCTCAAAAGGTATGGGATGAACTAGGAGTTCCGTATCGCAGAATCAGTGACGGACTATATGCTACCTGGGGGCCGCATGCGTGTTCAAAGCTAGTAGCTGCTGCATGTGATGCTGGGGTGCGATTCCTGCAGTTAACAAAGTTCGACGACCTCGTAATGAAGAACAAGCGAGTGTGCGGTGTGGTTGTTAACTGGATGCCGGTCTCCGCTCTACCCAGGAATATTACTTGTGTTGATCCGATAGGCCTAGAATGCAAGATTGTTATCGATGCATCGGGTCATGACTCGGTCGCTGTCAAGCGCTTGATGGACCGTGGATATGTAAAGTGGAAGGGAATGGATCCGATGTGGGTTGAAGGAAGCGAGGACGCAGTGGTCAATTACACAGACGAAGTTTTTCCTGGCTTGATCGCTAGCGGAATGTCGGTCACAGAGACACATGGCCTACCACGCATGGGTCCGACATTCGGGTCGATGCTATTGTCAGGTAAAAGAGCAGCAGAAGTTGCCATGGGCAAGCTAAAAGAAATGCCAGATTCACCTAAGCTAAAGGTAAAGTAGGATAGCACGGAAGACGAGGCCATCTGCAATTGCAGCTGCAAGTCTCTTGATGTTTCGATATATCCATATCTATCACGAACCTTCGACGACCAAACTGGACCTTTCCGAGATATCGCAGGAGCTAGCCAACTTTTTCCCGACTTGTGAAATTGATCTGAGACCTCCCTTCCTGCAAGGTTGCTGTGAAAACGGGCAGCCGTTGGATATGCTTGCAGAAACGTTGGCCTCAGTAAGGATATCGGAGATAAAATCCCCTTATTGCGATCAAGAGAACCGAAGAAAGAAGTCAACTATTGAGGAGGTATTGTATGAAAAAAGTCTTATTCTAAATGCCTCGCTAAGGCCCGCCCCCTTTGTACTTTACGACGGATTTATGTTACAAAGACTCTATGGAGCTTCAATTCCTTCTGAAGAGAGTTCTACGGAGCATGCTCACGTCATATTTGATCCACGCCTAACGTGTACATTCAGCGAGGAAGATTGGCGATATCATGCCCGCGCTGTCATTTGTGGAACACCTTCGATAATCTCATCTACGGGAATAGTCGAAGCTCCCGCTAAGAACAAGGAATTCTATCTGCCGGAGATACCATTTGAGGTGATGGAATCAAATAAAGAAAGATTGGCTGGACGTGAATCTACAAGTGAATTTGTCGGCTATAACGATTCAAGAATAAATTCAATCGCAATCGGGTATATTCTTCAAGCGCTATTTTTCTTTATTACTGACGGATATCCGTTTTGCCATTACAAAAATTGTAGACTGTATAATGCACATTGGCAGAGTGACTTGTTGCGCACTCAGATAAAGATTAAAAAATTATGTAAAAGACATCGCGATGTGCTGTTATACTATCAAAGTCTCTTGTCAAGTTAAGACGATGACTCGATTATAAGACAGAAAAGGCTCTGCTCGTGGATAAAAATTGACCTTTAATGCTGCTGAAAAATTAGATTAGAAATTTTTGGGCATAAGTACAGGAAAGCCGCAATTCCGAACAAACTATTAAAGGGTATTCATATTTTTACTCTGTACTAGTATATGTCCAAGACGGATGGTAAAGATGAATCCGTTAATTCAGGCAAAGAAAGCCTTTATGATGTAATAATTGTCGGCTCGGGCCCGGCAGGATATACAGCCGGCATTTATACTTCGCGTGCTAGACTAAAGACCCTTCTCGTAACTGGTAATTTGCCTGGCGGCCAGCTGATGACAACTAGCGAGGTAGAAAACTATCCAGGTTTCCCAAACGGAATATTTGGACCAGAGCTTATGATGAACATGCGACAACAGGCAGAAAGATTTGGAACCATTGCAGTCGACGACGAGGTTATTCAAGTTGACTTTAAGCAGAGGCCATTTAAGATTACCACCAGTAGCGAGGTATTTGAATCTGAAGCAGTACTAATATGTACTGGAGCGTCTCCTCGTAAGCTAGGAATTAAGGGAGAACAGACGTTTGCAGGCAGAGGAGTATCATATTGTGCGACATGCGACGGTCCTTTCTTCAAAGGTGAGGACATAGTGGTAGTAGGGGGAGGAGACACGGCCTTAGAGGAAGCCACCTTCCTTTCAAAATTTGGAAAATCTATCAAAATAGTCCATCGGCGTGATTCGTTACGGGCTAGCAAAATTCTTCAAGACAAGGCATTTGAAAACCCAAAAATCGAATTTATATGGAATAGCGTAGTATCCGATATCGTAGGTGCCAAAAAAATTGCATCGATAGTTGTCAGAGACGTATACAACGGGAAGGAACAGAAAATTCAAGCGGGTGGATTGTTCGTAGCGATAGGCCACGACCCAAACACAGGTATATTTACAGGACAATTAGAATTGGATGATAAAGGCTATATCGCTTTGAAAAATAATTCGCTCACTAGTGTAGAAGGAGTTTTTGCAGCTGGCGATGTCCACGATTATAGATACAGACAGGCAATTACTGCTGGCGGATTTGGTTGTATGGCCGCTTTGGATGTGGAAAAATGGTTGACGGAAAGAAAACACCGCGAAAACAAAGCCATCAGTAGTAGATTTTACACAAAAGCATAGACAGGCTTTGAAAGATTCTTGGCATTCTTGAGGATATTGTAGTATTCCGTGTCGGTGAAAACGCCTTGTTGGTCGTACAAACTCTTGAATTTTGTACCATCGTCTGCAAATATACCCACAAGATTGCCGCTCTCCAATTTTTCAGCAGTCTTCAGCATTGAAGCCATGACAGAGCCTGAGGACGGACCCACTAGCAGTCTCTCTTTTATGGCAAGTGCTCTTACTAACCGAAACGACCCTTCATTTGTAGCGGTAAACCATTCATCGACAATCTTTTGCCGCCGCAGGAACAAGTCTGGCATTGAAGATTCTTCAAAATTTCTCAATCCTTGCAGTAAGTGGTTCTTTTGAGCTTGAATTGCGATAATTTTAATATTTTCGTTCTTCTCCTTTAGGAATGTTGCGGTACCTGTTATGGTGCCACCTGTGCCACAACCGGTAAGGAAATGCGTCACGTCGCCGTTGGTTTGTTTCCATATTTCTGGCCCAGTGCTTTCATAATGGGCCAAAAAGTTCGCATCATTTTCGTATTGATTTGGCATATAATAGATATCGGGCCTTGGTTTCGAAATCGCTTTAGCAAGTGAAATACTTTGATCGGTGCCAGCGCCCACCCTTGGGCAAAGATCATCTGATGTCTCATGTAAAGTAGCTCCCAATCTCTTTAAAATTTTCTTTGTCTCATCGCTTACCTTGTCTGGTATAACAATTTCAACTTTATATCCTAATGCTTGGGAAATGCCCGTTAAAGCGATACCTGTATTGCCAGATGTAGGCTCGATTATAACGCTTTTGTCTTTCTTTAATAGTCCTTTCCTCTCTGCCTCCTTTATCATCCAGTATGCCGCCCTGTCTTTGACTGAGCCAAAAGGGTTGTACCATTCTAGCTTCGCAAAAAGCTTTACGCTGCTTGTGGAAAACGAATTCAGTTCTACGAGCGGAGTGTTGCCTATTTGACTTACTATATCTGGCCGAGCAAGAGTGGTCATGTTCATTTAGCCTTTTTGATTAGGAACTCAAGATCTTTGTTATCTTTGTTAACTGAGAGAAGCTCATGTCCATTTCTCTTTGCCCACATTGATATGTCTTCTTCAGATTCCGGGTCGTCAGCAACTATCTTTATCATATCGCCAATGGCAAGTCTTTCCATTTCGATCTTTGTACGAAATACCGGCTCGGGACAGTAAAGGCCTCTAACGTCGATGGTTTTGGTCGGAGATTTGGTGTTACTGGCACACATATGGATAAACAAGTTTATTGTGTAGGCGATATATTAACTGTTTAGGAGTAACGTTTGTTAGGATCACAATAGCATTATCTTCTAGTCACCTGAAGAGGTCTTTCCCTCTAGATCGCAGTACCTGCGATAAAGAAGAGTTTTCAACCATTTGATAAACATACCCTCTTATTATTACAACAGGAATGCGTTCACTTTTACCCATTTGCAATTCTGCAGCAGAAGCAATCTCATCGACGACTGCAATTTCTGTTACTTTCAACTTCTTTCCGTACATATCCAGCGTTCCTATGTAGCTCTTTATTGGTTGGATTCCGGCAATACCTATAGCTACATTGATTTGTCCTTCCCTAAATGGCCTTCCAAAAGTGTCAGTTATAACTACGGCTACGTCAATACCTGTTTTTCTTTTAAATGAGCGCCTTAGCTCACGGGCAGATAAATCTGCGTCCTCAGGCAATAATGCTGCGTAATCATGACCTTTTTCCACATTGCTTTGGTCTATCCCTGCGTTTGCACAAATCAAACCGCGCTTTGTTTCTACAATTAGGATCCCTCGAGCCAATCTCAAGATATCAACTGATTCATTCAAAATTAGTTCGATTAACCGCGGATCCTTATCGTTTTGTTCTGCTATTTGTAGCGACTTTTCTGAAGGGTTGACGAGTTTTAAATCAATTAACCTTCCCTCAGCCTTGGAGATTACTTTCTGTGCAACAACTACTATGTCGCCCTCTGAGAGAAATTCATTGGCATTGTTCATCGATTCTAGAATTATTATATCCAGCTTGTCGCCAGCCTTTATATCAGGAACTACGGGAATAGCTATGATTTCGATCCTAGATTTCAATATCTATGGCGTAATAGTAGAATATAAGATTTAATTACTCTTGATGGATGTTAGCCAGTACGGCTTTGCCAAACTTTTTCTCAAGTAGATTCAGTAATAGTGATAAATCGCGTATCTCTATGACCGCATCGGCTTTTTCCTTAACCTTATCTACAGGACAGAATCCTACTGTGAATCCTGCAATAGCTAACAATTTCAGATCATTGGCTCCGTCAATTACTGCTACTGTGTCTTCGCGTCTTATTCCCCATTCATTTACAATCCGGGTGACTGCTGCCGCTTTGTCTGAGGTAACCGTTATGTTCACATCAAAAAGTTTTCCATTTCTGAATATTAATTCATTGGAAAATATTTTATCAAGTCCAAGTTCGCCTTTCAATCTATCTGTTATTAGAGTAAAGCCGCCAGAAACGGCGATCATTTTCCAACCTGCTCTTTTCAAGGCGGAACAAAGTTCCAAAGCACCGGGCATAATCTGAAGATTCTCGCCGATTCTTTGGGCATTCTCCAAACTTATGTCGCGAAGAGCTGCGACTCGTCGGCTAAGCCCTTCTTCCCAATTTATCTCTCCCCTAATACCTTGTTTCGTTATATCCCAGATTTCCTTCTCTTTTTCTGGTCCTATCAACTGTGCAAGCACGGGAAGGTACTCGGCGTTGAGGAGGACGCCTTCTACGTCAAAGATAATTAGCATAATAAAGCGCGCTCTTATCAAGTCGAAGTTCCCCAAACAGTATATTAAGTTTGTCGAAATTTCTGTAAATCAAACTCTTTATGAGAACTAATACTTAATTTAACTCTAGAAAAGATAACACGTAATTGTCGTGCTTTGGTGAATAAGAACTTGTTCTGAATCTCTGTATTTTTACACACTATCTTGATAACCGCTGCAGGAGAGAGACTAGCCCAAGATCTCACTTTATACAACATAGATCTGCTTCTGATAGACTTGCTTGTCTTTGTATTTTGATGGATTTAAAGATGCTCGTCCTAATCATTCCGTCCGAATCCTCGGTGAACGCCAAAGGAAAGGCTAATTTTGTGAAAACAAAGTCAGATACACATTGCGAGGAATGTTGATTCGACGAGTATCAAGTACCAAAATCGTTAGGAAAAGGATCTTATAGCTGTTTCGTGTTGTTGTTTAATAAATGAGTGACAGCACAGGTGTCAAGTACCTGGTTCCTGTTAAACAGGTCGACAAATCGATAAAATTGACCGACGAAGCAAGGGCGGAGCTACGGAGCATTGGAATGATGGATGAGAAAGGCAAATTAAAGTTGAAAGGCGTGAGTGCCAAGATGCTCAAACGGATGAAACTAGAGTCGGTAGATTGTCCTGTCTTGAAAGCCGAAGTAGGATTTGTCCAATGTTATGTTTGCAAGAATTTTCATAGCAGGGTAACAGGCCAGGTTTATTGTAAAGGAGAGCCATTTTGAATTGGGCTCCAGCAAAACTTCATAAATCTAATCAGACTGCTTTTCTGCGTTGGCTTCGGCAACGAACATTGGCATCAGCGTAAAAAAAAATGAGAATCTTAGTGATTGGTATACTCAGGTAATCTGGAAGGCGGGGCTGGCAGACTATGCTCCTGTTAAAGGCTTCATAGTATTGAAGCCGTATGGATATGCTATTTGGGAGTTAATTAAGGACATCTTAGATCGTAAATTAAAAGAGACCGGGCATCAAAACGGTTTTTTACCTGTATTGATACCCGAAGGCCTCCTAGCTAAAGAAAAAGATCACTTTACCGGATTTACTCCGGAGGTATTTTGGGTTACAAGAGCCGGTAATAATGATCTATCTGAAAAACTCGCATTACGACCAACGTCTGAGACAATCGCGTACACCTCCTTCTCTAGATGGATTGCTAGCTACAGAGATCTTCCAATCAAAATGAACTTTTGGAATACTGCATTACGTGCAGAAATAAAAGCGACAAAACCCTTTATTAGAAATTCGGAGTTTCTCTGGCAGGAAGGACATACCGTACACACTGAAGAAGAAGAAGCGAAGGAGGAAGTGATGCTGATTTTAAAGATCTATCAGCGATTGATCGAAGACCATTTGGCTATTGCAACGATAGCAGGACTAAAAAGCGAGAAGGAAAAATTTGTTGGTGCAGAGTATACTACTACTCTGGAGGGAATGATGCCTGATGGCAAGGCATTACAAATGGCTACCTCTCACCATCTGGGACAGAACTTTTCGAAGCCCTTCGATATCAAATACCTCGGCCAAGATAACGATCAGCACTATGCTTGGCAAACTTCATGGGGTATTTCATGGCGTCTCATAGGAGCATTGGTTATGATGCACGGAGACGACAAAGGACTTTTGCTACCCCCTTACATAGCTCCAATACAGATCGTAGTTGTGCCGATATTTAGAGACAAAGACTCTAAAGTTGTCAAGTCAAAAGCACTGGAAGTCGCAGATGTGTTGAGAAAATCCGGATTAAGGGTCATAGTAGATGAACGAGACGAATATACTTCGGGATGGAAGTTCAATGAATGGGAGGTCAAAGGAGTTCCACTTCGAATTAATCTAGGACCACGGGATATCAAGAATGCACAAGTGGAACTCGTTAGGAGAGATACCATGCAGAAATCGACGGTCAACTGTTCAATGTTGGTAGATTCAGTATTTTCGACTTTGAATGAAATCCAAACCAATCTTCTACTTCGAACTACGGAAATCCTGAGACAATATATGTCGGAGGCGATCTCTTATGATTCTTTCAAATCAATTCTTGATTGCAAAGGTGGGTTTATTTATACGGGATGGTGCGGAGACCAAAGCTGTGAGACAAAAGTAAAGGAAGAAACGGGAGCAGACTTGCGTGTCCTTCCTTTTGATGAGCAGCAGGAAACTGGTTTGCTATCCAATTGTGTCTATTGCAGACGACCTGCAAACAAAATTGCGGTTTTCGCACGCGCTTACTAGCTTACAATATTTGGAGCTATGATTCGCTATGTTTTGATTAATCTCTGATAACTCGTGTTCTAAAATCGTGGCTTGCTGCTTTAGTTTTGCGAGTTTGGATGACTAGTTGGCTATTGATAAGTCCACGGTATTTTTGAACCAGTTGTATCATTTAACGGTTCAAGTTGGCGTCGTAACATTGGGAGCGATTTATGAGGAGGTGCAACATCACGTAATCTGTATTATTGATCACATTAAGCCCACACTCTTATCATGGGCGGAAAACCTGACAATCATGATACTTTCTTTTCGCGATAGGTACTGGTCTAATTTACCATCAATCAGGCAGTACTGGTTCTTGTTGTTCTTGTTCTGTTTGTCGTTCGTTGCATTAATTATTTCCAACAACTTTATAACCTATTTCATCGATTGATTGAGTATGCAATCACGGTTCCTGTTTTATAGCATGTACCTGGCGGCCAAACTCTGGATATATAGGATAATAAAAGAGAAGAAGAGAAAAACAGAGGAGATTTCAGTCTGATGCAATTTTTTGATATGGCGACGTCTGTAGATGGACCATTAGTTCTTTAGTACAAACAAGATTCTTACAAATAACGAAGCGAAAAAGAATCACAGTCATGGATTTACTTGACCTGCTAAAGGAAGCATGCAACCAAGTATACTATCAAACAAGGGGTTTAGTCGGAACCAAACAGGGCAATGAGAAATTGGGAAGAGGTGCAGGGGGAGATATCAGCAGGAGAATCGATGTTGTTGCTGAAGCAGCAGTGATGGAAATAGTCAAGAAACACAACTTTAACCCTACAATCGTCGCAGAGGAATCAGGTACAATCGACGGCGAGGATGATGGTTTCTTGGTCATGGATGCTATTGATGGAACAACCAATACAAGTCGTGCAATACCTTTCTATTGTTGTTCTTTAGCCTACGCAACAGACGTCAAACTAGCCTCGGTAATTCACGCCGCTATAATCGACTTGTCACGAGGTGATCTTTATCATGCCTCGGATCAGCGAGGTGCGTTTATGAACAACACCCAAATCCAGGTAAGCAAGTCAGCCAAATTTGTTGATAGCGACAATCTGGATGATATTCTGGTAGGTCTGAATTTATCGGGTGCCTCTTCGGGCGTCATGATGAGCCTGCTCAAAGTTATTTCAAACGTAAATCACATCAGACAATTTGGAGCAAACGCCTTAGAATTGTGCTATCTTGCTAGAGGGTTTTTAGATGCTTATATTGATATTCGCGGAAAAATTCGTGCAACGGATCTCGCAGCGGCTTACCTCATTGTAAAGGAAGCAGGAGGAAACTTGTACTCAACAGATGGCTTGAAGCTTGATTCTGAGATAGATAACAAAGCAAGAATATCATTCCTAGCGGTAAGTAGCGACGAGATATTTGCGCGTCTAGCTGATTATATGCAAATCAGCAGCTGAATAGCATTTCCAGCAGTTATGAAAAAAGCGAAAACAGCGCCCGGGCCGGGATTCGAACCCGGGTCGAAGGAGTGACAGTCCCCCATACTGGACCGGATTTTATGACTACTGATGGTCAGCAATCTCTATACTACCCGGGCGCACAAAGGAGGCTTTTAAGCAAGCACTTAAATTGTTTTGCCTCGCTAGTTGCATCCATGTCCTTAGCGAGTGTATAAAAATAAATTATAGGATGCCTGAGCCGAGGATTAAACTGGGCCCGTAGCTCAGCCAGGTAGAGTACCGGACTTTTAACCTAGGGAAGAAATCCGGCTGTCTCGGGTTCGAATCCCGACGGGCCCGTTCCGATACAGGTGCTTTTAAGTGGGTCCTGCTAATATAAAGGAGAAACACGAAGTGACAAATTGGCGTTTGTAGAGTATCAGAATAATCTAGTAGTCAAGAAGGAGATTGGGGCTGGAACGGTCATAATAATAAAACACAAGAATTGGTCCAGTTCCGCCTTTTACTTTGCGTTTAGAGATGTCCAATTCCTGATATCATACGGTCACGGTACGATGTTCGTTGCTTGCTGTAGCGACGCCCTTCCTGCTGAGGCTGAAAGGTCCATCAAAAATACTATCAGTATTATAAGATTCAAGTCATTCGGGCCTGTTACTGGTTCATACTCTCTATTTCTGTCTAATGAAATCCATGTATAATGGCGTGGTGTGACATTAGTCAATAGCCAAGTCCAGTAGTTTGCTAAGCATTGGAGTTTTTTCAACACATCATTTTGGCTGTATAACTATTGGGTCATTGCTGTTCACGCTCATAAACTCATTTCAAGCATACTAAGCGTTGATCCTTCCTCTCCGCGTTCGCTGCGCTGGACTTTCGTAGTTATATGGGGATTCTTGAATGTCTTCTTATTTAGCAGAGTCAGTTCCATCTTCGTGTGTGCCATACAATCCCACATAGTGAAAGGTGCTTACTGGCAATCTAGCGTGTTAGCTTCGTAAAAGGATTTCGATCCACAGTTACGATGGCTGCTTTTACGTATTCTGCTTTTTGTCTTGCGACTGAATTCCAATCATCACGGTCCATATCGTTGTACTATCCCGACAGTTAATTCACTGATCTGCTTTAACTCTAGACTCACTAGGAGTTACAAGAAACAGCAATTTTCAGAAAGCAGTCGTTGACAATACAAAAATGACCCACAAAAGGTCGTGGTCGAAATCCATTCTAGCACTTTATCATAACAACAGCTTAGCGGAAGTTTTTAGGATGGTCAACTATTATAACTAGTTCAATAATTTATTAGATCTATTAAAAATATTATAAAGTATCTTGGTTTAGGCATTTTCACAATGGATCCGATGCTGTAAATATTCAAATGTTTATATTTACTGAAATGGTCTGAAAGTCAGAAATATAGCATGACCAACTGTGGTTATTATTTATAGTCTAAGCACGGTTAGAATATTTCTTTCATTGGGTCACCCATCTAATACATATCCAAGCCTCTGTCAGCCCTCTAATAAAAAATTCCATAAAGACCATACACGCCTTGACTTGCCAGAATACAGTAGATAGAAAAATTGTGTTACCTAACTTCTATGAGCAGACATGCATAGCTATTGTCATTCTAGTTCGTATTCGGTTTAAACTAAAATCTTATAACACTGATCATGAATTATTCGATTTTTGCAGTAGCTGAATTGCTGCACTTGTGGCTGCAGTGGCTCCTTACAAGGCTGCTCTCCCACACTTACAGATTACGGCAGCAACGGCTTCTGTAACGACGGTGAGAAAATATTCGTCCTCACCTATATGCAGATGTGTCAACTTCACTTCTCTGAATATGAGTCACAATGACTGGTGGGACTTCTACCGACGGACGTCAATTCACTTTACCTTTGCGTTTATGTTCTTCAATAAGCAATTTAACAACCGCTTCTAGGGTCCTCTCCTTCCCGTCTTTTACTGTATACTCGGCGCCTATCTTCAGAAGGGCTCTTTTAGAGCTGTCTGTAATCTTCATAGTTGAAGTCATCGTGGTATCTTCAGTATATCTGTAATACCAGAATTTATATAAGTTTATTGGTATATCAGAGATAGTTGGTATACATTATATACTCGACCAAAATCCCATTGTCCAATCCGCAAGAATCTTTCAGGGTCGAATTTTGAAAGGTGGAATCGTCTAAGATTGTCAAGCTGAACGGGCTTCATGATTTCCTTTAGCAAAATCAAATCATTCGCTGGTCTTAAACTTGGGTTTAGCTAGTAAACTATTGAGTAGCCTACACACAAAGCAATACCCTTCCTCTGAGGGCTAATTTCTATAATCCAAAAGTATCAAGCAGGAATCTCATGCTAATTTGGATTTGTGTCTGTGTTCTTCGATATCATGCCCCAGTTGGGATTTTTTTTCTAACATGCCCAGCGTACCCGCATCCAATGGATGCATTTTACAACCCTAAAAACTCCTAATTTAACGCAGCTTGTCCTGACTTTGACGAACCATAAATCCCCCTGATGCTGAATTAGACCCAGCTGCACAGCACGACATATTAAAACTCTGAATTATACTTAGCTATAATGAATACCCTTTTATTTCATACACGTACATATTTCGGGCTGTTTGAGGCTGGCGGCTTTAATCGCATTTATTACTATAATATGGCTAATGGTATTAGCAGTCGCAGCATTTCTCGTAACTCTTGTACCCTCAGTACAACTATTGTTTAAAGGAGGAGAAAGATCTGATAAGTTAATTATGTCATCAATACAGGCACTAATAGCAGTAGGAGTAGTGCTATTATTCATAATGGGACTAAGCAAGCTTAAAGAATTCTACGCAGCAAGAAAATTGCACCTATAGAGCCGGAAGATACGGGGTAGGCCCGATTTATGAAAGCTATGTCTTGAAATCCGGTTTCTTTCCATCGGCAATAGTTTCGAGTTCTTAATGTCAATCTCAGCTAACAAGATTTAACAAAAAAGACTCTAGGTTAGCTCTACATTTAATATTGTCCATTTTGTGTTTGTCAATATCCATTGAAGCCCACCCAAATGGGGATGATTGACGTCAGCAGTAAGCCAGATACGTTGCGCGTAGCTATTGCGGAAGCTACCGTAACTATGAGTAAACAAACCATTCGCTTGATTAAAGAGGGAAAATCGCCGAAGGGTAATATCGTCGATGCAGCCTCTGTGTCGGCAACGATGGCGGCTAAGCGGACTTCAGATTTGATACCATATTGTCATCCAATTCCGATAGATGACGTAAAAGTAAGCGTAACAATTGGAACAGAATCTGTCAAAGTTATAACTCAAGTAAAAAGCATATGGAAAACTGGCGTCGAAATGGAAGCCCTGACCTCTGCTGCAGTAGCAGCATTGACAATTTATGACATGTTAAAGTCTGTAGACGATTCGATTTCTATAGGATCGATAAGAGTCATGAAAAAAGAAGGAGGGCTCAAAAAAATGTACCAAATCCAGGACAGAAAGCTAAGAGCCGGAGTGCTCGTGACTAGTGATTCTCGACGGAAGAGACAAGACCAATCTGGAAGACTTCTTGTGGACAGGCTAAAAAAAGAAGGCTTCGATGTAACATATTATAAAGTGGTTCCGGACAATATTGGCACGATCAAAACAGAGCTGACAATGTTGTGCGATGAGCTGAAGGTAGATCTGGTTTTAACTAGCGGCGGCACAGGCATTGGTTCACGTGACGTCACTCCCGATGCAACTTCGACCATACTAGAGAAAAACCTTCTCGGCGTGGCCGAAATACTCCGGGCTCATGGTCAACGGAGGACACCCTCATCGATGCTTTCAAGAGGTGTAGTAGGTGTTCGAGCCAAGACAATAATAGTAAATCTACCCGGGAATGTAAAGGGGGTTTCAGAATCCTTGGATTCCTTATTTCCAGGTATCAATCATACCTTTGAAGTTTTAGAGAATCACAAACATCCTGATCTGCAGGTCTAAACCCCATATGGAAAAACTTTATGAATGTAGCTAGGGACTTTAGGAGCGGGTATGCTTGTCATTCTCCGTATTTTCTAGAATCTTCCCCTTTTACCCATATCTCTTTCCCTCCAACAATCTTTTCCTTCTTCCAGATCGGAACTTCGCGTTTTATTTTTTCAATCGCGTAACGACACGCGCTAAATGCCTCAGATCTGTGAGGCGCCGAAACTGCCACTGCTATACTCACGTCCCCTACTGAAAGGTTTCCTATCCTATGAATCATCCTGACTCTTTTGATGTTCCATTTGTGCGAGAGAATGCTCTCGATCCTTTTCATTTTGTCTTCTGCCATTTCTAAATATGTTTCATAGGTCATCCCTATGATCTTGCCCATCTCACTGTGCTCTCGGACAGTTCCGAAGAATATAGCTGTAGCTCCAGCATTCTTATCTTTCACTGAATTTAGGATTTTAAGTGGATGTATCTTTGCAGCCGTGATCCTTTTCGCATGAATCTGTTTATCTTTAAATTCCCCACACAAGACCACTATTACCCTCCAGCTACAGGTGGGAAGACTGCAATTTGATCCCCTTCCTTCAAAGACAAATTCTTGCAACCTATATTGCAATTTACAGCTAACTGAATATTTTCCTTGAGCCGCAGAATACTGGGATGATTCTCCTCGATTTTTGAAATTAGGTTGTTTACGTTTGAATCCTTTACCAATATTACTTCCTCCGCGCCTATGCCAGTAGCTTCTCGTACTTGGGCGAAATATAGCACGTTAACCTTAATAGTTGATATGGCCTTATTTTCGATTCGTGGGGCTCTTTTCATCGCGATCAAAATCCACTTGTGTATTCTTCACATGGAATAGTTCGACCTGACTACATATGAAAGAATTGTCGGGATCTGCTGGCATAAAGTAATATTCCAATCTAGCCAGTCCATGTACTTGTGTCACGTTAGTGTTTATTTTTGGTAGGATGTTTATAAAATTATTTGCTTTCGCTTCCAAATCTTTTTGTCTAGAGCGTGCATGCTAAAAGCTCCGATTCTAATACTGATCCAATAATTCTTAAATATTAAGGGCTAAGCAGCTTGATTGAGCGCCACCAATACCAAGCGATCAAAAAATATTAAGTTGCTTAAATAAGGCATTTAACGCTAAATTACTATTTTCGTTATAGGATGCCATTGTTTCAATTTCAAGTTACAGACGCTAAAAGGAAGTCTCTCCCACTCCTAGGATGAGCGAAATGGCCAGTTTACGGCGATTTGGAACTGCAAGTAACACTCCCTACCTTCACTAGTTAATGCGTCTGCACTTTTAAGGCTCGCCGAACTACCCGTGCAAGAAGACTTTCGTTTAATGATAGCCGCTAATCGACTCGAAGAAGTAGTTGAAAATGACAACGTCACCTGCCAGAACCAGAGAAACTGAGGAACCACTTGAAGATGAAGATAAAGCCATGAATTCAGCTTTCTGCTTCATTACGTTCTAGTTGAGCTTTACCATTGAACCAGTTGTCTAAATGTGTTAGAAATAAAGGTTACAATTTGGTAAGTCAGTGTTAAATTTATTTGCTATCTGCTCAGTCTTTTTTCAGATGACCTTATATCTTTCAATAGGTCTAAATTACATATGCTAAACGGTGTAACACACTGATCAGAGGACCACCACCGTCCACCAGCCTGTAGTTATCGTACTTGTAGCAATAGCGTTAGTAGCTGTAATAGGAGGATTCATTATTATATCAAATTATGTTATGCCAAATATACATCAAGTCTGTCAGAACAAGTTAGGTGCTCTACGTTGTTATAGAGTCCAGTATAATAAAGTCTTTTAGTTCAGATAACAATATTAGGTTGGCTGTAACATGAAAATTTTATATCTACGATATTGCTGCATCTAGTCGGTCCCGCACCAAAACTAAGTAAATCTTTGGTCAGATTAAACGAAAAAGAACCTTTTTTTCAAATAAAATCAAAAAAAAGATAATCAAAAGACAAAATTAAACGTCTCAGTAACAACATTCAGTATAAATTTACAAGATCCTTTTATCAATCTTTCGTGTTGGATAGCATATGAATAAACTCGGTTTGGCATAATGATGATAATGTTAGGCATTACCATTTCTGTAGCAGCGTTGTTCTTAATTCTAAACGCAACGCCGAATGTCGCCAAAGCGCATTGATGGCGCAGTAGTTCATCCGCAGCGCACAATCCTAGTACTTCGTCTGGCGTCACTGGCACGACGGCAGCTGCTCTACTACTTCGAGCAGTACATCTAATGGCATGGGTCATTTCGCTGGTTTTTTATAAATCCAGCTTACATACCGAACACGTCAGCCACCCCGCCACAGCCAGGCCACAATAACAGTCGAGGTGTGACTATCTAGTTCTGGTGGCGATCAGTCAAGCTGTTCTTTTAGCTTTGCAGAGAATCATATTTCGAACTCGGTTCGCGAGTCAAAACAAGGTTCTTTCAGCGCACCCAATCAATTGCAGGTATGGTATCGCAGCCCAATCAGCAAGTTATAACAGTCATAACCGAGCCAATTCACAACAAGGCAGTTGTAGTGCTCACGCCCTATAAACCATGCCCTTAAACATTTGCAGAATCAACTGGACCAGTTTTTTATATTTTTCTGAAACAAATATTGATTAATTGATTGATATAGCAAAACATTCCCAAGAAGAATCATGGTATATGAGGTATTTGATGATATGCCCGAATTGTGATGTCAGTTTCCATCCAAAGAGGAGAAATCATATTATCGGTCAAAATGCAAACGGCTTTGGCGTCTGGTTTCCAGATGTGTGCTGAATGCAAACAATCTATCGTAGACCGTAGAGAAACAAAGTCCTACTAACCAATAGTCGGCGATGTCGAGGACCTTTTCAGATATATTAATGTCCATTATCAGCGTGCAGAATGATTAAGGAGGACGCGGTGGCGTGATCGTGCGGAGCATAGGAAAAAAACTGAAAACGAAATTGATTGGAAGACAAATTTATTATTATGAGGAATTAGGCTCTACCCAGGAGCTTGCAATCTATCTGGCTGAAAACAATTCAGAAGCAGTAAATGGCACAGCAATATTGGCTGAACGTCAAGAAAGGGGAAGAGGCAGAATAAACAGTAAATGGATTTCTCCGAGTGGAGGAATATGGTTATCGATTATCTTAAAGCCCAATATGCCTGCTAACAAGAGTCCGCTTCTGAAATTCATAGCTGCTTTGGCAGTATGTGACACGATAGCTCAAAATACAGGGCTGGAGTCCAAAGTAAAATGGCCCAACGACATTCTAATCAATCATAAGAAAGTTTGTGGAATACTTCTTGATATTGCTACCAAGGGCAGTAGTATTGAATATGCAGTGATAGGAATCGGAATCAACGCAAATGTAAATATTCGAAAAATTCTTCCGTACATACCTGACCACAAAGGGAATGATGTGAGTGTCACCTCTCTCAAAAATGAACTATCTGGTAAATACGTTAACAGACCATCTTTTTTGAAACTACTTTTCGAAAGACTTGAACATTACTATTGTTACTTGGAAAAAGAAGATCTGGGAGGGGTGGTTATATTGGATCAAATTAAAGATAGATTGGATATTTTAAACGCCGTTGTGACCATTCAGCAGAAAGATAAAACGATCGAAGGTCTAGTTGTGGGTTTAGGTTTAGATGGATCTCTCGTGCTAAAAAAGAATGACGGGTCTTTGATTGAGGTCCTCAGCGGCGATACCAGATCGAGGGTAATAAAACAACAGCACTAGCTAGAACTTTGTTGTTTTTTCATTCACTCGTTCGTACAAGAAAATTATAATATTCTACATACGATTGCTATGTCATTTACATTTGTCCCGGTAGGGCCGGTCATGATTATTGACCTTAATTGTCTTAAAGCCCGGTAACTATCATGCCTCTCTAAATATTCTTTGACTTTCACGCCGCTCGCTTTGATTCTAGACATAGTTTCGGGGGTTAAAATCGCACCAGCCGCTTTTGAGTTCCCATCTACCCCATCGGTGCCCAAACACAAAATGGCAATATCAACTTTAGGGGGAAATCTACATTTTAGAGCGGCTGAGAGAACAGCCTCTTGATTGCGACCTCCCAATCCGTTTCTTTTAAAACGATTAAGTTTGACCGTAGTTTCCCCTCCCATTACAAATGCTACTGATTCATGTGACCGGATTGCATCTTTACCCAAGTCCGCAAGATAATAGCCGAATTCTTGTGCTTCGCCAGCAAAGGTAGAGCCTAGGTTCATTACTGTGCTTACATGTTTTCCAAGATATTTCGCTGCGTAGTCGCATAGAAGTGGGTTGTTGCCGATTAATATGTTATGTACCTTCCCAAAAATGGGATCGCCCTCTTTTGGTGTATCTTCTATTTCGCCATTAATACCCTTCATTATCAGTCGTCTAACTGAGGTAAAAGGTTTCTGCCATAAACGATATTTTTTTAAGATCTCGGCTGCGTCTTGAAATGTCGACCTATCAGGTACCGTTGGTCCTGAAGCAACGATATCGATTTCGTCACCTATAACATCGGACAAGATCAATGTGACCACTGTACAACCGCTCTTGACATATCGCACAAGTCGGCCACCTTTAACAAGCGAGAGGTGTTTGCGGACTACATTGACCTCATTAATGGTCGCGCCTAAAGATAACATTGCGTCCGTAATTTTCTGCTTATCGTGAAGTGTGATACCCTTGAGTGGAAGTGGTAATAGCGCAGAGCCTCCACCGGAAACTAAACAAAATATCAAGTCACGTTCAGTAGCTTTTCTTACTAATTCAACAATTTTTATTGTGCCTCGGACACCTGCTTCGTCAGGTAAAGGATGGCCTGCCTCACTCACCTTTATTTGTCGAGTTTTTATAACACCACCGATTTTGTTTTTAACCGTGTCATGGGGAACATTAATCGCGCCACCAGAGAGTCTTTTCTTTAAAATCGTAGAAATTGCGTCTGACATTATGCCTGCGGCCTTGCCCGCTCCGGCTACGTATATCGATTCGTAATCATCCAGATCTAACTTAATGATATTGTTACGAATGTCAGTTAACAATAACCTGGAGTTTCTTAATTTAACCGCATTGTCTACGAGTTTTTTTGGATCGGAATTTCGAAGACAGAATTCTAATGCCGAAAGAGAGATCTTCAATGATCGGCTAGGGTGGTGGTCTTTTTCCAAGTCCGCTCTATTCAAAATAAGCGCCAATACGACTGCCCATTTGTATATGCCTGATTGGAATTAAAACTGATCGGCGCTGAGCAAGCTGACAGGCTAAAACCTCATGGAATTAAGCAAGTAGCAATTACAATAACACCACACAGATTAAAGCCATCTCACCACAGAAACTTTAGAAAATGTTGCCGTTGCTTGATTTAAATCACATGGTAAGGTAAATTACATAAAAAATTTGTGTGTAGTAAAATTGTTCTATGAAATTTCATATCGGTTCTCCTAACATTGATGAGTTGCATATACTCCGTAATATTCAATAAACACTACCATAATGTACACTTTTGTCGTTTTCAAGTGGCCAGATGCATCTAAAACATGGAAGAGGCTAAAAATATTAGATATTTATTGTAAAGATAAGTTAATCAGACCAAAGTTGAGATAAACAAGCCAGGCTGAGGTTTATTGGTAGTGGATCTAACGCTAAAAGGAATGGCCGGAAAACGAGGATTAATGTTTGTATCCTACTATGGAAGGTCACGTGCATTCATATCAAATTACAGGACTTGGCAACAATACCATAGTTACGGAAAAATTGTCGAAATCGCCTCTTCGCTACTAAGTCACGAATCTCTGCATTTAACCCTGAATAAGGTCTCCCTTTCGGCATCGGCAAAGTTAGACAACTTATTTGGTCGATCTAATACATGGGAGAATTACCCGCACGGTTTGGGAGACTTCGATAGAATTAGACATGCTAATCATACATCATATAAAAACGCACAAAAAATAACCAAAATTAGGGCGCAAAGGCGGGGAAGAATAAAGCCTCTTCCATAAAGTAATACATAAATTATCTCGATGTTAAAAAAACCATATTGGATGTTCAGGATATACACCCCTCAGGATGCAAACAAAGCCCTTCCTGAGGTTAAGCGAAGGTTTAACACTATACTTTCTCAAAAAAACAACGTCGTAGCATTACAGGAAGAAGTACAAAAAACAGTCGAATCGGGATCCTCGCTAGAAAGATTCATTAAAAAAAAACAGCAGTTGAACGGAGCAGTATCAAGTCTATACAAATCAATCGAGCAGCTCGAGGATATGGGAATTATGATCAAAAGTGTGGACGATGGTTTGCTTGATTTTCCCTGTATGAGGTTTGACCAAGAGGTCTGGCTTTGTTGGAAGCTTGGAGAAACAGAAATCAAATTCTGGCACGATAAGGAAGAGGGGTTTATGGGAAGGAAACCGTTGGCGCCCAAAGGTTTTCTAACAGGGGAAGATGACTTGGCGGACTTAAGATAGGAATCTAACAAAAAGACTTGAAGTATTTGGGGATTTTAATTTTTATTTGAACATTGAAAGATAATGCCAAAGGCGGGAAATTTGGTCAGGTTCTTAAATAATAAACTTCATATAGAAAAAATCCAGTCGTTCGATGATCAGTTCGGAATCTTTAAAAGATTGTACCATCAGTATGACAAAGTTTTCATCTTTGAATCTCTTGTCGGTCCTAAAGAGTTATCTGAATTTTCTCTAATCGGATTTGACCCCGAATTAAAGATTACTTGTGACACCAACAAATTTAGCATATCAGACCGTTCAGGAGTGACGAAAGTGACCAAAGTTGTAGATCCACTGGTCCAGCTCCGAGAGGTTGTTCCGAAGGTGTCCGACAATCGGTTCAGATACCTGGGTGGTGCAGTGGGGTACGTTAGTTACGATGCCGTACGCTTCTGGGACCGCCTGCCGCTACAAAATACGAGAAAGCATCATTTCCCATTGTTAGAATTCGGAATATTCACAGACGGGATCCTGTACAATCACATAGAAAAGCAGGCTTATTATTTTTCGATCGGACCAAATTCTCGAATCAAAGAGGTAAAAGATCTCATATCTGAGAGTCGAGCTCTTCATGAAGAATCGACATTTTCGTATTCTACCCCTGAACGAAACGTTACTCGGAAGCAGTTTATAGAAAAGGTCAATAAATCAAAAAAATATATATATGATGGTGATGTCTTTCAAGTTGTTCTTTCAAAACGTATGACTTTTAAGATATCTGGAGATCTTCTAACCGTATACGAAAAACTTAGAGACATAAATCCATCACCATACATGTACTTTTTCAGGATGGGTGGGAAACATATCATAGGCTCCAGTCCTGAAATGCTTCTTCGCGTCACGGGGGACCGTTTGGAGACATTTCCAATTGCCGGAACCAGGCCAGTGGCAGATGATGACAAGAGGAATCAACAGCTAAGCAGGGATCTTCTCAACGATGAAAAAGAGGTTGCAGAGCACACTATGTTGGTGGATTTAGCTCGCAACGACATCGGAAAAGTAAGCAAATATGGAACAGTTCAGGTTAAGGAGCTAATGAAAGTTAAGAGATTCAGTCATGTGCAGCACATGATATCGCATGTTACTGGCATTCTTCAAAGTGGTTTTGATTCATACGACGCATTTAGGGCAGTTTTTCCGGCAGGAACCGTATCCGGAGCCCCAAAACTGCGGGCTATGGAAATAATCGATGAGCTGGAGCCAAATTTTAGAGGGCCATATGCGGGCGCCCTTGGTTATTTTTCTGCAAACGGTTCATGTGATTTCGCGATTACCATCAGATCTATCTTTGCAAATAAAAGCGATGCTTTCATTCAATCAGGTGCAGGGATTGTCATGGACTCCATTCCTCAAATGGAATGGGCCGAAACTGAACAAAAGGCCGACGCTCTGCTTTCTGCTCTTGAGAAATCGAAAGCAACTAGCAAATCCTAAGCAGCAAATCCTGCGTGCGTGTTTTCTTTGAGATACAATTCCGGCTAAAACTGATGATTATTTATCTCCCTGGCCGGTCTCGAATATCGGTTTGAACGATTATTATGGTATTCTACTGGTAATTTGGCGTCCTTCTGCCTTCCTGTGAGGATTCCGACCACTACATCATCTTGTTTGATAATACCTTCAAGCCTGAGCTTTCGTACGCCGGCGGGCACAGCACCAGATGCCATCTCACAGTCGAATCCATTCAAGCCAACAATCGACATTCCGTCGGCCATGTCCTCGTCCTTGACTTGTGTAACCACACCTTTAGTAATGTCAATCGCCCTTAACGCCTTTACCAAATTGGCCGGCTTTCCAATCTGTATAGCGGTTGCGCGAGTTTTCGGGAGTACACCTTGGTTTTGTTTATCCAGATAATATCGATCTACCATCTCTAGATCTGGTCTTCCATTATTCCAATCCAGTGTCTTGTTTTCAAACAAACCATTGACTAGCTCGTAGAATGAATTGGCTCCTTCAGCATTGATCACCGCAATTCTTGGAACCTTTTTTATCCATCCCCATCCGTGTAATTCAATAAGACATTTACCGCAGCTGGAAGTATTTCCCAACGCGCCTCCCGGATAGACGATCCAATCTGGCGGATTCCAACTTAAATGTTCCATCACTCTATACACTATTGCTTTTTGTCCTTCGAGACGGAATGGGTTTACAGAGTTAACCGTATATCCTTGTCTTTCGTTTACTTCAACCAAGGAGGCCGCAAGTGCATCGTCGAAGTTGCCATCAACCTCAATAACCTGAGCTCCAAACTGGAACGCTTGACTCAATTTCCCTGCGGCCACTTCGCCTCTTGGGATGTAAACGTCACATTCCATATTTTCGTTTGCTGCATACATCGCCGCTGAAGCAGAAGTATTCCCTGTGGAGGCGCAAATCAATTTTTTTACCTTCAACATTTTTGCATGTGTAACGGCAGTTGACATGCCGTTGTCCTTGAATGATCCACTCGGGTTGTAGCCCTCAGGTTGCAGTAAGAAATTGTCGTGATTCATAATAGCATAGTCAGCTGCTTTGCTCATTTTATATGGCTTAGAAAGCCTTCCCTCTGCACCGTCGAGAGAGACTAGTGCTCTTGCACACTCTTCGAAATTCTCCGTGTCTATCCCAAGAAAATTAATTAGATCTCTGAAGCGCCATACGCCACTTTCATTAAAAATGTTCCCTCCGTGGTTTGTCCGAGCATAAAACGCTTCGACTAGGTTTTTAGATGGTACTCTAGAATATATGATATCCAGAAGCGAGCCGCACGAACATTTGTAAATGTCGTTTTCAATATCAAACGATAAGCCGCATGAGGGATTAATGCACTTCTTAGTAGCTACACCTTGCATATATGACATTTTTCTTGAAATCTTATTTAGACTTTTTTCCCGAAGATTTCGTGAGTCACGTTATCTGTTCGATCTACAGATTCAGATTAGGGTTTTAAGTATTTTTATATGGTATTATGGCTTTTGAAAAGCTTTCTCGTACATCTTTAAAAGCTGTTGTATTACACCGTCCATGTCATCTTCTTTGACCTCAGGAGATACCGCGTGCTTGAGGAGATTATTAACGGTTGTAGAAATTTCTGAACTGACTTCATCAAAACTGTCGACATCTGTATAAGTTTGTTGGTAGAGGCGACGAAGTCTCATGGCATACATCTGAGTTTGGTCGTTAAGTGTTACGTTGTAAGCATTATTGTTTACTTTGATTTTTTCTTTTACCATGTAGGTTCTTTCCTGTGCCTAGTCTTTAAAAACTTGCCTACGTCTCATTTCCACCCCTCGTTTGAGATCGAGTTATAACACAGAGTTCTGTTGTCAGCGTTCTGTAAACATTTTGGTCTTGATAATTTGTCTAACACTCTTTTATTGAAAATGCGAAAAAACTGGGGAGAGGTAGGTCATAAACATTGAAGAATCGTTCTGAAATAGAAATAATGGCTTCTATTTTACGTTCCGCTACGAAAGACTGGGAATACAAAACTACCATAATGAATAATGCGACGGTATCACATTCTCAATTGATTCGATACCTTGCGATTGCAGTAGAAAGAGGATTAGTAAACTACTCGGAGAATTCCGGTCTGTACAGAACCACGGAGGCAGGTCAAGTGTATCTTGGGAAGTATGAACAGCTCCTTCTCCTTCTACCAACTATTCCGGAGCTGCCTGATTTGAGCGATTCAGAGGAGATCCAACAGGAAATATAGAAGAGGACAGGGTCGCATAAGCGACTATTAATGAGGCCATACGTCAAGTCCATTTGTTCCTAGCCAGATTGGTACATACGAGGCCGATGTTCGGTGCAAAAAAATATGAGCTCTTCTAGAATAAAAGCGTGATTTGATAGAATCAGATTGTGCAGAATTGAAGTTTGCACTGAGGGAGGCCGTAGAAAGGAACCAGTGCAAGGCATTACTATTATCTGGGGGTCTAGATAGCAGTATTCTGGCCGATATCTCGAGACCGAAGCAAACTTTCACTGTTGCATGGGACAATCAGGCGCCAGATCTTCATTACGCTAGGATGGTGGCGCACAAATATAATACAAGTCATACAGAATTAACCCTAAATAATAAAAATAGTCTGTTTCATGTCTTACGAGCGGTAATCCTGGGCTTAAAGACGTTTAGCCCCATCGACATTAGAAATTCCTGTGTTGTTTACACAGGGATAATGAACGCAAAAAAACAAGGCTTCTCGGATATAATGACAGGCGACGGCGGCGACGAATTGTTTGCAGGTTACAACTATCTTAATCGATATTTTATGGATGTCAATAGGTTGGATATTGAACTAAGGAGGCTGTGGGATATAATGCACTTCTCTTCAATAAGTCTTGCAAAAACACTCGATATCGAAGTCAAGGCGCCTTTTCTGGACGATATATTTCTCAACTATGCCAAATCCATCGCTCCGGCAAAAAAAATAGGCGAGTTCTCCGGGAAGATGTGGGGTAAATTTATCCTAAGAAAGTGCTTTCTAGGAGAGCTTGGAGGTGAAATAGTATGGAGACCGAAACTTGCCCAGGAGGAAGGAGCAGCCACCGTCAATTTAAACCATTTTTTGGAAACCCAGTTTAACGACATTGCATTTCGTTCGAGAGCAGAGCAGGCCCGAGCAGAGGGCGTCATTGTCAAGGATAAAGAGCATCTTTATTATTACGACGTTTTTAGAAGTTATTTTTGCCCCCCATACAAGGAATATTGTTCTGACGTTCGATGCCCTGGATGTAGCGGCTGTGTATCAGCTAAAACCAATTACTGTAGGACCTGCGGCGCTTTCCCAATCAGCCCAAATTGAACACTGTGGATGTAGGACCTGTGGATGTCTTTACCTCATTAAATTGACACGTTTTTCACTTGTAACCGCTAATTGCAGTCGCCACGGTGACACAAGTTTGATACACATGTGGATTTTTAGTCTGTCTACGATAGTATCCGCAGGTGTCAATTTAGATATGTCATTCGGTAACAAATGGATAAAACCACAAGGAGAAAGCGTGGGAAATAAACTCCTCGATGGCCTAAAGCCACAGCCACCACTTAAGCCGAGGATTGAAGAAGCGCAAAACAAATTACATCTTCAAATTTCGAAACTTGAAACTATATCAGCGAAGATGCAGGAAAAGGATCAGCTGATCTTTAAACGCATTGTTCATTCGGTGCAAAACCATGACTCTCACTATGCGAGAGTATTGTCTAGCGAATTGTCTCAAGTACGGAAGATGAACAAGATGGTAACTTCAGCAAAATTAGCCCTAGAACAAATACAACTGAGATTGAACACGATTACTGAGCTAGGTGATGTGGTTGTAACGCTGAGTCCAGCGATGTCAGTAATTAAGGGAATCCAAGGGAGGCTCTCATCGATGATGCCAGAAGCGGATCAATCACTAGGCCAGATCTCAGATTTACTGGGTAATATTATGACAGACTCTGGACATATCCCAACTGCCGAGATAGCCGCTGGAAGCACAGGGATGAATGAAGATGCAATGAAAATCATCGAAGAAGCAAGTGCAATAGTAGAGGAAAACATGAAAGAAAAGTTCCCAGACTTACCTACAAACACGATGCAGACAAGAAAAACGGAAGCCTCACTTTTTTAGAGTTCACCAAAAATTTTTGCGCCCTTCATTTAGTAGCATAGGCAATTACCCTGATCTCTTTTTTTATTCGGGATATAGTAGGATAGCTGTATCCTTTGTCGCGATAGGACCGTATCATAGCCTTCCAGTTGTTTAATCGCCACCCTGCCTGAGTATGATTAAGCATGACGGTCTCTTTTTTTACTATGCTTTTGCGACCTGGCAGAAGATATCCGCCAGAAATTGCTCTTTCGCGTTTGTACGCAAATCGTAAGCCAAACAAAATCATACCTACAGAAAGCGACTCGAGATAAGTTTGTACTTCTTTTTGTTGTGTTTTCGTTAGCTGCAGCATAAATGTGAACGGCTTTGAATCCACAGCATCAAGGGACGGGTATCTTGTTAATATATATTTCTAAACTCGAGTTTAGCAATATGTGTTTTTTTATGTAGATTCAAAACCGACCGCGAGTGGGATATTTCGGGAAACGGCACAAGCCATTCTAAATGACTGTGTTTGTGCATCCATCATTAATTAGATAATATTATTTTTTTTCCCAATGATCTCGAAAGAGTCAGCCGCAGTGAGAAGGTCACTCTTAGTGTGCAAGGAGGTCACAGTCAGCCTGAGTCGAGCCTTTCCCTTCCCCACAGTAGGGTACCTAATAGGTTGAACGAAAACACCATCGAGCATTAACTCGTTAGAAAAATCGACCGCTAATTTTTCATCACCTATCATCAAAGGGATAATCTGGCTGGCGTTCTTGTTAATCGAAAAGCCTAGATCTGTCAATTTTTTGTAAAAAAATTCAACATTTCTAAATAGCCTATGTTGCAGATTTCCTTTTTCTGCAAAAGGAATGGCTGCCAGAGCTGCTGCAGACAAATGCTCTGGCAACGCGGAGGTATAAATGAATTGACGTGATTTATTGATCAAAAGTTCCCTAACCAACGTAGAGCTTGCGACATATCCACCGAAGCATCCTAACCCCTTGCTCAAACTGCTGACGTTAACGTCTATCATCCCTTTAACATCAAAGTACCCCGGTACGCCAGAATAGGAGCCAGGCGAGCCAAATATAAAATCCCCATGAGCATCATCTACTATCATCATGGCATTATACTCCTTCGCAAGGCAACAAATCTGATCTAGGGCGGAAAAGTCTCCATCCATACTGAAAACACCTTCAGTAATTACAATCTTATCGCCAGTAGTTGAGCGTAGTAGGATCTCTAGATCTTCGAGATCGTTATGACGGAAAACCTTGATAATTGCACGACTTAGCCTACACGCATCTATTATGCTTGCATGGTTGAGTTCGTCGCTGATTATCGTTGTACGCTTGTTGGCGAGTGAAGTAATGACCCCCAGATTTGCCATATAGCCATTCGGATAAAGGAGTGATGATTCTGTATCTCTGTGTTTTGCGATTTGCTCTTCGAGCTCTAATAACTTTGGAGCATTTCCAGCTACTAACCTAGAACTGCACTGTGACATATGGCGTAACGAAAATCGAGCTTCCTTAAGGACTCGCGGATTCCTAGATAATCCGAGATAATCATTTGAACATAAATGGATTTTTTCAATGCCATTGATTAATGCTCTAGCTCCGTAGACCTCAATCCTATGCGGTCTCCTATACAAGTTATATTTTTTAAGCTCAGCGAGCTCAAGTTTAATAGTATTACCTGTGAAGACCAATTTCGTGTATCATCTGAAGGTCCTTGTCCGGGCTATTTCCGCCGACCGTGAGATATCCACCGGTGATCAACCCGTTTGCGCCTGCTCTCAAAGCCAGTCTGCCATTATCCTTCAAATGCAGCTCTCTTCCGCCGGCTAGCTTCAGAATTGTCTTAGGCATTAAAAATCGCCAAACCGCAATTGTTCTTACAGCATCATCGACTGCGATCTGAGGAATTTGTGCTAGAGGAGTTCCCTGCTGGGACACTAAGATATTCACCGGAACCTCTTCTGGCCTAAGCGAAGCAATAGAAAAGCCCAGTTCTAGCCTCTGTTGAGGAGTTTCCCCCATTCCAATGATTCCTCCACAACATAGTTCCAGCCCCTCGTCTTTTACAATCTGCGCAGTCTTCATTCTGTCAGCGAAATCGTGTGTTTTACATATTTTTGAAAAGTAACTTTCGGCTGCCTCTAGATTATGATTGTATCGTTTGACCCCAAGAGATTTTAGTTTACTAGCCATTGCATGCGTCATGAATCCCAGCGAGACATTAATATCAATGTCCACCTTGTTCTTTATTTCCACAATAGTTTTGCAAATCTGTTGAAAATCTTTTTCTGGTGGTGCCCTATAAGCACAAACAAGGCAAAAACTTGAAGCACCACCTTCTTTCGCTATCTGTGCTCGTTGTAATATTACTTCTGTGGGCAAAAGTGGATACTTATTTATCCTACTATCATAAAACGATGATTGTGAACAAAAGGAGCAGTTCTCGGGACAAGCGCCGGACTTTGCGTTTAGCAGCATTTCGACATCTACCTTATTCGCATTAAAAGCTCTTGTAATCGTGTTCGCGCATTGGGCTAGGGTTCCAATATCCTCTGTGAAAAGTAATCGCTCCGCTTCTTCAAAAGAAACAGCCAAGCCGGCGAGGACGTTATCGGTCTTATCATGGATGAAGTCATGATTCTGCATGGAATTGAAAATATATTGACCACATTTAACTTTTTGAATATTCGTAAATTATCTTGCAAATTATGACGGTTGGGATATTTCAGAATTCGAGTGTAGAAATGTGAGCGAGCGATTATGCGCTTTCCATCTAGTGTGAAACGGCATAAAACTAAGGGTTAGGTAGCATATTATCCTACAAAAAGCGTGAATATGAGCAGATGTTCTCGGGGAAGTGTATTGGTGGGAATAATCGCGGCTAACAGCTTATGTCGATGGGCCGTAGAACGAATTTCGTTACAGATACACATCTTGTAGAATGTTCAGATACGGGTCCTTTTTTGGAAGGACTAAAAAATACTCCCATTTTTTTACCTTCGACTTTGTGTTCAACTAAATTTCGCCTGTACGCGCCTTTTTATACTTATTATCGCACTTTATTGACACCAGTATAGTTAAGGGTAAAGTAACTGGTCCTTACTTGTGAAATGTGCTTTTGGATACCTGAGGGTAAGTACAGAAGAACAGACGATTCTGAATCAGAAGATGGTACTACAGAAGTGGGCAGATGAACGTGGGTACCAAGTAATTGATTTTTTTGAAGATTCAGCAGTGAGTGGGAAAATCCCGGCAGTAAAAAGAAAGGCATTTCAAGAGATGCTAGAACTCGTGAGGATTGCATCGATAGATGCCATATTGGTGTATGAGCTCTCACGTGTTGGTAGAACTTTTTGGGACACCCTTGATGCAATCAAGGCAATTGAGGAATATGCACCGCTAATCTCATGTTCGCCAAGAGAGTCTTTTTTGCAAAACACCGAACCTAGTGTAAGAAGGCTGATGATCGGCATTCTCACATGGGTAGCAGAGAGGGAGCGCGAAATGTTAGTACAGCGGACTAAGGATGGCATGGCTAGAGCAAAAGCCTCAGGAAAGGCAATAGGGAGACCACACAAAACACTCGATAAAGACTACCTGATTAAGTTGTTATCAGCAAATACTCCTAGATCCAAAATAGCAAAAGCACTTGGGGTTTCGAAAGCAACGCTTTACAAGGAGTTACGAGAACTCACTATTTGCTATCCTGTTCAATCTTCTGCAAGAGACGAAGCTGAACATCTAACAAAGTTCTAAGATCTCTCCTCGGAATAGCTAACGGCGGTATGACAATCATCGTATTGGCCAAGGATCTTAGAAAGACGCCCATTTTCATGGATTCACGCATAATAAAGTATTGTATGGGTTCTTTATTTTTCATGTAGTTGATGGGCTTCTTGTTATTGTGAAGCTCAAATGCTGCTAGTAGCCCTTTATGTCTCAAACTTGACACGATTGGCGACCTGGAGACTTCCTCTAGTCGCCGCCCTAGGTAATGGCTGTTCTCTCTAATTTTCTGCAACAAGTTGTGTCTTTTGTATAAGTCAAGATTTGCTATCGCGGCTGCACAAGCGATCGGGTGGCCTGTAAAAGTATGTCCATGATAGAACTGCTTGTTTTCAGAGTAATTCCCAAGAAATGCATTGTAGATCTCTGCTGTAGTAAGAGTCACGGCGAGAGGACTGTATCCCCCAGTTAGGGCTTTGCCGAAGCAAACGATATCTGGGGTAGACCGTTGTGCTAGATATTCTATCATATTTCCGAGTCTACCAAATCCTGTAGCGACTTCATCGACGATCAGAAGTAGATCATGTTTCTTACAGAGGTCAGAAATTTTTCGCTGATAGCCTTTTTCGTAAATTATCCCTCCCCCAGCTATTTGTGCGCCGCTCTCTATGACTAGCGCGGCACAGCCGTAGCCGTATTTCATGATAATACGCTCAGTTTGTTCAATACATGTATTTACAATGTTGGCTTTGCTTTTTGCGGATGGGCTTTTGTCCCATGGACTGGGCGCTCTGTATACTTTAGTTAGAATGGGCTTGTATGCACGAAAGTACTTGGCTATGTACCCTAAAGACATCGCACCCAGTGTATCACCATGATAACCATGTTCGAGCGCAATGAAATGTGTTTTTTTTGGCCTACTTTTGTTACGCCAATACTGAACTGCCATCTTCATTGCTACCTCAACAGCTGTGGAACCGTTGTCAGAATAAAAAACACTCTGCATCCCTCGAGAGAACTTTAGCAGCTTTTCAGCTAAAGTTATTGAAGGAGCGCTGGCTAATCCAAAGAGTGTTGAGTGTTGAAGAGTTCGGAGCTGCTCTGACATCTTGCTGACGATTTCGTTCTTACCATGGCCCCAGACATTGCACCACATGCTCGCAATTCCATCAAGATACCTCCTTCCTTCGTTATCGATCAAATAGAATCCTTTTCCCCCTACAATCACTCTGTTATCCCATTTTTTCCAGTCTTCCATTTGTGTATAGGGGTGCCAGATGCACCGCTTGTCGGCGTGAGCTAGTCGCATTTCAATTAAATGGTACTCAAATTGCTCTAATAGCATTTCCATGCGGGGACTACTTATTACAGGAACAGACACAGGTGTTGGAAAGACTGTCATAGCGGGTGCCCTGGTTCGTGTTCTTCGCGCAAGGGGTATTAATGTAGGCATAATGAAACCTTTTGCAGCTGCAAAAGGAATATTTTCAAGGAAGTACAGGTCAAAGGATACTGCAATATTGGCTAGAGCAGCCCATGCAACAGACACAGACAGAGAGATGAATCCTTTTTTTTATTCCGTGCCCGCCGCTCCTTACGTCGCATCAGCGGTTACAAAACAGACAAAAGTTAACATGTCTACTGTTCTTGATGCCTTCCACAATCTTGCGATCAAGCATGATATCGTAATTGTGGAGGGAATAGGAGGCCTAATGGTTCCACTGACACAAACAGAAACATTTGCAGACTTCGCAAAAATTCTTAACATGCCCACCATTGTTGTTGCCAGATGTAGCCTCGGTACACTCAATCACATACTTCTTACAGTTAATGCTTCAAAGGCTTATGGTTTAGATGTTATGGGTTTGGTCATGAACGGCTTTCCTCAAAGAGAAACAGCCGTAGATAAACAATTACTAACTGCAGTCAAAAAGTTGGCCGGGGTTGAAGTTCTTTGTGTTATCCCAAAAGTTGCCGAGGTCTCAAATATTCATTTCAAAATAGAAAAGATCGTTGTTGATAAAATTTTGCCCAGGCTGCAAATTGGAACTTTTGTCTCTGAGATGCTTCAAAAATGATCTGAAAGGGGAGGCGACTTAGCAGCATCCTTCCATCAACGTCGAACTGCAGGGATATCTTCAAACACTCGGCATGAAATGGATTAGGGGCTTGACATGACATGTCTAGAGTTTTTTCGTTTGGATTTGACTTCGCGAGTGTATCCGTAAGGTGGATGCAAATCTTAGAACTGGCAATCTCGGGATTTAAATAACTCTGTCTGGATGATTTTCAGGAACTAAGCGTCAAAATAAGTTTATTATATGTCACTACTGGAACTATCATTATGATAAAAGTCAAGGTGGCTACTGGATTGCTGGTGGCCTCTTTAATATTATTGATGATATACGGCGCCGATGTCGCAGTCTCCTCTAGCGGAGTGGGGCCGCCTAGTCACTCGGGGTTCTTGCCCATCAATAAGGCGGCTAGGGGTGGTGTGTTCGGCGGCGGTGCTGTAATAATGTCTATAATAGGTTTCGTGATAACACGGCGAGATCCTTCTCGAGTAATCGTGATGCTTCTGATAATTAACGGTGGTATAATCATAGCTGGTATGATAATATTAATCGCCGAGGGTTCCGGAACCACGAGAAATGCAACGATCACCATTGGTTCTACCATCGGTACTGGTATAGTTTTAGTGGGTCTAGGCATCGCGAAAGTCAAGTCGGATAGGGCTCTAATCGAGAGAAAACATTAGATCAAAAAATAATTTTTGCGTTCTCCTTTCACTCCGTTCTGCTAAAAAAAGGTTGCTGTTCTGCATACTCTTTTATACAAAACAGTATGACTGCCAAACGATGAAGGCGATTATTTTGGCTGGAGGGTTGGGCAAGAGATTGAGGCCCTTAACCGACGAAAGACCCAAACCAATGATCGAAGTATTAAATATCCCAATTATAGAATGGCAAATCAAGTGGTTTAAGAAACACGGAACGAACGAGATGGTTATATGTGTTGGATATCTTAAAGAACAAATCATCGACTATATAGGAAGTGGAACTAGATTCGGAGTCAAAGTCGGCTATGCAGTAGAAGAAGAGCCTTTGGGGACAGGCGGTGCGCTTAAGAATGCTGAAAGCCTTTTAGGCGGGGTAAAAGAGGAAGGCTTCTTTATGGTAAATGGAGACATACTAACAGATCTTGATCCTAATAATTTGCTTAACAGCAATACCGCGTCCTTAGCACTAGTTCCATTAAGGAGTCCTTATGGGGTTGTCGAAGTCGATGATCATTCTAACGTACTTGGTTTCCTGGAAAAGCCTATAATCAAAGATAAATGGATAAACGCTGGTGTTTATCATTTCACCAGAGAAGTGTTCCATTACCTGCCTGAAAATGGAAATATTGAAATCACAGCCTTACCCGAGATGGCGAAAAACAAAAAATTGCAGGGCATAAGATACGCAAAGTCATTCTGGCGTTCTATAGACTCTCACAAAGACATTGAAGAAGCAACAAAAGAATTGAAATCCGCGGTCAATGTTTAATGCAATCCGTTAGAATAGGTTATAACCCAGGTAGCTTGTTATCGATGAAAGAGGTTCTTTTATTCTCAAAACTTGCTGATCGCAGCATGGATGTTGATTCCTTGTGGGTTCCAGAATCTTGGGGGCGTGAGGCATTTTCCACTCTAGGTGCCATATCACAGATAACTAATCGTGTAAGGATTGGGACATCCGTTGTCAGCGCATTTGCTAGGACGCCAGCGACTGTGGCAATGGCAGCAACTACGCTAGATTTGCTCTCAGAAAATCGGACAGTCATAGGTTTAGGCGTAAGCACCGAAGCTATTGTCGAAAAGTGGCATGGGATAACATTTTCGAAACCTCTTCAAAGAATGCAAGAATATGTTGAGTGCCTTCGTCAAATGATAACTGGGGAGAAGGTCAACTATTCCGGGACATTTTTTAATGTCCAGAATTTCAAACTCCTATACAAACCCCCACGACGCTTTATTCCTATCATGATGGCAGCTCTAAACAAGAAAATGATAGCGCTGTCTTGTGCTATTGCCGATGGAGTCTTGTTATATTTACGGCCATTAGAAGAGCTGAGGAGAACCGTTGCGCATATAAAATCCGCTACAAAAAATCTAGATCGACGGTTTGAAATTGCATGTGTCTTTATTGGGGCCGTATCAAATAAAGAACCTGAAAAAGCGCGCCAACGAGCTGCGAAGACTCTCGCCTTCTACATCGCGATAGGCAAATACTACAATGAGTTTCTTTCTACCAATGGCTTTGCTTCAGAAGTCCACCGAATTACAGAAGAGTACAGGTTCAATGGAGTGGACGCTGCTACGAAATATGTTTCTGAAGAAATGTTAGATTCGCTCACAATATCCGGTAATTCCGAGCAGTGCATACATTCTATTCGAAGATTTTATTCATGTGGAATTTCTTTGCCCATTATACAGGTCAATCCCGTCGGCGATTCAGAAACTTCTTTTAGGGAGATGCTCTCAACTTTTCCCAGTGCATAAAGTAGCGATAGCAGGTTATGCTACAACTAAATTCAGGCGAAAGTCAGAGACATCCTTGTTCGAGATCGCTTGTGAGCCGTGCCGGAACATCCTAGCAGAGTACGAGATCTTAAAAAAAGAAATCGACGCGGTACTGTTTTCAAGCTGTTCTGTGGAGCAATACAGTTCCTCTATTATTTCCGAGATGTTAGGATTGAGTCCAAAAATCTCTCACCGGATAGATAATTTGTGCAACTCTGGAACAAATGCTATTGCGTGTGCCTTTTCCTATATTGCTTCAGGTCTCTGTGATTCTGCGTTGGTGGTTGGAGCTGAAAAGATTGACACACCTGGTCGCAGGCTTACTTGGGACATTACTAGAGGAGAATATGGCCTTCCCGTACATTGGGCTGGACTCTTCGCCAAGGCACATATGAGAAAGTATGGCACTACGGAAGAACAGATGGCGATGGTCTCGGTAAGGAACCATTTGAAAGCTGCCAAAAACCCTGATGCTTTATTCGGTGAGCCAATAACATATGATGAAGTATTAAACTCGAGGCAGATAGTACCTCCGATAAAGCTGCTAGATTGTTCATCTCTTTGTACTGGGTCATCTGCGATACTACTAGTTTCGGATAAGAAGGCTAGGAAGATTTCGGAGAATCCTATCTGGATACGAGGAATCGGACAACAAACCAACTGTGCTAGTTTCAGCAAGGTTGCAAACGATCTTACTTCTATCCATGCTGCCAAACAGGCTTCAGCGGATGCCTATAGAATGGCAGCGACCGATCCTCTCAGTATCGACGTGGTCGAGCTACATGATGCCTTTACAATCCTTGAAATCCTAGCATATGAGGATCTTCATTTTGCAAAAAAAGGCGAAGGTGGAAAATTTGTGAATCAGGAGGAGATCTCGATAAATCCCCGCGGTGGAATCCTTGGTTGTGGTCACCCCATAGGTGCAACTGGCGTAGCGCAAGTGGCTGAAATAGCTATGCAGTTAGATGGAAATGCAGGCCTAAGACAAGTAAAAGGATGTAAAACAGGTCTAGTTCACAATCTCGCAGCAGCAGGCACATCTGCAACCGTCTTGATTCTAGGAATAGACCAATGAGGAAATTTTATGATTTCATCAGGAGAGGGGAGTTTAGAGTCGCAGTTTGCAAAAACTGTAGAAAAAAAATATGGCCTCCAACAGAATTTTGTTGCGATTGTTTTTTCGAAACAAGCTTAGAGAAAATCGAAACGACAGGAACGTTAATCGAGTGTACAACCTCTCATATTTATGACCGTGAAGATTTGTATGGCGTTGTGGATATGCAGGGCATTAAACTGATTGGATCGTTACCTGCTAATACACATCCTGGAACGAAAGTCCGAATGGTTGAATGCGGAATACGAGAAAGTGGATGTCTTTTTTACCATTTCGACACATGCAAAAGAAGACAGTCGTCCTGTTAGAGTTTAAAAAGGCTTAATACAGGAAATATACCATGTGAGTGGTAAGAAATGAGCTATGACAGGTTTGTTGATGAGAGGCTACTCTCAAGCCGTGATGCTCTAAACAAGTTCCAAATAAAGATGAAGGTATTGGACTTTGATGAAAACGCCAGAGACTTCTCTCAGAGGTTTGGACGGCGATTGTTGGTGAAGAAAACCCTGCTAACAATAAAACACATCCTAACGGAAGAAATTGAGGAAAGGGAATTGGATGTGGAAGAACTTGAAAAGCGAATGCGGAAAGAAAGACTTTTTTCATCTTCAAACAGATGGATTTCGCCGAGTGAAATCAAAAATGGGTATATATTGGCCAGCAGACATTTGGATTTGCTCTCAGACGCGATTGCACTTGACGTTGTAGTGTTCGAATAATGGCCTGTGTGCATCTTTCATGCATTGTGATTGTAACGCGCCGCTGATCAGACTCGAACTGATGACCCACTGGTTAACAGCCAGCTGAACTCCAATGTGAAATCACATATGAATTTGCTCTACCATGCTGAGCTACAGCGGCGCACTATGCAGCAAATTCAAGCACAAAATAAATGTTATGATAGGTTGTACTATAAAGACCTATATTTCAGAACTCGAATATTGAACGTTACAAAAGACAGAGCTAAATTCCTCTTTCTTTTGAATATATGTATAAACCGTCAAGAAAAACCCTTTGGTCTTTTCCTTTCATCTTTGTTGATTGCTCTATATTCGCAGCAGTCTGAGAGACGTCCTCCAAACTTGGACCTTGCACAAGCACATCCTCGCCAACGACTGTAACCTTTGTAGCTTCCCCTACTATTTGAGATGTACGCGGAGACCTTTCACCGAAATAGTTTTCTATATTGACTTTGTCTCCTCTGAGTTTCACTGACATCGGAAAATGAGCCGATACTATTTTTAACTTGTATGTAAAGCCCTTCTCTACCCCAGTTAGCATATTTCGTATTATGCTTCTGACCGTATTTGTTATTGCAAGGTCTTTCTTTCTCCTGCCATAAGGTCGTATTACAATCTTCTTGTCTTGAACGAGTACAACAACCGGTATCCTCATAATGTTCTTTTTCAGTTTTCCGAGTCTGCCCTCGACAATAATTACATTGTCAAGAATTTCTGCCTTTATATTCTCAGGTATTTGAAGTTCTGCTCTAATTTCTTCTTCAGAAGATATAACCAATTAAGACCCCTCCTATCCCTTGTTCTTGGGCTTCGTGATGAGATAATATGCCCGCGCTAGTAGATACAAGAATTAAACCCATGTTATACGCAGGCAGAAATCGTCTTTCCCAATTTAGATAGCTGTTTTTCTTTACACTGAAACGGGGGGTTATGATTCCACACTTGTTAATCTTTGCCAGTAACTGAATTCTGAATTTTCCTGCCCTTCCGTCGTCGATTTGTTCGAATTCGCCAATATACTGATGCTTTTGCATTACACGCAGGATGTCGCTCGAAAACCTTGACGCGGGAATCACTATGCACTCCTTCTTTCTTCGAGATTCATTGTTATATATCGTAGTAAACAGATTGGACAAAACATTTAGTGCTGGCATCTCTTAATCACCCGACTTACTCAAATTTATTGAAGCCCAAGCTGAGAGCTACTTCCCTAAAACATTGCCTGCAAAGCATTAGATCATACTGTTGAATAAGGCCCGTATATGAACCACATCTTTTACACCACCTAGTTCCTTTCCCATGCGCAAGTTTTTTCCTTCCCGTTTCCGAATAGTCTCGGGGTTTAGGTGTGATCATATTATCTCAGCCCCGAACTGTTTTTGAAAGAATTGAATCGCATCATCCTTTGTTATCCTGTGTCCCTTACCAATATTCCTATGAACTCTTTTCTTTGCAATAGTGTATCCTGGCCTAGTAAGTGCGATACTGACATCCATGCCAAAGATACCTATATCTGGATTGTATTTAGTGTCTGGGAGATCAATGTGTTCATGAATCCCCATAGACAAATTTCCGAAGTTATCGAAAGAAGACGCCTTGAGGCTATTCCTCTTTGCCGCCATTGTACGTTGCAGGAACTGAAGAGCTGCGTCACGTCTAAGAGTCACCATGGCAGCAATAGGCTCACCCTTATGAATGCCAAAATCTCGAACGCTATTTCTGGCTCCTCGGACTGTCGGCCTTTGCCCCGTTAACTCTTCTAGCCCACGTTTAGCTTTTTCTAAAGGTTCTCCTGATTTTCCTACCCCAATATTGACGACTACCTTGCCAACGATAATCCTTGTCATGGGATTTGTATTTACTTCAGTTGAGCTTTGATTCAAACTAACTAATTCACCTTGATTACCGGAGCTTCCAAGCCAACAGCCATGACGATATCAGTGGGTAGTTCGACTGATCTGCTCCCCAACGCCAGAATAACACGCTTTGGGAGTGAAAATAGTCCATCTTTGATATCTTCTATTGTTCCAAAGCTACCTGCATTATCTCCGCTTGTGATCAGCCCTAAATTTCCTTTTTCGAATCTGACTGTGTTTTTGATTGTAAAATTCTGAAAGTCCAACAGACAGGTATCTCCTACCGATAGCGGTTGCTCACTAATCATGGTCTTTCCATCGTGAAAGCCGTATTGTAGCTTGCCGCCTTTCGTTGTGACCTTACTGGAAACTTTAACAAACTTTAACATTTTTTCGGCATCTTGTATCTCAACTGGAACCAACAATTTAGAACCCTTCGGAACAAACCGGTAGGATTGTCCTGTAGGGGTCAGTTCGATCACGTCCATCAGGCCCACGGGAAATTTTACATCCCTTCTCTGTATACCATCTACTTTTACTTTCCCTGCTGAGAGGATTGTTTTAGCTTCATGCATAGTGGTTGACACGCTTAGCACATCTCTAAGAATTATTCCAAGAGGGTATGACCAGTGTTTTCTGTGCGGACCGGGTGAAACCTTGAGCACGAATTGACTTTGCTTTCTCCGAATATTCCAGAATCTGGGTGCCAGTTGTCTCTTTAGTCTGGTGTCTCCTCCCTTCTTCCCCATTATGCTTTAGCCTCCCGTTTTTGCGTTTTCGGAGTATGCTTGGAATCTGTGCTCTCTTTGCTAAGGTTCGGATTGCGTTGGAGTTTATTCTTCCTGTATTTGTCATCCAGATTCAGTCCTGTTATAATCAGATTTGACGAATGGATCTGAACCTTCACATTTCCCCCTTTCACTTTCTCGCGTTGGATCCCTTCGATTGATAATGTTCCTTTCTGCGTGTTAACTTTCTCCACTTTTCCTTCTATTCCGGAGTATTCACCACGGAGGACTCTAACACTGTCTCCCTTTACTAGTCTGCAACTTCTACTACCATACTGTTCGCGCAGATTGTCTGAAAGCGTTGAACCTATCCTGGAGTCTCTTAAGTGACTCGGAACATGCAAAAGTTTTGGATTAATTTTTGCCATAATTCAATCGCGCTCAGACTATAAGCGACGCAAGGTTCGCTATCCTTGGCCATTTTTCAGCGGCTTCAGCAGCAACTGGACCCTTTATGTCGGTTCCCTTGATTTCGCCTTCGGGCGTTACTAAAACTGCAGCGTTATCTTCGAATGATAAGCGAACGCCGTTGAGCCTCTTGATGGCATATTTTTGCCTAATAATCACAGCTCCGAATATCTGCTTGCGTAGTTCGGCGGCGCCCTTTTTGACAGTCACCGTGACCAAGTCGCCCACTGCGCCTGCAGGCAGTCTTGAATGTCTACCCTTGTATCTGCCAACTTGTGCTATACGCAAGACCTTCGCGCCTGTGTTATCCGCACAAACTAATTCTGCTGTTATTGGGAGAACCCTTGTGATGTACGGCCGGAATTCTTCAACTCCTTTGGCTGAAACTGCCCTTGTCTTAGGTGCCAATTCCTTCGATTCCCTCGATTACGACAAACGAAACAGTCTTCGATAATGGTCTGCATTCAGCAATTGTTATTTCGTCACCCTCTGTGACATCAATGCATTCTGGAAGATATGCATGTACTCTTGATCTGCTTCTTTCATAACGCTGATATTTGGCCACTTGGTGTGGAAATTCTCTTGAAACAACAACCATATTCTTTGCCTTAGCACTAACAACTATTCCAGATAAAAGCTTCCCCCTTACAGAAAGTTTACCGTGAAAAGGACATAGGATGTCAGCACAAGCTTTCCGTGGAGGAGTAACTGCAATGCCAAAATTCCTAGCCAATTCTATTCAACTCAGTGAGTACGCGCGACACGATCTTCTGGTCTTCCGATAAGAGATGGACCCCTTATAAAGCAAGCGCTGGACGGGAGGAGCACTCTCATCTTCTCTGCTGAGATTTTTGATATCTTCTTCGGTCCTGCACTTGTCATTAAGGTAATCATATTTTTGGTTTCGAAGATAATAGTTCCGGATAAGCCAAGGATCGTGGGTTGGGGGCTGGTTATGATGGTTGCACCAAGACCGATGAGCTCGTGTGAGAGAATATTCTTAGGTGTTATCATGGTTTTTCTTAGAACCTCTTTCATTGAGAATAGTCATTATCCGAGCAATATCCCTTCGAATCCAACGTATATCCCCAGTCTGTTTTTTTAGGGTGCCTTTCGCGCCTTCGGCCCTAAGTTTTGCCAAATCCGCGTTTAATTCGGACAATTTGTCGGTCAAATCGGGATGGTTCATTTCCCGTAGGGTTTTTAGTCTAAGTCTGGCCATTTGTATTTCCCTGAGCTACTATTGTTCCCCTATCTGTTTGTCTAGGCTTTAAGGCAACATCTCCAGCAGCCGTAGCAGGCGTCGTACTTTGTTCAGCACCTACGTCGGTAGGAATTTGAGATTGCGCTGAATCAACCTGCGTGGAGGATTCTGAGAACTCGAACTCTTGCGGAAGCTCACCTTTCAACGCAATCCTTAATTGTATGCCCATCAGCCCCATTTTTGTCAAAACCGAGGTAATTCCGATCCGAACAATTTGCTCAGCAAGATGGCCGCTTTTGGGCATCACTCCTGAGGAGTGTTTTTCAAAGTGAGCACGTTCGCTTCGAAGTTTTCCCGCAATCGATACCTCCACCCCTAGCGCTCCAGCATTCATAATCGTATTCATTGACCACATGGCTGCCCTTCTAAAGGCGGTACCCCTTTCTATTAATTGAGCAATCCTATTGCACATAATTTTTGGATTCAGTTCAGGAACAGACACTTCAAGGACAGATATTTGTGGATTCGTCAAACCAAATTTCTCCTCAAGTTTAGTCGTCAGGTCTTTAATACCTGTTCCCTTTCTACCAATAACTAGACCAGGTCTTGTAACATATAGCGTTATCCTAGTACCTATAGGTGTTTTCTGAACCTCTACGTCTCCGTAGCCTGCGTCCTTCAGCGTTGAGGCCAAGTATTCATCTAACTCTAGGTTGCGATAGTTATTTTTCATCACGTTCTTAACGGCGCTCAATATTATGCTAAACCTTCCTTTGCTACCAATTCTATATGGACTAACATGCCGATTTTTGGGCTTGCTCTTCCCATTGCCCTCGGAGTAAATCGTTCAAGCTTTGTCCCTCTGTGAACGACGGCACTTACAATTCTGAGTCTATCAAGATCCATACCCTTGTATTCAGCATTGGATTCCAGATTATCAAGAAGTTTCAAGAATTCTTTAGCGGTTTTTTGAGGAAACCTACCTGCAAAAAAGCCATCTTGTATGTTTGATCTATGGGCCACCTCGTTGTTGTACCGCCTATATGGAACTGCAAGCCTCTTAGCGATAACATTTTCTAAAAACTCCCGCGCTTTCTCGATTGAATATCCCTTAATTGCTATAGCGACTTCTCTTGAGTGTTTTGGGGAAATGTTTTTTTCTCTTAGAGCCGCCCTCACATGCTTGGTTTTGTCAAATTGCTGAAAGGCGTACGAATAATTTGGCATGTGAGATTCACTTAAGTGGTACGTAGAGCGAGGATCTGGATGCTCCGACGCCAGGAGCGCCATGTTGTACTCTTCTATTAGTTATCGCATATTCACCAAGATAATGTCCTATCATTTCCGCCTTTATATTAACTGCAAAAAATTCTTTCCCATTGTGAACTTTAACACTCAGCCCTATCATGTCAGGCAGAATAATCATATCACGGACATGGGTCTTTAATTCACCTTTGAGCTTACCTTCTCGTGCTAATTTTATCTCTTCACGTAATTTTCTCTTTGCATCGTTCATGTATTTTCCAACTCTCTTATCAAGGGATCTTCGAACACGTGCATTTAAAAGTGGAATTAATGCTTCAATAGATAACGTTTGTAATTGCTCAGGCGAATAGCCTTTGAATTTGAATTCCCGAACCAACTAATTCTGCCACTTGTCTGCTACTTTTAAATCTAACGAGACATGAAGATGTTACACAAGGCCCAAACTTGTTGCAAGGTCCCTTGCTCCTTCCGCTGTGGCGAATTTCACTATTGCTTTCTTGCCTCGAATACTCCTGAGTGTATTAACATCCTGTACCTCCACTTCGTAAAGACTTTTCAATGCAGCCTTGATGTGCTTCTTAGTTGCTTGATGATCCACTATGAATATTATCATATTCTGGCCTTCTATTAGATTGAATGCTTTTTCAGTGATGTAGGGTTTGATAATTATCCTCCTAGCTTCTTCGGCACTCATGTTTTCTAGCGGTTTCGCGCGATTACTACTCATGCAGACTCATCTCACTCACTCCAGACTTCACAGGTCTAGCGTCCTTCAGTTTTTCGATAGCATTTTGAGAGAATATTGTCAGCCTAATTTGTTTGGACCCTGGAACTAAGTCTAGGACGCTTAATTGTCTCACACCCTTTATGTGGACCCCGGGGAGAGAACCTGATACCTGGCAAATCTTGTCTTTTTCGCTCCCCGTGACAACCAATGCACTATACCCCACACGGTTTTTGCGCCCCCTGCGTCTGGCTAAGCCTGATCTGACCTTGCGTGACGAAATTGCTCTGCGTAGGTCTTCAGTCAAGCCCAAAGTAATTAAGACCTTTTTTAGATCCTTTGCCTTTGAAACTGTTTCAATATCGTTAGAGACAACAACAGGAAAATTTGAAACGTTTCCTACCTTGTGCCCCCGTTGCTCTATCAAGTCTTTTCTCGCAGTGGCTGCGATAGCCGAACGCAGTGCCAGATTTTTCTCTTTCTTATTAACTTTTTTGTAGATTTTTTTCCAAGATTGCGGTGGATGCGCTACTCTGCCATGTCTCACCCCCGCGACTCCCGCTGCCTGTCCTGCTCTTGGAAAACCTTCGCCACGTGCTCTAGCAATTCTTGCCATTCCAAGACCTGTGTTACGGGACTCGGCACTAACAATCTCGCCTGCTGCCGGATAACGACCCTGTCTCTGAAAGCCGTGTGACAACATGTTCACATAGACCTTGTGTATGACATCGGGTCTGTAAGCGCTCTTAAAGACTTCTGGCAACAGGGTTGTATCCGTCTTGCGACCGTCAAGACCAAGTACCCCGACGTTCAAACTCATTCGACGACTACCTCTAGTACTTTTGGTTCGAAGATCTTTTTCTGGAAGTTGCGTATCGGCTGTCTCATTTTGATAAGTCTCTTAGGGACACCCGGGATTGAACCTTTCACAACTATATAATCGCCATTTACCAGCCCGAAGTGCTTGAAACCGCCCCTTGGATTGATATGATCCGCGGCGTCGTTCTGAGTATTGGATATCGTAAGGATTCGTTTATTGTATTCTGTTCGCTGATGGAAACCTCTTTGACCCTGTCTCGGAACTGTATACATTACGACTGCAGGCGAGATAGGACCTAACGTGCCTACAGCACGCACGCTCTTTCTAGACTTGTGTTGTTTTCTCTTTACGCCAAATCTCGTAATAGGACCTTCAATACCCTTGCCTCTAGTGATTGCAGAAACGTCGATGTACTGACCTACCTGGAAAATGTCACTCACTCGAATTTCTTTGCCCAGTATGGTCTTTAAGTAATCGTATCTCGTTTTGGCATCTTTTCCTGTTACAGCAATTTCGAAGACAAATGGTTTCTTTTGTGATAGATTGGCGTCACGCGGCAAAACCGAAACCAAAGCGACGACAGAGACAGCCTTATCAAGTTTCGATTCAGAGTCCACAAGTTTTTCTTCGTCAAATTTGGCAGTAAATTTGCGACGAAGATCTTTCGGTAGATCTTTTGAGTAAACATCAAAAATGACATCTTTTCCATTTTGATTCTCGCTATAAGCCCGAATACCAATTATTCTAACAGGCGGGGTAACAACGACTGTACTAGGATTTAAAAAATGTTTGCCAAAGTTTGGAGTTTTCTCTCGATCGTCGATAGTTAGAACGTGTATCACTCCCGCTTTAAAGCCAGCAAAACCGGCTAGTTTTGATTTCTCTTCTGCACTCTGAGGCCAGCTTCGGATCCTGGATTCGATGCTTTTAGCTCTAGCCCTCGGCCTGAAGGCAATGCTACCTCGTCTCGGAGCGCTGTACTTACGGTGGCCCATATAGACCAAGACTGCGCCTGCCCTTTAATAACCATATTCCCCTTCTCGAAACCCTGTCTAGCTTCACGCTCGCTCAAAAAGAAGAATAGCTGACAAAAACCTAATATCCGATAAACTACTATGAAAGAAAATGATTGAAGATAGCAAGCGATCCCAATATTGCTTCTTCCAATCTAATTGTCTTAGTTCCCTGAAAAGGAAACATATTCAGTACAAATTCATATGCATCGATACGGCGACCTTCTACGGCTAGCATTTCGTCTACCCCTTTTTTTGGTGTACCGAATACTAGCAATAAATTCCTAGAAGATTTAAGGCATGCCATAATCTTAGCCTCCTTATCCTTGACATAATCGCCTTTTTTGGAGGTAATAATAATCTGAGTATTCGAGGTTGACTCTAATAATTTATTAAGACTGTATGTTTCCTGTATCTCATATCCCCAATACTTATCTTTCATGTCATAATCTGTGGCTTCCTTGCCTTTTAGCGATGGATGTGTGGAGACGATTTTTACATTAACCTTTTTACCATGAAAACCTGATCCTTCGAAACTGACAAGACTGCTTAGACCTACATCCGCATGCAATTTGCCTCCGACCTTTAGAATTACTCCGACCCGCACATCTCCAAACTTTACATCTCTGATTCTTTCTAGCTCGCGATGGTGAGGTGCGTTGATTGGATGCAGAAGACCTGCATATTGTAACTGATCTGTGTGAGGATACAATAATTTTCTCAGGTATTGTGGAGTATCGAGGTAACGTAAGACTGTCTTTAAGAGCGAAAAATCTTCTGAAGAGGTATTTGTTGTCTTGTCATGATATATGTAGACTTTTTTTACACGAAACATAGAACAGGCTCGGGCAAATTGGCATATTTTTATCGTCTTGTCCCTCTTTGTCTGCTCATCTGAAAGTGAAGAATCAGGAATGGCTATCCAAAGATTGGGAAAATTTAGATCACTCATTCAGCAACTGCTTTATTGAGCAGACTATACTCTTCAAAAGTTTTTGCTGAAAATTGCTCTGATTCTAGGTACTGTTTTGCTTGCTCAAAGATGGATTTCTTCTCTGTTTCGTTATAAGACCTGAAATCTGTAAGATTTGCTTCAATAAATTCCATAAGCTTGGCATCAGTCAAAGGGCTTTCCCTCATCAATCCATCCTGGAATGGAATCTTATAGCGTAATTTGATTCCTGCTTCTAAGTAGCCGTACTGCCCCAAAACCTTTCGTGTCTCGCCTACTACCTCGCCGGATGCTAGCAGCAAAAGGAGATTATTCCTCAAAAGCGCGGTAGCAATCCCTAAAACTCTCACTCCATGCTGGTAAGATTCACTATGCATCTCCACTACTTGCGGAATCCCGTGTATGAAACAGCCTGGACAATTGACCTGAAAGACTTCAACGAGCACTACATTTCCAGTTTCTCTATCGATGTTGGTAGGTTCCTGAACCCATTCGGATACAATTAGATTCGGAGCTTTGTCTCCTATGTGAACAGGCATGCATTTTCAACTTGAAGAAATTATCATTTAAACCGACTAGGCACCCTTGTTGGCCAGTTTGCCTTTGGCCATTGCAGCATATTTTTCAATCTCTTCTTCTTCGACTTTTCTCATGGTTTTAGAATCATTAGCTATTATTGCCATCTTAACGTGTCTCGTACCTGTTTTCTCTTCACTTACGAGAGAAATAGATTCCATTGCGAGAGCACCACCTTCTTCCATAGACATATTATCCTTGTAGCTTTTTTCTAGAAATTCAGTCACCTGGTCGCTGCCTGCACCGATTGCGACGGCGTCATAACCTATATAAGTTCCACTTGGATCGGTCAAATAAAGAGCGGCACCACTTTTGTCGACGCCGGCAAGGATGAGCGCAACGCCGAAGGGTCTAACCCCAGCGTACTGCGTGAACTGCTGCGCCATGTCCGCAATGTTTTTGGCTACACCTTCCACATCGACTGGCTCATCATATATCAGCCTGTTACTCTGCGCAAAAAACCTGGCGTGGTCGACCTGAGTCCTAGCATCAGGTATGTAACCCGCCGCAGCTACCCCTATATGATCGTCAACCTGAAATATTTTTTGAGTTACATCCGATATCTGTAGCTTTCTCGCCTTTTCTTCGACTGCCAAGAGGACCCCCTCTTTACTCTTTATTCCAATGGCTAGTGTCCCTCGTCTTACTGTCTCAATTGCATATTCAACTTGATAAAGTCTACCATCCGGTGAAAATACTGTAATCGCCCTATCATAACCTGCTGCTGCTGGTAACAATTCATTTTTAACTACTTCGTAATGTTTAATTTAAATTTACCTTCAACATTTCTATTCTTATCAGGGGTTAATTCCACGCCGGCATGGTTCAAGACGAGATAATCTTTTATGGCCACCCCAATGTGCGCAGTACCCACACGAGGACAATTGAGATAACCAAAGCTCCAACCCTTAGCTTAAGGGGGGATTGCATCATAGGCGTCAACGCAAACAAAGCATGTAGAGATTTGAAACCAACGTTGAAGCGCTCGCTTCAACAAGCAGATTTGGTTGTAAAAATAGAGATTGAAGTGAGTGATTTATCCTTCGCAATTGACGCGAGGGGTGATTCGCGTCTGTCTCTTCTAAACCATCACGACATAGTTATTCGTAAATCAGATTTTGTATGCCCTAGAACAGTTGCAATTACCTGCAATAAGGCTTCCTCAGATATCCCTGGCGACATAGTACAGTTATTAGGGAAACCGGGAGTGCAAGGATTATTGAGGATAAGAATAGAGTAATTAGGTACTAATCTCGATTGTAACCTCAGCAAACGGTATCCTCTAGTCTCAACTTATTACCCGTGATCTGTTCGTAGGCCCATACATATCTTCTCGTTAGCTCGCTTAATAACTCAGAGGGTATTACAGGTGCTACAATTTTTCCCCCATCCCTTATGGAGTTATCAACATTATCCTTGAATCCAGTTCTTATAAGCCAGTCCCTCAGTAACTGCTTATCGAAGCTTTCCTGATCTCTCCCCGGCGAATAATCAGATCGCAACCATAAACGAAATTCATCCGGTCCTATGGAGTCGCCTAGTAGGATGTCACCGTGTGCTAAATCCCTGCCGAATTCAAACTTAACATCTGCAATGATAAACCCCCTTTTTTCAGCTATGTCGCTCATCTTATTGTATATTGATATTGAAGTCTGCTCCAGATAGTCAAAATCGTTGTCGGAAATGAGTCCAGAACTTAGAGCATCTTCTCTTTTCACCGGGACATCGTGCTCTTCTGATTTTGTCGTTGGATCGAAAACAGGATTCGGTAGTCGAGATGCCTTGATTGGTGTGATATTGTCGGAAAAAAAAGTACGATTGTCCGTGGATTTGCGAAGGCGTTCAAACAAACTTCCATACATATAACCTCTTACTACGCATTCTAATGGTATCATCTCCATTCGTTTTACTTCCATCTTGCTTTTGTTGTGAACTCTAACCATGTGATGTTCAGTGTTAAGTGAGTCAAACCAAAATTCGCCGAATTTGCATAAGACTTCCCCTTTCCTAGGTACTATGTTCGCCATTTGTATATCGAACGCTGAGACTCGATCTGAAAAATGGAACAGCAAATTACCATTGTCTAATTGATAAATATCTTTAACTTTGCCTTTGCGAATTAATCTCATAATCATCTTTGTCGAGCTCGGAAATAAAACATAATCGGACGATACTGGGGGAAATTTTTTTAAAAATTTTATGGTTTCTGTACCTCTATTCTAATTATGAGGTCATGGTGGGATTCGAACCCACGACCTAAGGTTTACAAAACCTTCGCTCTAACCAGGCTGAGCTACATGACCGCAAGAACATTCGTAATCAGATTCGTTCAAATATTTAATTAATACTTTCGGTAATAACTCCTGCGTTTGCTTAAGGAACAAGTGTGCTCTTGACGAAATCTAATCTATCCGATTTTCTGGTTTTGGTCACTATCGAGAATAAACCATATGTAAGTGATCCTGAGGGCGAGACAATACTTCGAGACTTGGTTGTTAAAGGGGGATATTCGAATATTAAGTCGGTAAGGTCCACCAAAAACCTGAAAATGATTATCACGGCAAAATCCAAAAGTGTAGCTGAGGAGAGCGTTCGCAAAATGTGCAAAGAACTCCGAATTTTCAATCCGGTTATTAGTAACTGTTCAGTGAAGGCAATGTTAGGGAAGGCCGATAGCATGACCAAGTAGGAACGAGGTTATTATTTGATTCAGTTAGCTATGAAAGGAGAGTTTGGCCTTCCAATCCGCCTCTAATTAGTAATATCGTTCTCAAGTGTTCTGCTAAATCAGTGACGGTGATAATGCCGATAACGTTTCCGCTGACCATAACAGGCAATCGGTGAATCTTATGATTTATCATGCGTTGGACGGCGACTTCGATGGGGGTCTCGGGATCTGCATAGGTTCTAATTTTTGACATAATATCCCCGACTATTACATTTGACGGTTGCAACTCTTTTATGCAAATCTTTTTAACGAAGTCGTTCTCCGTGAGAATCCCGATGGGATAATCATCCTTTGTAACGATTAAAGAGCTGATAGCCTTCTCCGTCATAAGCTTAGCCGCTTCCAAGGCGGTACTTGCTTCGGCGATGCTAACAACATGCCTTGTCATTATGTCTCTGACAACTTCTTTCTTCATAGCTTATTCGCTTGGCCTTAGAATAAAAACTTTGTAGAATGCATGATAGGACAGATCCTGCGGGAAGAGCAATGGAAGAAGAGGCCTGCTGGCGCAAGGATAGCTACGAAACCTATCTCTAATGAGAATCTTAATAGGCCCCAGGAAGGCCCATATTCATCTCAACGTATGGCAAGAATTGGGATCGTTGTTTTCCCCGGCAGTAATTGCGATCGGGATGTTCACTATATCCTTAATAATGTGTTGAAGATCCCGGCCGACTTTGTTTGGTACACAGATAGCAAGCTGGGAGCATATGATTCCGTCATAATTCCAGGCGGTTTTGCATATGGTGATCGTCTTCGCGCAGGTGTCATAGCTGCACATACTCCTGTTGCAATCGAATTGAAGAAGATGGCAAAGGGTGGACGAACAATCCTTGGCATCTGCAACGGTTTTCAAATTCTAGTTGAGTGTGGCCTGCTTCCAGGAGCGTTAGTCATGAATAATTCTCTTTCATTTGTATGCCGCTGGACAACCATACAGGTGGAAAACAACAATACACCATTCACATCGTTATTCAAGAGGAATCAAACGTTTAAGATTCCGATTGCCCATGGCGAGGGAAGGTATGTTGCAGATGGTCGACTTTTAAAATCCATTTTAAGGAATAACCAGGTTGTATTCCGATATTTTAAGGACGATCCGAATGGTTCCGTAGATCACATCGCAGCCGTCTGCAATGAAGAAGGCAACGTAATGGGGATCATGCCTCATCCCGAAAGGGCACCTGTTAACCGATCTTTTGACGAAGCTTCGATGATCTTCCGATGCCTTTCGAATTATCTGCAGCAAGTAAATTGATTTGAGATCGTTATGGCTGCCCTAACAAAAGAGGAGTCGAGATATCTTGCGTACAAATTAAATCGTGAACCAAACAAAATCGAAAAGGAAATTGTCGCAGCAGAGTGGTCCGAACATTGTTCATATAAATCGTCGAAGAGATTCATTAAAATGCTCCCTAGTAAAGGGAAGCACGTCGTAGTTGGTCCAGGCTACGATGCCGCTGTGCTAGACGTAGGTGATGGTTACGTAATAACAGTACATATTGAGAGTCATAACCATCCCTCAGCGGTTGATCCTTACGGAGGTGCGGCGACTGGGGTGGGTGGCGTGATACGAGACATAATTTCCACGGGAACTCGACCGATAGCACTCCTCGACGCCCTTAGATTTGCACCTCTACACAAAGAGAATAATGAAGACGGTAGCTCCAACTCAGAATGGCTATTCAGACATGTTGTCCGAGGGATCGGCGACTATGGGAATTGCATTGGTGTCCCCACTGTCGCAGGAGAAATCGAATTTGACCCCTCTTTTATCAATTATTGTCTTGTAGACGTAGCCTCAATCGGCTTTGGTCGCCGCGACTCTATTGTTCGAAACAGGGCAAATTATGATGACTTGATTATTCTAGTAGGTGGCCCGACTGGAAGAGACGGAATTCGCGGAGCCGCTTTTGCTTCAAAGACATACCTCCATCATAATAGATCGGCAGTCCAAATTCCGGATCCCTTTCTAGAAAAATTGCTTATTGAGGCAATAACCGAGGCTGTCGAAGAGGGTGCTATTAAAGCGCTCAAAGATCTAGGAGGGGGAGGTTTGTCTTGTTGTTTGTCAGAAATGTCGGATAATTTAGAAAAAGGCTTTGATATCGAGCTAAGTGAGGTCCATGTCAAAGAGAAGGGAATGTCACCTCTAGAATTAATGTTGTCTGAATCTCAAGAACGAATGCTGATAATTACTGACCGTTTAAAAATCGATAATATACGGCGGATCTTTGATAAATATGAACTCAAGTATGTGATATTGGGGAAAATCAAGGACCATCACAACCTATTGATTAGATGTAACGAAAAAATTGTTGCGAATATGCCTTCAAACATAGTCGCGAACGCGCCTTTGGCTAGGAGATTTTCTAAACGCCCTGCCTACCTAACTACGTTAAGGCTTGATTTCACACCGCCAGTCACCCCCTCAAATTTAACAAGAGTGTTACTCACAATGTTATCCAATCCGACTATTGCGAGCAAGGAGTGGATTTATCGTCAGTACGATCATGAGGTAGGACTGCGAACCATGCTAAAGCCTGGATACGCAGACGCATCCGTTCTCAGGTTGGATAATGGCAAGTTTATTTCAGTCAAACTAGATGGAAATTCTAAACAATGTTACATCGATCCTTATCATGGAACGCTGGGATGCCTTTCAGAAGCATGTCGAAATGTGGCTTGTACAGGCGCGTATCCTATTGGAATAATTGATCACTTACAGTTCGGCAGTCCTGAGAACCCTGAAGTATTTTGGAGTTTCCGCAGGGCGGTGAGTGCAATAAATAACTATTGCAAATTCATGAAGATCCCAGTGGTCGGAGGCAAAGTGAGCTTTTATAACGAAACTTCTAAAGGACCCATTAAACCGACCCCAGTCATAGGCGCGATCGGCCTTATTGAAGAAAAACAATTGATTACGCAGTCCTCTTTAAAAGATGGAGATGCTATTTTTATTGTTGGAACTACGGCTAACGAAACCGGTGGTTCAGAATATTACGAGTATGTGCACCGCATAACCGGCGGCAATGTTGCAAAGGTCGACATGAATATTGATAGGTTGAATCTTAGAAGTACACTGCAACTCATCGGCAAGAACGCGGTGAGTTGTGTTCATGACTGCTCCAAGGGCGGAGTTGCAGTGGCTATTTCTGAAATGGCAATTTTGGGAGGAGTAGGTTTTAACATTTTTATCGATAAGATTCCAAATTCTTGCTCTAACATAGATAGTTTGCTTTTCTCGGAATCTCACTCCCGCTATGTAATCGGGACACAGGAGCCGAAGACAGTCGAAAAAATATTATCCGGTATCGGTGGTTTAGTTTTTTCTCAAATTGGTGATGCCTACAATGAAAATGTCACATTCAAGATGAAAAGTAAAATTCTGATTGATACAGACCTTCGGGCTATAACAACAAATTTTAAGAGATTAGAACAAACTATGACGAGGTAAATTCCTAGATTGGTGATAATGGTTATTGCTAGGATGTCGACACTCAGACTGATTTTTTTGAAATCCTGTAGTTAAGTAGATTCGGATATCAGGGATTCCTGTATATTTGAACTGTCAGTACTAACCGTCTAATTGGTTCTCCCTTATCTGTCCGTATGCATTTTTGTGTCTGTGTGGCAATGACACATTGAGTGACAATGTCAAGAGCTCATCAAGGAAAAAGAAGGGCCATTACAGGCTCGGATAACACCCTGATGCTCGAGATGACGAGACGATCTCCAAAGCATTCTGTTAGCTGGGATCAGACGTGTTAACTCATGTACGATTGTAGAAACTCAGATCCAGCATATTTGTGTGTACCATGAGGACTAAATGTTTTCAGTACTGGCTCGATTTAAGAGTCGAAAAACTGCGAATTACAATATTTGGGATGTAGAATACTGGTGTCAACCGCTCTCCTGAACTGAAGCATAATAGTTTATTTAGCACCTCATCAACAGCTTGATCACGACCCCTCGATTTCGACTTTTTAATAAAACGGATGACTCTTCAGAATTAAAAATTACAAGTGATCAATTGCAAACATCCAAGAATGTGCTCATTTCAGAGGCGTTATCACTTATTGGAACCACTGAATCTAGAAGTGTCGAGGCGTTACGTAATGACCTATCTTCAGTTAGAGAGGCCGTTGCAAAATCGTTGAGGACGATAGAAAAGATTGCGAATGATTTGGAGAGAGAGAAGATCAAGGTCGAGGAAGCAAAATTTGAATCAATTGTAGAAATATCGAAGAGAACCGTTGTTGCGAGTTTGAGGAGGGAGTCATCAATAGAGTTGCCTTCGCCTGTATCTTACGGCGAGGCCACGAGGTTCAAACAAAGGTTGGAAGCCATTACTAATCGATTCAGAGAAGTTAGTGCATCTCACAACAGGGTTTTCAATGTTTTTATCAAAAAGTATGCAGGAAAGTTAAAGGGTGAGTTTGAAACACTTTCCTCGTTATCTAAAGAGGTGAATTCTATTCTCGCAGAATTCGATAACAAGCAAAGACCGTTCTTATACTGCACCGAGCGTTTGAATATGTTATCAGATAGGATTAATTCTATAGATCTAGACGAAAAGCGTATCGAACATACCCGTAAGGAAGTAATACAATTAGAAAAGAGGCTCCAGGAATCGAGCAACCGAATGCTAACAGTTGAGAACTCGGCAGAGTTCCACGAAGGGGCTAGGATCGGTAGAGAGATAAAACAGGTAGAACATGAGGAAGTAGAAGCTCAGAAGCAGTTGCTCGACCTTTTCAGTCCTATATCGAGGGCATTTACAAAGTATTCGTATGGCATTACGAAGCAGACATCCGAGCGGCTAAAAGTGTTAGAAGTAGAACCATGGAATATTTTCTCAGAAACAGAGATAACGCCATATCTTGATATTCTAACCGAAATTCAAAAAGCACTTTCCAATGAGAAAATACGCCTCAAAGATGCTACCAAGGTAGAGCGTCACATAGACAATCTCATTAAGACACTACCAGATTTTAAGAACAAGTTCGAAACTAGGCACCACTATCTCAAAACTCTCTATCAAACTAGAGAAGCAAAATTTGGGAGCAGCCATTTAGAATTGAAAGAAGAGATCAAGAATACCACGCAGGATATCGGAGACCAGAAAATCAGGTTGCATCAGCTAGAAAAGCAAATTGAAGAAAAAAGACTTCAGCATAATAGATTGCGAAATGAATCAGAGGATTATCTTTCCAAAATATTTGGCAAAAAATATGAGCTAGCTGCGTAACTCGCGCGCTTCTACCGCCAAAATATTGAAACCACTCCTAGCGATGCAATAGCTAGTCCTCCGTAAGATACAAAGAAGACGCCTAACACGTATCCAACAACAGTTATCCCAATCCCGCTAGCAATCATTAGTGTCTCCCCTATTCTCCTCTGATTCCGCATATACAGACAATATGGATGGAAACAGATTATAAAAATATACTGAAGCCGCCTGAAAAGAAGGGCATTAATTCTAAAAAATAACTGTAAGTCACACCTGGATTAGCTGCCGTGAGTTCCTGAGTGGGGAGACTGACCGACAAATTTTCTTCTAAAGTGCCCTGAAGGTCTTTTTGAGAGAAGCTCAATAAACCATGCTTCGTGCTCTATTTCCTCTTGCATTATCCCCTGTGCTATGTCATATGTCCTTGGATCTTTACCCGCCGTCATATCGCAAACCTCGCCCCAAGATCTTATTGCACATTGCTCAGCCTCCAAAAGCACTTTCAGTATGGAACTAAGATCTTGCCAGTTATCTGGCAGATACGCATCTGGACAACCGGATTGGTCTGCAAATTTCCTAATATCTCTTGGAAGGCTCCCGCCCAACTCATATAGCCTTGGAACCATCGCTTCAAAGTGATTTCTATCCTCGATCCTCGCATCTTCTACTATCTCCTTGACACCCTCACCTTCTAGTCCTGTACAATGCATTCTTAATATCGTATAGTAATAGTACGTTGCAAATTCTGCGCCTACGCCTTTCGTAATCAATTCTTTGAGCCTTTCTACATTCACACCGTTCTTTTGGAGAACTTCCAATGCAACAATTTTTAGAACTGATTCTTTCGGATTACTTGTCATAACTCCGATCCCGTCTTAAAGTATAAAAGGTTTTTTTTCTTAAGGTGTAAAAAAAGTTATCATTATTAAGCGCGGCCGACGTTAGCTCTTGACCCGTGTTACTTTAATCCTATCGAGAACCTTCCAATATTCAACTTCTCCTCCTTGACGAACCTTATCAATGATATCTTGTTCTACAGCAGATGTTTCAAAAACCTCGAAGGACTCGAGATCCATAATCTGCAGGATTTTTCCTGAAATGGAGATGATTTGACCGTTCCTCTTATCTATTAGCGGAACCTCAACGCCTGCAGATACTGGCGAAACTAAGGTGTGCTTAGATCCGTCAAATACACTGATAGCTGCGACTCTAGCCTTAGCAGAACCATGTTTTCCAGGTTTACTGTGATCATATGAAACGATTCTACACGGTTCGCCGTCAATCACAATGTATGAGCCAACCTTAAGGCTCCCCAGGTCCATTGGCTTACTCAATGTAATTCCATGCAATGAGGAAAAGAAGCATATTTAACGGTTCTGCTCACTTCAATTTATCCAAAATCGATAAACTGACGAGATTGGTTAATGGTATCCCTTTCCTGGCTACATCTCTTCGCGTTCGTTCGCAATATTTTTGATCGCTTTGGCGCGTCTTTTCACCCTCGACTTCGAGAACGACTACATTCCTTGAGTAGGGAAATGTGAACTTTGGCTGTGCTGTCGTTAGGAACTGCAAGTGCGCTAGACTCAGTTTTTTAACCCTCTCGCGTTTAGCTATGATATTTGCAATATCTATGATCTCAGGATCTCCGTAGACATACTTGGTGAAATACATTGATATATACTTAAGATTCGTTGCCTCGCGTTGGAAGAGTGCGTCGCTCAGACTTAACATAAATGACAATTTCCCAGGATTTTGCTTACATATCAATTCTGAAATATCATCGATATTTGAATATGATGCGAGAATGTAGTGATTCGCCCTGTTAGGAAAGTATAACATGCTTTCATTCGAAAATGTCGCAGTTACAAAGTATATATTCAGTATGTTCAGGGAGTTCGACCATGTGTCTACAAGACTGCCAGATTCCCTTTCATGAGGCGCACAAATGTAACCCTGTACGCTCTTGCATGTACCAGCCAACCAAATTTTGATACTATGACCGCGATAAATATATTACCATACCACGTCCTCTTCGATCATTCTTTAAGACGTTTTTTAGGTACATGGATAATAATAATCCAAGCCAATCAGTAACTATAGCCTTAGTCATTTACTTGAAACTTCGTTGACCTGGTCTCATATCTGTGTAGGAAGAAGGATTATGAATTGAAAGGTTGCTTGTGCTTTTAGTACTCTGCGCTATATACCATTTACTAGAATCCAGCCCTTTCAGCCTATGTTTGTGATAAGGCAACAATGAATAGCAAACTGCAACTGCAAGCGCGCCTAACGGGTCTGATAGGAATACTCGCACTGTCTGACGCAAGGCCACATCAAGTGGAAGTCGAATGTTAAACTTTTCGATGCAGTGTCGTATTTGTTTATGGCCTTTGAGAGACCTCAGAACCTGTGAATTGAAATCTGCAATCGTCCCTGGGGGACAAAAGTAAACCACAGACCTGTCATTGTACGCTACATCGAACTTGAATTCCAGCACTTTGCACTCGAGGTATAGGTCCACTGCGATAATGTCACTTGGTATTGCGATCTTCTTGGCAATGTTGGTTCGAATCGACAATCCTCGTCCTATCGCCGTGTATTGAGAAAGCCTCTTATTTCTAACAAATCTGAGCCACGAGGATACACAAGTAGCTGCTCTTCCGGCCACCGAGACAGACCTCGTTGGCTCTGAATTAGATATGCTGAGTACTACTCGCCCGTCTAACGCTGACAGCATTTCTCGGATAGAATCCTTATGAGGAATCACATCACCGTCGTACAGCACAATCACATCACCTTTTGCTTTCTGAAAAATTTCGTTCCACGCATTTGCCACGCCCATTCTAGATGAATGGTGCAGGCACCTTATAGCTGCTTCAGAATTATTGGTGGCAAATTCCTCAATCAATCTGATGGTATCGTCTGATGAATCGTCGGAGATGATTATCTCACAAATTGTGAAATGCTCAGACTTTTGTTTGATTAGTGATTGAAGAAGGTTTAGAATATTCTTCTCCTCGTTAAAACTAGGAATACCGACTGTTACTTTCAGCATCGTTACGTTTAGAACCAGCCTCTTCTTGCTTTTATGAAGTTTATGGGTCAAAACAAAAAAGTCAAAAAGATTCTTATGTGCTTAGTCAATTTATCTTCAGGATTTTGCAGAAGGGCCAACGCAACAAAGGCGAATTAGGAAGGCTCCTCAATTCGGTAGGTCTTAATAAAAAACAGTTGGTGTGTCCCTTATTCGTGAAAGACCGTGCAAAAGAGTGGTACGAAATCGCTTCTATGCCAGATGTCACAGTCGTTCCCCTTGAGGAAACAACTACACAGATCCTAGAACTGATCAATCTTGGAATATCTTCAATAATTGTATTTGGAGTACCTGCAGAAAGAGATACTGCAGGATCAAATGCGTCGGATCAGAACGGGATCGTGCAGAAGACAGTGAGAAAACTCAAAATGGAATTCGGGGATGCTCTTAACATCATAACTGATGTATGCTTATGTCACTATAATTTATCAGGCCATTGTGGGTTATTATCTAGCCAGAGCAATCTTGTCGACAATGACAGTACGGTACGAGCACTCTGTGAAGTTGCGGTAAGTCACGCGCAAGCAGGTGCAGATGTGGTTTCTCCATCGTCGATGATGGATGGTCAAGTTAGTTCAATTAGAACCTCCCTCGACGATCATGGTTATGACAAAATCAAAATTCTGTCTGTTTCGGCCAAACATTGTTCCTCTCTGTACTCGCCATTCCGGTCTTTGGCGTTCTCTGAACAAATACATGATTACAAGTCCTTGGACAAGTCTTCATATCAGGTGCCGTATACAAACCGAGGGGACTCTGTCAGAGAAATCGAAGACGACATCCGCGAAGGGGCAGATATGGTGATTGTCAAGCCTGCGATTCTGTATTTAGATGTAATCTCCATGATTAAAGAAAAGCTAAGATTTCCAATTGCCGCACAAAATGTCTCAGGTGAATACGCAATGATAAAATCTGCTGCCGCAAACAATTGGATTAATGAGGATGAATGGAAGGTTACTTCCATCTGTGCCATGAAACGAGCAGGGGCGGATAGCATTATTTCTTATTTTTGTAAGGATATAGCTGCTATCCTTAACTGCTGGTCGGGAAGCTCCACACGCATATGAAGCATGGGAGCTGGGGATGATCAGTTGACTTTCGCAAATGCTAGTCACGGTTATATAGTGTTCTCGCGACACGAAAATGTCCCGCGGTAGCTCAGCCTGGTAGAGCTTTCGGCTGTAGATGTTGGCTGACTTAAGAGCTGACCACGTGAAACGGCCTATCGGGCTACAAAGACAGAGACCGAAGAGTCGCAGGCTCAAACAAGCTAGTGACTAGCTAATTTGGAGTAAATCCTGCCCGCGGGATTCTCCATAGCTACTAACCATTATTAGTATAGTTCTTGTACCTGCCTGAATACATCAGTATGAAACACGATACAGGATTGATCCTATCAAGTAGCAAACGGAATAGGTATATCTGAATCATGAATAGGTTGTTCAAATGATGCGAGGGAGTTGCAGGTTTTTAATGTGCGATGTGTGCTAGAAAATCATAAATCATTGTCTAACTCGGGGCGATATGATAATATTGACTGTCACTTCGATCTGTATTTATACAGATGTAGCAAAGTTGGTCATGGGTGCTAATGAAGAATAGGAAGAGCCGGCTGATGTTTAATGTGACGTGTTTGGTAGTGATGAAGATTATGAGTGCTGAGGCATCCTAATGTCACGAGATAGAATATCTACATGATTGTGAATTTCAAATGGATGGTGTCAATACCATGAGATTGCTATCCCTTTATTCTGGAGGCAAAGACAGTACTTACGCGCTAGTTAAAGCAAAAGAAATGGGACACGATATATCTTGCTTGTTAACATTGCACCCGGAAACAGACGCAAGCTTATTGTTCCATTATCCCAATAGTTGGGTGACAAGCTATCTCGGGGAAGCGATGTGCATCCCGTCATTTGGATTTGCAGCACGATCTGGTACAAAGGAAGATGAATTGAAATCACTGGAACAAGCGATAATTGCCGTCAAATCACTTCACGAAATTCATGGCGTTGTTCACGGCGGAATTTTCAGCACGTTTCAAAGTGACATAGTTCAGAGAATTTGCTGCAAACATAATTTAACTGTGATTGCTCCTCTCTGGCACATTCAGCAATCGGAGTATATGGATCTTTTACTTGAAAAGAACTTTGATGTCAAAATCGTGAGTGTGTCTGCGATGGGGTTGGACGAAGGGTGGTTGGGAGTTTCTCTGAATCGAGAGGCATTACACAGATTGAAGCATTTGAGCCAAAAATATTGTTTCAGCGTCAGTTTCGAAGGTGGCGAGGCGGAGACCTTGGTGATTGACTGCCCAATTTTCTACAAAAGATTGCAAGTTAGGAAAGCCAAAATCCGCTGGGACGGACAGCGGGGAATCTTTGAAATACTGGAAGTTGCCTTAGTAGAAAAGTAGTTATGCTCGATAATTTACGTACGGGTCTTCGGAGCGCGTTGAAAAAGATTGTTGGAGCATCTGATATAAACGAGGAAATTATTGAATCTTTATGTAAAGATGTCCAAAGAGCCTTATTACAGTCAGATGTCAATGTTAGATTAGTTCTATCAATTACCAATAACCTGAAGCTTCGTGCGCTAAATGAACAGCCTGTGAAGGGACTTTCGAGGAAAGATCATATTATTACGATTCTTTATGGCGAGCTAGCAAATTTGCTTGGCTATACAGGCGAAACGATCAAAAACATTGACAAAATCCAACGCCTACCGGATGATGGCCTATCTTTCAAAGCTGGAGAGCAAAATATTGTGTTGATGCTTGGTATCCAAGGAAGCGGCAAAACGACCGTCACAGGCAAGCTTGCTAGGTGGTTGACAAGACACGGCTACCGTGTAGCGGTTGTCGGGGCGGACACTTGGAGGCCTGGTGCGCTGACACAATTGAAAACGAACTGCGGCAAGGTAAACGTGGAGGTGTTCGGTGATGAAGAAGATAAGGATGCCGTGAGTATTGTAAAAAACGGACTAGCCCATTTCAAGAAGCAGGTTCTTGATGTAATAATCATAGACACGGCAGGTAGGCACAAGGAAGAAAGAGGGCTATTGGAGGAAATGAAAACCATGTACGAAGTCTCCGAACCCGACGTTGTGCTCCTTGTAGTCGACGGGACAATTGGACAGCAGGCATATAGTCAGGCAAAAGCATTCCACGAGGCGGCACCTGTGGGAGGCATAGTCATATCCAAGCTCGACGGTACCGCAAAGGGTGGAGGCGTCATTGCGGCGTCGGCCGCAACCGGGGCTCGCGTGATGTTTATAGGAACTGGAGAACGCATCGATGACTTGGAACAGTTCTCCCCCACCCACTTCGTGGGAAGAATATTGGGGATGGGAGACATCAAAGCCCTACTAGAAATGGCAAAAAGCCTAGAGTTGCAAGCGGACGAAGGACAGGCTAAACGACTTCTAGGTGGTAAAATGACGATCGAAGACTTTTACGCGCAGATGGAAAACGTGGGAAAAATGGGCTTTAAGAATGTAATTGACAATTTGCCGGGATTGTCAGGAATGGTGAAAGATGACCAGCTTGAGGCGTTACAGGAAAAAATGGAAAAATGGAGATTTATTATTCAATCCATGACAAAGATCGAAAAACGCAGCCCTGATATAATGAACGATTCGCGGAGGAAGCGCGTAGCAAGGGGTTCCGGTATGAGTGAACATGACGTCAAGGAGTTAGTAAAACAATATAACAATTCTAGGACCATGATGAAACAAGCAAAAGGTAGACAAATGCAGGGTATGCTAAGGAGATTCGGTATTGGTTAATGCTCAACCGCGTCAGTCCCTTAAACTAGAATTAAGAAAGCATTACAACCTGTGCAGCCATTGTATTAGTCGTCACCTTAAAGTTGGCAGAAGCAGATTGCTTGATGACGATTTCGATAGATGCTATATCTGCTGCGGACTAATGAACAGATTAGACTTCATAATTGGACGCATCGAGGAGAAAGTAAAAGAGGTTTATGAATTTGACACTTTCATTATAGGGGCCATTCTTCCACCCGACATTTATGAACGGGAAGACCAAATTAGAGCTCGGCTTAAAATCAGAGGAAAAGAAAGCATAAAAAACCAGCTCTTAATCGAACTCAGACGTAAGTTCGAAATTATTACGAAGAAAAAAATCGACTATCTCTTACCAGACGTCTCGATAACCGTAGCTGTCGGAAACGGGATGGAAGTCAACGTGGCCGCAAAGGCACGTACGTTAACTCTTGCGGGCCACTATATTAAAAAACAGAGGGGCCTGCCTCAGAAGCAAACTAAGTGTACGTACTGTGAAGGCAGAGGATGCGGATTTTGTAGCAATTCAGGCCTCTCTGGGTACCGGAGTGTTGAAGGTATTATTGCACATCAACTTATGTGTCTCACGAAGAGCCACGCTCCAAGATTTTCATGGGTGGGGAGCGAAGATCAGGATAGTCTTGTCTCAGGCGAGGGTAGGCCTTTTTTCGTGCGTCTATCCGATCCAAAAGTTAGGGTCTTAAGAAATAATCTGAATATTGATACTCCAGAGATCTATGCAGTTATAGAGGCAAAACCAAAATGCGTTCCCCGATCGCCAATCCGATTCCTCACCAAAACAAAAATCCTTGTGGAAAGTGCGAATACCATTACTGAAAATAATCTCCAAGACCTGAATCTATTAAATAACGCAACGGTACAATTTCAAAACAAAGATAAAATAATTACAAAAAAGATCTATTCCGTCGAAGCTCGAAAGATAAAAGATAATCGCTTTGAGCTTACTCTGTTGGCGGATGGCGGATTTGCGATAAAGAAATTTGTTAGCGGTCTACAAAACACGTCACCAAATGTTTCCAATATTGTGGGGAATAAATGCGAAAGTATATTGTTCGATATATCAGATATAAATATACAGTAACATTTTTTTGAGAGAACTTATGTTGTGAACATAGTTAATTGGTTTTAGATCCATTACGAAGGATAGAAGATGCCCGCGGCTCATCTCGAATCCCGGAAAAAATATATCAGCGTATAGAAGAACGATTTCATATCGTTATGGATGGCATTAACCGGATTGAACACGCATCTGGTTTAAAATATCCCTATTATTATGTTCTACCAGAACTAGTACTCGTCTCCTCGTCCGTAGAATACGACCAGGTTGGTATTTTCTTTGCGAGGACCATCCCAACAATAGGGTTCAACAACACACTAAGGGTAGTGATACAAATTGCAGCCCCTTTAGTTGCTTACGGACTTCTCGGAACAGTCCATGCAATTCTGGCGCACGAATTCTTACACTACCTGGAACTAGTAAGAAGGATTATCAAGGTGAATCTCGTCTCAGACGAAATCTCCACCACGTTATTTGAAGAAAAATACTCAGACGATGACCGATTAATGAATGCCCGAGTAGTTTTTAGCTCTGACCCTACATTAATTCGACATATCTCGAACAGGTTTAATGATGGATTCCGAGATCCACGCTTGGAAAAAAGAGCAATTAATGAATGGATAGACAAAGGACTTCCGGTAACAAACGTGCCTATCGATTGTAATATCATAAAAATACCATTTGAATCAATGGTTTCGCTTGAAGTTGATGCTGTAGTAAAAGAAAAAATCGCTACCTTTGAAACGGCTTCAAGAGCAACGATGTCATCTTAGATCCTGGGATTGTAAGAATATTAGACACTTGTTCGAACCGAGAGGGAAAATAGAAACCATGATCAGGGTTTCAGCCCAAAGCACTACAAGAAACGAATTCAAAAGGGTGGCAGGATAGCCACGACCAAGGATACTCAGCGTTTTTTTGTTGCCTTTTTTGAGTGTTCTGTAAACTCAGTGAAACCACATTTGCCACAGCTGTGCCTGTCACGATGTTCAGCCATGAACACACCTTTCCCGCACCTAGGGCAGTCGCGCTTATTCCTCGTTACGCTATTACCCTCTATCATGTAAAACTTGTAAACTGCTACCTCCCCTTTCAGAGGTTTTTTCTTGTCAGCCGTGCTATCTCCTACCCCCGCTTTGCCCACGCACCTTCGACTGGGTAGCGCTTGCTTGTTTCGCCTTTAGCTTCGCAGCTTTCTCATCAGCAATAATTTTTTTTCTTTCTTCCTTCGGCAAATTCCTTAATAATCTATATCGAGGGAGATGCTTTATCGCCTCTTTTTCGTTTGAATAAATATAAAACACAGCGCGGATATCGGTCTTGCCTTTTCCGCATAACATGGAAATCGGAATAACCGCCTTCTTGTCGACATTATTCTGTTTCGCGATTATTTCAGTAGCCTCTGTTCTCTTGATTCTTCCTGCAGCATTCTTGAAAATTACGCTCATTTCATGCCTATTTAATAAAGAATTCTTCCGATCTTCAATTGTAACAAGTTCAACACTGGCCAAACTCTAGTCATACGATCAGCCTTGCGGAACTCATATAAATATTCCTACATGGCTTTGGAAGGCAGGATTGGATAAAATTATGTCCTGATTAGAATTTGTGTTGTTGAAGGTTCGCCCACCTGATAGTAAGAGCATGTTAAGCGACGCCTCGAACTTAACTCTGGGATTAGACTGGTCCTAGACCATGATGTGAGTAGTCCATGATTTATCGTAGTCGTCAGTCTAATGCGGGCCCGGTGGGCTTCGATCCCACGACAACTGGCTTCGGAGGCTTATGCTGCCGCGATTAGCACCCTATCCTGGCTGGGCCACGGGCCCCCGGTTCCTTTTTTTGATTACTATATAAGGGTACAGGAGACAAAATGACATCCATTGAAATACGGTTTACTCACGAAAAAGTAATATCTTTTAACCAAAATCCCTGAGAAATTCTCTAAATTCCCCTTGTTAAATGGATTACTTATCGACACCAGGAGTTATTTTAGAAAAGTTATATACCCAATTAGGTAGATTATGATCTGATGTATGCGAAAATATGTGACCTGGAAATGTTGTCAAGTTACATTACAGACGTTGTCGTCGGCGATGTTCTGGTAGTTCAGGCATTAGTTGCAAACCCTTTGGATTGGCATCACTTCTACGAAAAGATTTCAACGATAAAGAAAGGAGACCGAACGGACTTCACAATTGTCACGAAGGAAGGCGAAAGGCTGGTCGGGTCAGGAGATGTCAAAGACCTAGAGAAATGGAATAATAATGGTAAGTTTGGGTTCAAAATCAAGATAACCATTAAAAAACAAAAGTCACTATCAGACCGACGCTTGAGACTACAGCGTCCAAATTGGCAAAAATCCACCCAACAAACTGATTTGATGGCTGTGTCGGTCAAGTAGGTTGTGCGATAGGGTAATACGTAGGTTTTACATGAGTATCTGATCATTACACTTATACCTGAGAAATATTTCTCCAGAACTGGTGGTTATTGAAGGAGCAACTGAAGGGTCCTTTTTAATATAGCGGAGTGTGCATCAGTCTGAAAGATGTTAAGGCTTTTGCAGTCGATATTGATGGCACGCTAACAGAAAATGGCTGTGGGATGGTTTACTTAAATGGGGTTGCCACTCTACGTTATCTCGAATATCTTGGCTGTCGAGTAGTTTATGTCACGGGAAGAGCGTCGATTGAAGCCTATGTTCTTGCAGTATTTAGCGGAACAACTCGGATTGCAGTCGGAGAAAATGGCGGAGCGATAACTACAGCTCCTGATAAACACATGCTTCTGGCTAACAAACAAAACTGCTTGAAAGGTTATGAAATATTGAAGGAGAACATTGAAGGTGTTCATATGAAGCCTGTCTTTAACAGACTTACAGAGGTCGTGTTGTCCAGAACCTTTGACATGCGTGAGGGCAGCAAAATCCTGGAGGAAAATAACCTGAATCTAAGTCTTAGCGACAGTAAGTACGCATATCATATAAATGAAAAAGGTGTCAATAAGGGAGTAGGACTCCTGGAAGCTCTAAAGATCTTAAATCTAGATCCTCAGGAAACAGTCGCGATCGGTGATAGCGAAACAGATGTACCATTATTTGACCTCTGTGGGTGTAGCATTGCCTTGAACCATGCCGAAGATAATGTGAAGTCTAGGGCAACACACGTCGTCAAAGGCACAGAGGGTAGAGGTCTAGTAGACGCTATTGATCTTGTAGCCTTCAATTACCTGGATACAGGTACACAAAATGACTTTTCGCGCTCTATTAGATGAAATTCGTCAGGTCGTCTCTGCCGGTCTCACCGATCTAGGCTATCCTCAAGAGAGTTTCGACCTTTCGGAGCCTCCAAGACCAGAATTTGGAGACGTGAGTTCGAATGTGGCATTTCAGATAGGCAAGAAACTTAACAGGAAGCCATACGATGTCGCTAGGGATTTTGTTGAAAATCATCTAAAGCTAATCCTTGGGGACGGTGAGAAAGGTAGTCAGCGCTCGCTGATATTATCAGTCGAAGCCCATCCAGGCGGATATATCAACTTCAGGGCAAATTATGAAAATCTAGCAGAAATGACATTAATTCAAGCACTGGAAAACCCCTCCTACGGTTTTTATAACGTGGGAAATGGAACTCATGTCGTTATAGAACATACGAGTGTTAATCCAAACAAGGCTTTGCATGTTGGTCATTTGAGGAATGTTATCTTAGGTGATACGATATACAGGACTCTGAAAACCACCAATCACAACGTTACAGTTTTAAACTATGTAGATGATTCCGGTTTGCAGGTAGCAGATATAGTAGTTGCATTCAAGTTCGCCGGATTTCCTCTGGAACCGGCCGAAAAATCAATGAAATTTGATCACTATTGTGGGGACCATGTGTACGTAAAAATAAATGAATTGTATAAAACGGACCCAGGCTTAGAAGAACGAAGAAGGCTCGTCATGAAAGAATTGGAACACGGTACGTCCGAGCTGGCGCGATTTGCATCCACGATTGTCTCAAGGGTTCTGCACGAGCAATTGATGACATGTTGGAAAATGAAAGTTCATTATGACCTACTGAATTTCGAATCCCAAATCGTTATTTCGAAATTATGGGAAAAATCATTCAATTGGTTAAAGGATAAACAAATTGTGCACCTGGCCTCTGAGGGGAAGAACAAGGGATGTTGGGTGATAAAGGGTGAAAGCGAATCAGCCGATGAAAAAGTAATCGTAAGAAGTGATTTTACTACTACGTACATTGCGAAGGACATACCGTATGGCGCTTGGAAATTGGGGCTAGTGCAAGATCCATTTTATTACTACAAGTTTTCCGACCAATGGGACAATACGTCGCTTTGGGCCACGACATTGGATTCATCCAAGAGTAACAAAGACCATCCTAAATTCGGTTCTGCTGACAGAGCCATTACCATAATTGATTCAAGACAATCCAGGTTACAATCTATAATATCTGGTATACTGTCACAATTCCAACTAATAGAAAATAGATACCACCATCTCGCCTATGAACCAGTGACACTAAGCTCTAAGACGGCAGATCTTCTAGGAGTAGACATCGGGGACAAACATTCGATGCATATGTCAGGCAGAAAAGGCGTGTATGTTAACGCTGACTATGTTATAGAAATGGCTCGGTCAAAAGCGTATGATGAGGTCCGCTCCAGAAATCCAACATTTTCTGAGGAACAGCTTTGTAAAGTTGCTGAAGCAATATCCATCTCGGCTATTAGATATAATCTAGTAAAATATGATCTTGACAAGATCATTAATTTTGACATTGTTGAATCACTCAGCTTAGAGGGCGATACTGGTCCGTATGTTCAATATGCATACGCAAGGTCTCAAAGGCTGTTGGAGAAATCAACAGAAGAGATATCGCAACTCTCGTTTTGCTTGCTGAACAAGGAACCTGAGACTATGCTTATCAAAGCAATCGCGAAGCTAGACCTAGTTGTTGAAGAGGCAGCAAGAACTCTTAAACCAAAGTCCATTGCCAGATATGTGCATATGATGGCGACTGCTTTTAATTTATTCTACGAAACAGTTCCTGTCCTCAAGGAACCTGATAGGGAAAAGCGGGTTACCCGGCTTGCGCTTGTTGTAGCATTCTGCAGAACACTCAAAAATGCTTTCTATCTTCTGGGCATAGAGCCTTTGAACGAAATGTAGTACATAGACTAAGCTTAATCGAGTATACACTCCTTAGAAAAAGAGCGTTGTCTAGCTCTCTGGTGAGTCAACATGATCTTTAGCTAATTCTAAGTGTTGGTTTGAGTCTTCCGCTAGTCTGTTCAAGCTCCCATGAGTTGTCGGACTGCCTACGTGTTCCTGCTTATGATTTGGCTTAGAGTGCAAAGACAATGCCAGATCTATAATCTGTTTGTCTTGAAGTCCGATAGAGACTAGTTGACCTAAAACTTGAGCCACTTCTTTCTTTGAATCTAGCGCCGTTGTGAGCACAATCAAGTCCGACTTCTTTTTCTCGATTTCTGATCTGAGTGCATGTCTTACGCTCGTAGCCCGACTTAGGCTCATAGTTTTCTAGAATGTCATTCAGAAACTTTTCGATAGCAAGATGATTCGATATATTATTTGCCCTAGCGACCTCGTGTATTGTGTCTTGCACGATCCCTAATTGCGGAAGCCCAAAACCCATATCCTCAAGTTCTCTGTATTTAAAAATACTCAGATTGTGAATTCTTAGTAGTGTCTCCAGACGATCACACTCGTCGGTGAGGTTCTTTAGCTTACTCATCTGGGAATTCACAGATACTTCAAGTTCAGCTTGCATCTTTGACGAAGCCTGAAAATTCGACATCAGCGTTGCCAACCTCTTTACGTCATGCCCAAATTTTTTTACACCCTCTACGGCTTTAACAAATGGCTTGATATCGTCCAGCGATATTCCGGTTTTTTCGAGGCTGGCTCTTAGTTCGCAATAGTCATTCAATCGCTCTGATGATACGTTAGCCGTCATCAGAGCAAGTTCGAAGCTGCATCTTGCCTGAGATTCCCGCCGCTTCAACCGCAGTATATCTTCCTCCAGCTCTCGTGTCTCGCTTGTTTTATCAGATATATACTGCGGAATTTGCCAAAGCGGGATGGTCTCTGATAGCTCGAGCAATTGTTTCACGTTCTCAGCGACTTTTTGCGGTCGAAGTCCAATTTCTGTGCAGTGCTGATAAATTTCGGAGATAAAGGTTCTGAAATATTCTTGGTCTATTCCCAGGGATTGCATGATATGCGCAATCCTGAGGCCCATAGCACATTGGGGCGCGGTCATGCCTGCGATCTTTAGCATGATTCCCAAATCTCTAAGATCGTCAGGCTGGGGGTATCCCAAACCTGTCTTCCATCCCGTGGTTATGTTCGAGACAGATCCCTGACTAATCCCAGTCCTGGATGCTATCTCATGTCTAGACATACCTCGAAGGTAAAGTTGAATGACTGTTCTCTTCAATGATTGCGATATTTCAGGTCGCATCTTTTATCGTTACAATTACGTCGATGCATCGTAAATTGGTTGAGGTCACTTTGGGCAAAAATATTGTCAATTTGGGCGTCAAATTGGTCAAACCCACCTCTTGGTGGTAGCTTATTGCAAGACTAGGCGAGCATTGGGGAGACTTGTCGGAGAACTTCCATCCTTATTGCGAGGCTGTGAAACTGAATTATAAATGTCGTATGCAGAATCGCAGTTTTCTCCTAGAGCCCTTTACCGTAACTTATTTCTTACCGGTTTCTCTAGCCCGTCTCTAAATGCCGCATCGCGGTCGACACACATATTCATTCCAATTTTTGAATTTTAGATGTGATCACATGGTGCTACCACTAGCACCAGTATTACTAACAACATTCGAAATATTCTATGAATATGATCGTAGCCATCGTTCGCAACTAATTATTAGGTGTATATTCTACTGCATAACTCTCTGGCTCAATGTCTCCTATATCGAGGAGTTCGATTTTTCACATCGGTAGACTAACGGCAAGCGTTGCACCCTCAAAATGGTCATTATTTCTACACCATATCTGCCCACCATGAGCTTCCCCAATACTTTAGACATAAACAATCCTAAACCTGTTCCTTTTGAAGAATATGTTGAAACAATCTTGGAAAACAAACTTGGCACGATTTTAGTATCTATGCCCTCGCCTTCATCGCTTATACTGACAATGATTTCACGGTCGATTTTATTTGGTCCTCCTTCCTTAACTCTGTTCTCTATATTTAAAATTACAGTCCCACCTCTCCAGTTTTCTTTGATAGATTTGAAATAAGCTGGGCTATTCTTCCTATGTCCGCTCGGAACAAAATATCCTTGCAAATGTTGAGTTCGAAATAAGTAGCGAATAGGATGGAGGTTGTTCCTTCCTTGCAGCAATAGCGTCAATTCGAGAATGATTCTTAACCATCAAATTTTTCGATAACACCACCTTTCTTTCGCAGCGCCCATTTTTAGAATAGCTCGTCAGAGCTATCACACAAGTAGTCCTAGAGTCCACGCTATTTACTCCTAATTTGATTTATATGTGTTATTAGCTGTGCATTATCAATCGGTTTTCACATGAAATAAGCTACTGGTACCGAAGAGAATATGTCTGATTATACGTCATAGTACCCTCTCTCCTGCTGTTCGAAAGCAGATCTTGAGATTCTCGTCTACTTTCCTAATTTTTCTGTAATATCAGGTATTGCTAATTTGTAAAAATAAGGCTTAAAACTCTCCAAAGATGGAAGCGGTGATTCATAGGAATCAACTTTGAATTCATTTCGTTCTAGCTCTTCTCGTAATACTGCGTTAACGTCTGATTCATCGTCAGGTAGAAGAACCCTAGTTAACATGGTTATTGAGTTAGCTGCTCCTGCTTTTGCAACTATTCGTTTCATCTTTTTTCCTCCCTTTTTCTATATTCAGATTAGATACTCGTCACTTGTCTATTATACCGTCAGCGCCAAACTTACTTCCTTAAACATACAAGTTGTACCGCATCCCCTAAAGTGCCATCCCTACTTCGACTGCCCAGAGTCCCTACAAACCCAATCAGTGGGTAGATTAGAGATTCAAGCCTACAAAGCCATTTCTAGCAGATACTAATTTCCTGCAAAGGCTGGATTCATGATAAATCATAGCTGCTTACAGAGTTCTAAACAGTGTAGTAGTCGCGGGGGGTGTGTGCTAATAGACATAACTCTAGTATAATGAAAAAAATTTTCATGTCATGCTTGTAAACAAATACAAACCCAGCCAAATTCGCATTATCTATTCAATAGGTAATGCTTTGTAAATTGGGCTCGAAGTCTGCGTCGGATAAATAAACTAAAAATTTTTTTATTAGGAACGGCTTACCTTGCTTCAATCTCGAAATGCATTTGCTAAGCAATCTTCCGACTGTTTACCGCCGCCAACACGCATAGAAAATAGGATTTTGTCTCTCGTAATATTAAGCATGGGTCGACTAAACTTGTTTTACATAAGTAATGCTTTAATTTTGGAGAATTCAGGACTAAATCGAAGGTGGGGTGGCAGAGCGGCCATGCGTTCGCCTGCAGAAAAAACCCTGTAGTGAGCGAATATATAAGGGTTCGAATCCCTTCCCCACCTTGCTAAATAAACTCTGATATGGCATTATTCCGTAGGTCCATTGCGCTCCTTTGGCCGAACTAAATATTTCAGCAAGAACCAAATAACCCGTACCTGCATTTTGGACAATATGCCTATCAACATCTCCCAATGGATCGCCCTTATGATCCTCCCCCATGGAACGGTTAAGAATGAAGGAATTTTTTTTCTAATGCTCACAATCTTAATTGCGCTGATCATTTTAGCTATAGTTCTGCGAAAAAGGAGAAGCGAAAACGACGTAGCAGAGATGGATTAGAGATCGATAGGCGGCTATCTGCTGGCTACGTGGATGGGCAAGCTATAGTATTAATCACATGCATCAAGATGATTTTTCACGGAAATTCGGTGTTAGCGTCTCTGAGCTGAGCTAGATTGGTTTATTAACACTTCTTTGGCAATGCCACACACTGATTATGTCTTTTAGAGTTGATAAAGACTCGCTTGGGGATGTCAAGGTTCCCTCTGAAGCGTTTTATGGTCCTTTTACGGTTAGAGCATCCTTGCAGTATACCGTTACAGGAGAAAAGGCCCATCCGGACCTGATCCACGCATACACGATGATAAAGAGATCGGCTGCGCTAGCGAACATGGAACTTAACGTCCTTGATAAAACTATAGGAAGTGCGATCATAAAGAGCTGTGATGAAATTCTGGAGAACAGATTGCACGATCAATTCATAATCGATGCAATTAACTCTGGCGCTGGAACCGCACTTAATATGAATATCAATGAAGTCGTGGCTAACCGCGCTCTTGAGATCTTGGGAAGGATAAAGGGAGAATATGATGTCATTAGCCCCAACGATCACGTCAACATGTCCCAGTCAAGCAACGACACATTTCCTACAGCAATGCACGTTGCTATTATAGTTAATATTTTGGCAATGATCTCGGCGCTAGAGGGTCTAATTAGATCGTTGGAGAGGAAAGCAATCGAGTTCAAAGACGCAATAAAAATTGGCCGGACTCATTTGATGGACGCCCTTCCAGTTACTCTTGGGATAGAATTCGGAGAATACGCATATTCGCTTGAAATCGCAAAGAAAAAATTCTATCAAGCTATTGATAACCTCCGATACATTGGCCTCGGTGGCACTGCCGTAGGTACCGGTGTCAATTCCCCGAAAGGATTCAGCCAAATTGCAATCAGCCACCTTTCGGAAATATCTGGATTGGATTTAAAACCATCTCCCAATATCTATTATTGCTTGCAGAGTAAGTTCGAGGTGGCTAACTGTTCGTCCGCTCTCCGTAATCTCGCTTTGGAGTTAATTAAAATGGCCAATGACTTAAGGTTAATGGCCTCAGGTCCAAATGCAGGATTTGCGGAAATTGTTATCCCTGCCGTTCACGCTGGGTCTTCCATCATGCCCGGAAAGGTTAATCCCTCTCTTGCTGAATGTCTTAATATGATCTGCTTTAATATTGTCGGAAATGATGTATCAGTTGCCTTGGCTGCCCAGGCCGGGCAATTCGAGCTCAATGTGATGTTACCGGGAATGACAAAAAATGTTCTAGATTCGGCCAAGATGCTAAAAAATTTCCTACCCACATTTGCAAAAAATATGGTAGATGGCGTGGTAGCAAATTGGCAAACAATATCATCCCATGTGGATAAGAGTCCGATTCTTGTCACTCTACTAAATCCGTATATTGGGTACTTGAAAGCAGCCGAGATCTACAAGGAATCCGTGAAAACAGGAATCACCGTTCGACAGCTTGTCTTGAGTAGAGGCCTAATGTCTAAACAAGACATAGACCGGGTATTGTCAAAAGATAATCTTTTAGGTAGCAGGGAGTAAAGGATTGATGCATCTGGCGTCATCTAAAATTCGCTGTGCCCTGTTTCGTTTCTATATCTTCGATTCTCCCAGATTGGTGTTTCGTGTGCCTCAGCTGTTACGGCGATTCGCCCGTTGATTGTACATTTGGCGCTCCCCAAGTTCTATCCGTCAGGTCCTACGGCCCTTGGGATATTAAAAGTGTAGGTCACAGGTGCCCCTTTTCCAGTTAATCTATCAGAGTTCCCCCGCCAGTTCGGCCCAGTACCTATTTGATTTCTTGGCGACGTCATTCTTTTGATTCATGGTAAGTCTCTGCACATCTTTGGATTTAAAAGGGCTAGCCGATATACCCCGTAGCAAATAGCAAGCACTACGTAACCTTCAATTAACAGTTTGACGATAGTTTTTTTATGGGTGAAAGATTAAAGGACATAAGAGAAACAACATCTGATGCGGTATCGATAATTCGTGAACTTGGGGCACCGGGAGTACAAGACTCTCTAGCTAAAATCTTAGAAACAACAAAGGCTGCAAAAGAGATCGTAGATGCGCTCAAGGAACCTGAGTTTGTCAAGAACATTGAGAATATCCGACTGACTACTGAATCTATGCAGGATGCTTCAATCAAAATTGAAAACACTGTTCGTGAGATGAAGCAAACTGGAGTCCTCGAGCAGGCCAGAGAAGCAATCAGGACTGCAAACAATGTCCTAGATTCTGTCTCCAGCAACAAGGATTTCGGTGAGATGAACGAAATTTTGAAGGCAACGTTGAGCTCAATAAGAGAACTTGTTGATGAGCTAAAACTTATTGCAGTCTCTTCCAAAAAAACAGGTACGCTCAACAACGCCGCAGCGATTATGAAAGAATCATCAGATATCTATCGAAATATTGCTGGTTCAAAATAAGGACCACTCGAATGCCATTAGAATAGTATTAGCTTCTGTCACCCTCTTCCCACGTTAATTAGGCCAATCTTGACAAGTTCGGCTCCTATACCGTAGCCAACAAGCGCGACGCCAGTTCCTAGCCCTGCCATTTCAATTCCCCCTTTGAACCAGTTTTTCTTTGCCATGCGACCTTTTATAGCTCCTACTATAAACGAAGAAACTACGCTAACTCCTATTGCTATTGCTATTGAGACCCCTGACGAAATTAAGCCAGCTTTGACGGCAAAATATGGCAAGATAGGCAGAATGCCACCCAGCAAAAAAGCTCCGAACATGACCAGTGCACCCCTGAAAGGGCTTCCCAATATTTCCAAGTTGAGGCCTAACTCTTCTGTTAACATCGTCTTGAGCCAGACATCCTTATTTGAGGTTATTTTATCGACGACTTTTTGGAGTTCGTCTCCCTGAAAGCCTTTGGCCTTGTATATATCCACTATTTCCTGACGCTCCTTGTTAGGCAGATTTTCAATTTCGAACTCTTCGCGTCTTATTTCCGATTCTAATATCTCTCTCTGAGATTTGACTGCAAGGTAATTCTGGACCGCCATCGCTTTGGCCCCGGTAAACATCCCGACTAAAGCCGCCAAAATCACAACATCTGCCGAAATTTGTGCTCCTCCCACGCCGGCAACGATGCCTAAGGATGTGTTTATGCCATCACCAAATCCGAAGACTATATCCCGGATGTAGCTGCTTGCCCTTATGTGGGGCTCGATATGCGTAGAACCTTTAATCAACTTCAATCCCGTTATTTTGTCATTTCAATATATATACGATAGCGCTGTATATAGATGGCTTCCAGCCGCTACCAGGGACAAAGACAAGAAATGACAATAAGTGGTAAGTTACGGTTTTTGATATCCCACACAAAACCTTAGGCCAGTAGAACCTGTTTATACAATTCTCCATTACTTCCGAAGTCTTTATGCCGGCAAACTCAAGTACTCAGCTAGACAGATAATCCTGTAACTCGATTAGAGTGCGACATATTAAAGATGCGTACCCAACATACTGAGACAGGAAGTCGGCTGCGGATTTCAATGCAGCGCTACCTCTATAACCTTCGTCATATTTCATTTCTACAATTCCCTTATCTGTCTTAATTAGGACCGTGATCAATGAATACTGGCCCAGGTGTGGATCGCCTGATTCAATATATTGGCGTAATTCTATATGTTGTATAATGAACCCTTGGTTTTCGCTCTTCCCATTTTCTAAAAGAACTATGACAGCGTCAGGTTCTTTGTTCGCTCGATTATCGGAAATGTCGATTTTTTTGATCATTCCAGTCTACTTATTATAATCCAAGAATCTTACCCATTCTGGGAACCACAGATTATTTTCAGGTACGCCTATCCCACGCGCAAGTATTTCTGGACTATTGTAATATAGGGCATTGGCTCCTATTTCCCTGTTTACACTTTCGTTTAGTTCGTCTATGGATGACACTTTGCCAACGTACTTGTTTGCGATCAATTCCCTGTTTTGGGTATACAGACCAACCTGCCTACCATCAGCAGTAGGGACATAACTCACTAATATCATGACACAAGTCACGCCAGCCTTGCGCAAATAATAAATTGT
>QHBN01000014.1 GCA_003176995.1 Candidatus Nitrosopolaris wilkensis
AAATTTTACTCTAAAAATTAGATCAGACACGCAAGCAAAACAATAATCAACAACGGCAGGAAAAGAGTACGTAGATTTAAAGCTGTGCATTTACTTGGCTCTTCTTACTTTGCTGCGTCAACGCTCTTCACGCATTTTTCCATCTTCCAGAAATCATCATGTTATTCGACCCTATTCTGCGAAAAAGTACCATCATGTTGTACCAATTATATGAGATATTTTAACTAGGTAGTTTACAAATGTAAATTAAAACTTGCATGAGTAGAATATCAATTTGATAGTCACTCCATCACCTTTGCAATTGAAATAACACCATTGTATTCACTCACTCATAACGATTAATACAAGGTATATTGTTTATTGACATAGACCCTTTGTTTGGACACTAAACTTGACAACACAGACATTGCAATAATCAAATCATTGATACAGGATGGTAGAAAGTCGTTTAGACAGATAGCAAGAGAGGTTAAAGTAAGTACGCCTACCGTAGAATCAAGATTTAGTAAAATGAAGGGATTGGGGATTATCAAAAATATACAGCCTATTTTCGACATAGAAAAAATAGATAGTCAGATGGCTGCTCTTATTTTTATCAAGACAAACCCCTTACATTCACTTGACATTGCAAACAAGCTATCTTCAATTCCACAAGTAAGAGGTGTTTACAAAATGACTGGTGAGCACAACATAATAATCAAAGTAATAATGGCACAGCATCCAGAATACCTGGAGGAATTTTTAAGAACTAAGATTGCAAATATGGAAGGTATAAAATCTGCATCCTATCAGATGATAACAAAAACAATCAAAGACGATCAAAACATTCCTGTAATAAAAGAAGGAGTTTTCCTGAAAATAAAGTGTGATTATTGCGATAACGATATGTTTAGAGGTGCAAAATTACTGAGAGTAGGCCAGTATGAAAGATACTTCTGTTGCAATTCTTGTTTAACGCTATATAAACAGAAATACAGGAGCAAAATTGAAGCAATGTCTAGGTGATCATTAGTTGATTATGGATCCATGCTATTAGCCTGAACCGCTAACATACGTCGAATACAAAAATTCAACACTATCACTACTTTCCTACCTGCAGATTAATATGCTCTCCGTCTCTTAAAATTGTGGCTCTATAGTCGGATACGGGCTTACCATCAATGGTAGCTTTCACTGTTTTGCCGCTTGTGTCTAGGCCACCCCATATATGGAGAAACTCACCAAGTGTGTAATTTCTAATTATGCTAGATTCTACATGAATAGTACCAGTAGCATCATGGGTATGCAATTGGGCCATCCCTGACATGCCATTAGCCATCGCTTGCATCCCATATTGGTCTAGAGAGTGGTCTTTCCACAATGATGGATCTATCCCTATTTGTGATGGAACAGTCACAGGTTTACCATCAATCATAAGGTTAAGGTGTGGATGAAAATGCATAATGATTGCCTTATCCATTTGAGCTCTAATCATTGCAGTTGGTGTCAAAGATAGACCAATGCCTAGGGTGATAGTTATTGCAACAACCACTATAACAGATATTATTTTGGTATTCTTATTTGCAGGCCTGTTAGCATCATTACAATAATTATTTTCTTTCATATCCGATCTAACCTCTCTATCGGATATCCATTCTCATATTAATTATTAGTAGCTTACAATTGTAAGATATTGTACGCTTAGACTTGGTATCTGACTGTAAAATGCACGGTTCAGATAACGCTGGTCAAACCCAATGGATCCTCCTCATAATATTCATTCATCACATGGAACATGCACAAAGAGGCGGCCAAGTAACAAGAACATCAAGGGCTCGGGTGATAAATGACTCGAATAGACTGTTTAGAAGACCAACTTTATCAACGGAATACTTCATATTCAATCCCTGCATTCACCGATTCTTTGGTCTGCCTTTATTGAATTTCCGAATAAATGATTCAATGTACTTGTTGACTGCCCCTGCTTGTTCTCGCGACTCTTTGTATCGATTTTGATCTGCTGATTTAGATTTAAAGACCCAACCAGACCACGCTGCAAAGATTGTTGCTATGCAAGCAGATTCGTTTCATTACTACAATAATCGAAATGAGTTAAAGGAGGTTTCGGCAGCGTTTACAGATCTGTGGACTGGGTGGAGATTGGATGATTAAAGGGTTGTTTTGGTGCATGGCAAGATGCAGTTAGACTTGGGGTAATATTATATACAACATCAAAGGTTCAACTCCCTTCTTCTTTTTGATCTTAGAAGATCAGTGTCATTTTTGGTAACTGTTAACTTTCAACTCTTCATATTACCTGTGATGCAATTTTTCTTATCCATTGATGTGGGACAAATACATCTTCAGGATTGTATTTGGTAAGTGCTTTAAAGTAAAAAAAGGAAATGGGTTATCTGGCGGCTGCAACTGCTGTCCTTGCTGTTCTTATGCCCTTTGCTACGCCAAGTCCAAGTATACCTAGCCCCAATATGACTACGAGGATGGGTCCCCAAGGGATGACTCCCGAATGGCCTGTAGCCATTTGCGGATGTATCATGAGGTGCATCATGAAGATAGTCAGCGGATGTATCATGAAGATGACACCACTTGCAGCTAGCAGTCCTGCCCCAAGAAATGACCTCTGCTTACATGATATAACGAACGCTCCTGTCGACAGCGCAATGACGCTTATGGCAAACACAGCCACAAACGATTCGAGTGTTAGCCGTGTCTGTGCCACTAGTGCGGCAAACCATGACTGCATCAATAGCACGCTGCCTGCAAAAAAAAGCAGAGCCACTACGAGTGTTGTTGCGGCCAGCCCTACTGATAAGCGTCTTTGTAGTTTCATATTGATATTCACTTGTTTAGTCATTATATTATTCATTAAGATAGTAATAAACTAATATATTTATATATTTCTGTCTTGATTCTTAACCATGAAGAGGGAAGAAATTATTGAAGCTATCAACCAGAAGTTTAGAGAAATGTCAACTGAAACAATAATGTTCCACCAAGCTGTAGCAGATGTACTTGGCTTGCATATTACAGACCATAAATCCTATGACCTTATCTCCCGTTTTGGAGCTATGCCAGCTGGCAGGCTTGGTGAACTGACTGGCTTGACTACTGGTGCAGTAACAGGAATTATTGACCGCTTAGAAGAAGCTGGCTATGTAAGAAGGACAGATGATCCAAAGGATAGGCGTCGAACCATTGTCGAGCCTATCAGAAACAAGAAATTGGAAAGGAAAATTGAAGCGATCTTTATCCCTCTTCATGAAAGAATGCGCAAGCTTCTGTCTTCCTACTCTGACAGTGAATTGGCTTTCCTGCTTGACGCAACGACAGAATTCATAGATCAGACACGTGAAGAATCAACAAAATTACGGCTGCAACGACAATCCTCTATGAAGTGACTTGGAAAGACAAGCAGGATGCTTCATCAACACACTTAAGAAATTAGTCTAATTGGATTTTGCAGAATAGGAGAAGGATCACACCTTGGTTCGTACATCAATCCCATTGTAATGAGCGATGAGTTACCATTGTTGATATTATTTTACTTATTACTCCTTTTCCTACTTGACGGAGACCATCTTTGGAGAGTAAGCGAGTTCATAGTGACGGACACAGAGCTTGCTGCCATGGCTATGCCTGCAAACGCAGGATAAAGAAGACCTGTTGCTGCTACTGGAATTAGTATCACATTGTACAGAAACGCATAGATTAAATTTTGTTTTATTTTAGAAACCGTCTTTCTAGCAATTTCGATGGCTGTGACTACATCATAAATATCGTCTCTAACTAAAACTACTTTTCCTGCTTCAATTGCTACATCAGTTCCAGATCCAATTGCTATTCCAATATCTGCGGCAGTTAAGGCTGGCGCATCATTTATTCCATCGCCAATCATTGCAACAAATTTATGGTGCCTTTGATGTTCATATCGTTTTTTTTGCTCATTTTGAATACTTGTTACAACATCCACTTTACCTTTTGGAAGCACATTTGCAAATATACGTTCTATTCCTACCGAGAGTGCAATCTCTTTAGATGTATTCTCATTGTCTCCTGTGAGCATAATTGGTTGTATGTCAAGGGATTTCAAAGCAGAAATCGCTTCTTTAGCACCAGGCTTGGGAGTATCAAGCAATCCTATAATTCCTATGACGCTGTTATTAACTGATACAAGTACCGTAGTTTTTCCTTCTCTCTGCAGTTTTCCAACTAATTGGATCGAAGAAGAAAGGTCTATGTTTTGGTCTTGAATAAAGGCCTGGTTACCTATCTTAATTGTCACACCATTGTAAACAGCTGTAATACCACGTCCTGGAATCGCTTCAAACTCTTCTACATTGATATCATTTATCTGTTGTATCCCATTACTCTGTGTATAACTAACAATCGCTTTTGCAAGCGGATGCTCAGAGCCTTTCTCTGCAATCGCGGCTAGAGTAAGTAAAGCTATATTATTTTGTTCAGATTTAGCATCATTATTCTTGATGAGAGCATTTCGTTGGTGCAGATTGTTACTTCCACTTATTGATGCAACAGCAGCAGCGGACAGTGACGCAATAGTTGTTATTTCATTGAGCTGTATAACATCCGTAACTCGTGGTCTTCCTTCAGTCAGTGTACCGGTCTTGTCAAATATTGCGACTGAAATTTATTTAACATCTCCATTGCGTCTCCACTTTTGAACAGCACACCATTTGAGGCTCCTTTGCCCATTCCAACCATAATTTAAGTAGGCGTAGCTAGTCCCAGGGCACATAGACACGCTACTACTAATATTGCAACAGCAGGAATGATGGCCATTGCGGTAGCTCCTGCCGCTAATACAAAATACCATGCAAGAAACACAGAGAAGGCAGCAATCATTACAGCGTATGCAAAATATCCCGCTACTTTATCTACCAGCCTTTGTATTGAAGGCTTTCTACCCATTGCTTCTTCTACAAGCTTGACTACTTGAGACAAAAATGAGTCTGAACCTACTTTTGCGGCATTGACCAAAATCATGCCTTCCTTGTTCACTGTTCCTCCAATTACATTGTCTCCTTTTTTTGAAACAGGCATCGATTCACCTGTCACCATGGATTCGTCAACTGTCGAGGAGCCTAGGATTACTGTAGAATCAACTGGGATTTTCTCACCTGGTCTAACTACAGCAATATCACCTGGCTGGATAAGCTCGATTGGAATTTCAACCTCTTCACCAGTTTCCTTTTTAATTTTTGCAGTCTTTGGCTGAAGTTCTAGCATCTTCTTGATAATAGATCCAGTTTTACCATTGGTTTTTAGCTCCATGTATTTGCCAAGTAGTATGAAGGTGATCACAACTGCAGCTGCATCATAGTAGATGTTATGCCAGACTGGTGTAGGAAAGGTGTTAAACACACTAAAAACGTAAGCTGTGGTTGTCCCCAGAACTACAAGGGTATCCATATTAGCTGATTTCATTTTTGCAATCCGAAAAGCACCAATGTAGAACCTACTTCCGGTTACAAATTGAACTATCGATGCAAATGCAAATGCCAAATAGGCTGAAATATTTGTTCCTGCAAATGGAATAAATCTAAAAACCTCTGGGTAGCTAAACAAGATAACTGGAAGAGTAAATGCGATACCGACGAAGAATAGATACTTGAGCTTTCTTGCTTCAATATCTTGTGCTGATGATCCTATGGTCTCACTTAATACCTCATAGCCAAGATTACCAATCTTTTTCCTAATATCTGCCAGTGAGAGGAGTGCGGGATTATACTCAACATTTACCTGCGAATTACCATAGTTGGCTGAAAGAGTCTTTATACCTTCAACATGTACAAGATTGTGTTCGATCCTTTGAGCATCAGATGAATCGGAAATCCCTCCAATTTTCAATACTAGTTTTTCATAGACTACCTTGTATCCTACTTCTTCGATTGCCTTTTCGATAGTATCGAGTTTAACTTTGGATTGGTCATATTCTAAGGCAGCTTTTTCGTTAGCTAGGTTTACTTCAACTTTACTCACGCCAGGTAAATCTGAAACATATCCTTGAATTGCATTTACGCATCCAGCACAGTGCATTCCTCCTATTTTTATTACGGTTCGTTTGGAAGTTGCGTTACTAGTAGTAGATAGGGAATTTTGGCTGCTGCTGACATTTTTCTTGTTCTCATCAGCTTTATTATCATAGGCATTTGGTTGCGCAGTAGTCACAGCTACACACGAATTATACATTTTCAGCTATTTAAGGCTGGGATCTTACAACTGTAAAGCATGCTTGTTGTCGGAACCTTTTATTTGCCACTGTCACAAATTAGTCACATATGTCATGTCTTACAGAGTCCATATCGCAAGCCATGAAGACCCTACCTACTATTTACACATATACTAACTCAGATGGTGCAGAGCGTCCAGAGGACCCAAATCTAAAGGACGTAAATCATTTGGCTGAGACGATTCGAAACGTTTGCAATCTAAACATTGGTGACATATCATCTGATCAAGGCTTATCGAAAGAACAAGTAGTTGAAGTTGTTGAACTAGTTGAAAAAGAATTGCTAAGTCACCCTTCAGTAAGACTCGTTGATCGTGACATATTGATATCAGATCCCCTTGCAATAAGAGTAAAGGACGAGAATCAATTAATTGAAGAACTTGACAAACTAGCAAAAGAAGTTCTGGATAAATATCCACAAATTGGGACTACTATTGAAGAAGCAATAATGAAGTCTCTTTTTATGTGGCACGGTTGTTTGAATATCGACAAAGAATGTAGATTAAAAGACGTTCATGGTGGTGAACCAAAAGATCGAATGCAGGTTCATGACTGGCTAGTTAATCAATCAAATTCAAATCCTTGGATAAGAAAAGGATTTACTTCAGCACGATACTTTAGACAAACGCCAGATCAAAAGAAATCAAAAGATTACAGTTGGATCCCATCCGACTCTTTATATTGGCAATAAAAATGTCGTGTCATCTCATGTTTCATGTCACAGTTGGTTGTACGATTCAGCTATTAACATGGCATACGAGACCTATCGATCAAACACATACCTCTTCAATAGAGAAGTTTCAGAAAGCATCTTCCGTAATCTCTTCGATCCGTTATCAGAATACGTCGAATATGTCAGAGATGGTCGATAGAGAATTTCAGAGACGTTATATCAAGGAAACGGCACCGTCAATGAGATTCTCGAAATTAATAATGGAGACTTGAAATCATCATTTGAAACTTGAACCTGAATTTGACTCAATAAAACAAAAGGAAACGTCAGAGGAATACTTCGTGGGGTGGATAGATCCTAAATCCTTTACATTGAAATGGAACATACAGAACCGTTATACATATAGAAAAATAGCAGTCATTCAGGAGCCAAAATTAGTGGCATTAAATTCGTTGATACAGTCTGGTAATCTAGACAATCCTTCCTCTGATAGTTCACTGTTAGCAAAAACCAAGACCCGGCATTTATCACATCTTAGCATCATATTCAGTGTATTAGTGGGTTTAAGAGTCGCAGGGTAGAAGACGCGACCCTAATAGCCGGGGCAAGATGGATAAAAAGACAGGAAGAACATGGCAAACTGAGGCGTTTAATAATTGGAGTTCCTGTTGAACCAAAAGAAACGGTAATACTCTTAGGCCGGGAATGCGATGCAGTTGAAATTGTTATCTGTCCTTCTCAGCCGACCTTTCATACTGTGGAACAATATTATCAAAATTTCAGTCAAGTTATGGATGAGCAGGTTATTGAAATTATGCGAAATCGGAGTTTGTTAGATTGAACAGCTACATTATATATTATATAATATACCTTGTTCACGGTTACGTGTGATGTTTTGATTTGCAAAATTATTCTAAAAGGAATCTAATAGTAGATGATGAACCTGATATCACATTTACTTGGAAGACAGCCTTGGAGGATGAAGGATTTACAGTCCATACCTTTAACGACCCACATTTGGCTTTATCGAACTTTAAAGCTAACTCATATGATCTGTTGCTCATCGATATCCGGATGCCTCGAATGAGCGGATTTGATTTCTACCACCAGACAAGAGAAAGGATAAAGATGTCAAAGCTTGCTTCATTACAGCATTTGAAATATATCGTGATCACTTCGGGCAGTTGCCGAGATCTAACTTATTACAATTTATCCGGAAACCTATTGAAATACAACAATTGACAAGATTGGTACGTGATACTCTTCACGTGTAAGACAATCTTGGATCCGATTTCTTGTAGATTTTGTCAGGTATGAGTAAGATCTTGTCAAGTATGAGTAAGAGTCCTAAGATAAATTATTTTGGGTGCATTGCAATAATTTCTTTAGTCTGCATACAGTTAAGGATATTATGTTGAATTATTCGGAACGAATATTCTGATTGCAAGTAATTCATACTCTCTAAATACAGGCTGTATTATTCTCATACAGATATTTTTTTGCATTAGGCAATGGATAGTCATGCTGTGACAATGACGGAGCATGTTGAAGTATAAGCAAATGCTTCTAGACCAAAAATACAAAGATGATCTATGTTATTAGTCAGTCGTTTGAGCCGCTAGTAGGTGATTTGATGTGATGACAAATATTAACGAGGTGTCACTTATGGCAAAGAAACTCCGGTAGCTTTTAATTGACTCATTACATATCTGACCTGCGCAGGCGATACCCTCTCTATAGTTTTATCTTTTGTGTCGTATAACATTGCATTTATGAGTCCAGCTATCATGTCCGCATCATAAAAAGCAGTTGATTGTGAGAGCAATTCTGCTACTTTCGATATGTCAGTGCCATTAGCTATCTTTCCACTTGTAATTAATCCTCCAAATTTTTGTACTGATTCATACACTCCGATGTTATATGCTATAAATGCAATTTTCTCAGGCGGTGGAACATCATCAATGGATTCCATTATTATCTTAAATAGTCATTCCGAAGATAATAATTTAGTTATAGCTATACATGCAGAAAATGTATAGTTAACATATCAGGACTGCAGCAAATATGAGCTTATTCCACTACGAATGCTCGTTATTTGGACGATTTTGATACAGTAATTATGATATATTCTTGCCTCTGCCTAATAAATAATAATGTATTAGTCATGCGGCTAGCTGATGACGTGCAATTATAGCAGTTTCGGGACACATGAGACTTTATCGTGGAAAAAGTAGATTCCAAAAAGCGTAGTAAAATACATTAAAATCCATTAAACCTGATCTACTGCTTAAGAACGTAATGTAGTAAGCCTTGGCTAAATCAGAAAAATAAAGTTGCTCAGGTTTCATGAGCCGCTATATATTCTGCAAATTTCTGTATAAGTAAAGTTGGGCTATCCATGTGCTGAAACGTCATATGTTCACGTATCTCCTCCTTGGTTTTAAAGCCCATTCCGGAAGCACAAACAGGGCAGTTCATCTGATAAAAGTCATTAAAACTTGCGATATTTAATGATTTCAGATTCTGATGTAGTCCGATATCATTTTTTGCCGGGGTTTCTTAACATATTTAAAATGGGTTAAAGACTAGGTTAGCTCAGGGATTGGATAAAGAAGAAGAAGAATAGTTTTTTTTCTATGGTATTAGTCTAAGGGTTGAGGAGGATGTAGTACATGAAGAACTTCTAGGATCTGCAATTAGTAGAGCGCATATATGGAACAACAGATACAGAAAAGAGTCACTTTGAACAAGAGCTGTCTTTACAGCGTTTGTCTAACCCGTAACTTGTTAAGGATAATACTTTCAACTTGCCTCTAAGTAATTGCTATAACTGAAGATTCATTCCCGTCAGTGCTTACGAAAAAATACTGATTACAATTTTTAATTTTTTGTACTCTGCTTAATTACGTGAAGGGCGGCATATGGCCTAGTAGACGTACTTATATTCTTCAATAATATCTATCCAGGTTACCATTATTACCTGATACACTTATTGTTCTTCTATTTTTCTTGTCATTATGTTCGTGTCCTCTCATATCTACATCTGTGGCTTTTCTTACCATCTTTAGAGTGCTGGCATCATGAGTTTCTGAAAGATATATAGTATATATCAACGCTGTATCTTTTCGTTCAGTTTTTCTTATTGTTCTACCTATTCTTTGTACTATTTGGTTCATATTAGATGATGTTGCTAATATTATTGCCACTCTGACGTCCGGTACGTCATAGCCTATTTCTAATGTATGTACTGAGAGCAGTGGAAAGAATTCTTTTCCCCATTGTGCCAGTATTTTTTGTCTCTCTGTTGATTTCAGTTTGCTCTCAATTAGCATGGATTCTATTCCTTTATTTTGTCGTAACATTTCCTTTAGTTTTTGTATGGATTCTATAGTTTCACTAAATACCATAATCCTCTCAGAAGAATGTTTTATTGCTATAATATCTACCCCTACTAATAGTTTATTTTTAGCACAATTAATCAGATTCTTTCTCTCCTTAACATTTGCAAACCATGCTCTTGCTAGTCCAGCTGTACGTCCTCCTGTTCTTAACAGAGAGGATATAGATTTAGGATCAGAAGTATTAAGATACATAGAGATATTTCTGATTTTGGCAGAGCATTCGTCATAGATCTTTTTTTCATCATATGTTAGATCAACTTTTATTGGAATAACAACAGGTCTTGCTAATCTTTTATCTTTCACAGCATCTTTTATCATATATCTTCTAACGGGTGGCAACAATGAGAGAATTGTATTGTATTTAGGATCTTGTTCATCTATTGTAGCAGTTAAGCCTAGTAATGCTTTTTTAGGATCTGCTGCTGTTACAAAATCAAATACCTTTCTTAAAGTTGTAGCAGTGTCACTTACTAGATGTACTTCATCAAATATGATCATGTTGGAGTTATTAATAAGATCAAGATTGCTAATTGTGCTCTGGTATGTGCTTATTGTTATTTCACGTACCTCTTTACGCTCTCCAAAATATGCTCCTATTCTCTCTTGAGGAATACCATAGCTTGTTAGTCTGTTAATATTCTGCTGTACTAGGACAATTCGCGGTACAAGAAAGAGGATATTGAATGAATTATTATTTATATTAGAAACGTTATTGCCTTCGTTATGTAATAGTGCTTCACATGCTCTTTTTGCACATTCAAAAGCTATTTCTGTTTTACCGGTGCCAGTACTGTATATTATCGAACCTTTATAGCCATTTGTTATCCATGCATCAACGGCCTCAGTCTGATCCTTTGTAAGTTTAAATGGAAATTTTAGTGAGGAAATTGCTGAGATTATTGGCGGTGAAGATGTTGGTGAAGATGCTCTCGTGCTCGGTTTTGAGTTCAACATACTGTAATATCCTATCACAATATAAACATGTCCGGTCGAAAAATATTATTTATTAAGACATTTCGCAACTTGAGACTTCTTTAGTTAGTCTTCAAGTTATTAGAGAACAAAAACACGAATAAAGAATGGAGTAGGCTAGAAAATGGTACAATTTGGATTTAAAATCCCTCCATATCTTGATAGTTATTTGCGTTATGTTAGCCGCTGCATTAGCTGACAAAGCGTTAAATGGACCACTCACTTTCCTGCGCATTCAATTCTTAGAGCATGATTTTATTAAAACTAAATATCAATCAGGACCAATCTTCACCAATGTCTTTCCAAAGTTCTCGCCATTGAAGAGAGCTATGAATGCTTTTGGGGCATTCTCAAGGCCCTCAAAAACCGTTTCCTTCCATTTAATCTTGCCTTCATTGACCCATTTGGTCATATCAGCATGAAACTGATTTAACATATCATAATAATCTCTGACAATGAATCCTTGAAGCTTGAGCCGTTTTGTAATTGCTAGGAATATATTCGCTGGACCGGGGGTAGGAGAAGTTGCATTATATTGAGAAATCATTCCGCAAAGTATAATTCTACCGAATGTTTTCATATGATCAAGGGCTGCCTCCAAATGTTTTCCACCCACATTGTCAAAGTAAAGGTCTATTCCATCTGATTGGTACACTTTCCCTAGTTCTGTAGATATGTCATCTTTGAATTCCTTATAGTTAAATGCATAGTCTATCCCTGCATCGTTAATAAGCCAACTGACCTTCTCTTTTGAACCAGCACTTCCTATTACATAGCATCCCTTGGCCTTTGCAATTTGGCAAACGACAGAACCTACTGCGCCAGAAGCAGCCGACACAAGAACAGTCTCACCTTCTTTGAGTTGGCCAATTTTTAGCAGGCCAACATATGCTGTGAGTCCCGGCATCCCAAATATTCCTAGGAAGAATTGAATAGGGCCCAAATTCGGGTCGATCTTTGTCACACCACTATTACTACTACCATCTGATATCCAATATTCCCGCCACCCATTCATTCCCAGGACATAATCACCGACGGCAAACTGATTGTTTTTTGACTCTACTACTTTACTAATACATGCTCCATCAAGAGGTTTCCCCAATTCGAATGGAGGGACATAGCTTTTACGCTCTGTCATGCGGCCACGCATATACGGATCAACGGACATCCAGATGTTCCTTACGAGGAATTCACCGTCACTAGGGTCTGGAACCTGAACTTCTACAAGCTCGAAATTGTCATTTTTTGGATGCCCATAGGGCGTTTTTTAAGACGAATTTCACGACTAACTATCAAGACTATTATATACAATAAAAGCTGTGAGAATGAGCTATTATAGATCGTTTCTTGCTCTGGTAAACCGATTCAGAGAAATTCATAATCTTTTCGAGTATTGTAGTTATGGAGAACAGGATTTGTAAATTGCCTTCTGATATCGCTAGATACCTTTCATTTTCTAGAATCTGTCTTAACTCCACTATTTCTTCTGGTTTTATATTTCCTGTTTTGAACTTTTGGTATAGATATCCACCTCTGTCATGTCCTCTAGACGCGATGGAATAGTCTTGCTCTTTGTATCATCTCCTTGTTTTTGCAACCTCTCCTATATCGTCTTCCCATCTTTTCAACCTTTCTTCTGGATCGAATAGATTCTTAACTTGGGAGACTTGAAATTCTTTATATCCCATAAGAAGAGGATTTTCTTCTAATGCCTTTATGCAGCCCTCTAGCCTAAGACGACATGTTGTTGCGGCATTCATTAAAATGGTCAAGAGCCGATTGCATTTGTAAGAGCGATTGTGGAATCTGATTTAATTCCATTGCAAGGGACTCCTAATCTATGAGAGCTGTATTTGACTAGGACAGAACAATAGCTCGTCATGAACAGATATAATCGAGCCTCTTGCCGAGACATTCCTGTCAAATAGTTTTTGTCTTATTTCATGCAATAGTTGAGTTTGTATGTCATTTTGTTGATCTATAATCGCTGGATGGATGTGACAGTAACAAATGCCGACGAGTTAGCTGTGGACATTAATGCTTCAAAGGAAAGTGCTGTCAAAAGTTCCCCCACAAGCCCTTGCAGCACACATAGATTCAGAACATCCAGAGACAAAATAACCAGAAATATTTTAATAAAGACAATGACAACAACACTCCAACAATCAGCTCTTCAAAAGGATAAGCAGGAAGATAGTGTACATTTAATTGTGAAGATATTCTCTTGAGCGTATGTCACTAGCAGTAAGCCACTAATTCAGATAGAGCTCTAAAGATAACGCAGTCTTTCAAAGTCATAATATAAAGTCCTTTAGAATTTGTTCGTCATGGATATTTAACTGCACTGTGTTCTTTCTGACTGTATACGCGATCCAATCAGAGCGAACGAGTTCAAACGTCAAATTCGAGTTGTAGGAAGGCTGTGTCGGGGTTGTAGCAACTTTTAAAGCGGGTTGCAGTTGAAAGTAAGGTGGTAGTAAAGAGCTTCAGAAACATTTCAATAGTAAGAAGGACTATCTTCTTGGCAAAGCTACTTTAATTTAGGTTATGTCTATCCACGTTCAGACCGCTATGCAACTATTGTAAGCTTTTCTTGTTCTCCAACGGTTTTCTCGGACATCACGAGTCTATGCACACACTTATACACTTCTAGAGTAACAAGTGTCGGTATGAATCCCAATGCCAACCAAGCAATCGATTCTAATATTTCCATAGATTCATTGTAGGAGTGTTATTAGATTAATTCTGCTCAATACTATGTCAAACAAATCATAAACTATTATTATAAATTCAAATTGTCTTTTAATAGGAAAGAAATAGGAAGCTCGAGATACAGTAATAGATATATGTCAAAGACACAACTATCGGAGGATTTCATACTGTGCGATTTGTAATCAAATATTAGAATTGGACAATTCTATTAGATTCGCAGGTTTTGCCAATAACATGGGGAAGATAATTGCAGCTCGATACAGAAATAAATTGGATCCATTATTGACCGTAGATGAATCAGAACTATCTTTTATAGAAATCTGTGTTAAGAATGAGTACCAGAATTGACATGAGATCAAAACTTGGTAAACCTATCTATTCATCTACACTATATGAAAAGGTAAAACGAGCAACAATATTGTTAGATAATAAGGACTCTCCTATTCTTATGGTGTCATTTGACAACGACAATTTCGGTATTGATCATGAGTCTATTATTATGAACGGAATATTGCCATTAGTATCCTATGACATGACCAGAATCTGAAAGTACTTTGACGCGATTATCAACTCAGAAATAAAATGCTAATATGCTATAAAGATGAAGCTGAACATAGCCTTCTTCCTGGAGTCCAATAAGTTTTATTGGTTGATCTCTACAATATTTGCGTTAAAAATCAGTTTTGGGGTCAAAGGGAGGAGAAATGTCCAACGCCAGCACAAACATCACTTAGAGACTTGGCTGGGTTGGACTTCGAAAAACATTATCAAATCGCTGGGGAGAGGTTGAGAAATGACTAGGTATATTTGCAGATGTTGTAATACGGAATTTACTTCGGACGATCATATAATGAAATTATCGCAACATATTATAGACAAACATCATGGTAAAATGTATTTACCTTCTGAGATGATAAAACACCATTTTATTGTTGAGGACTAGACTGGTGTAAGAAATGACTCAGGTTCGAGATTGATGCCATAAACTCCGATCAGCTAAATATTACTTTATTAAATTAGAATACGAAGTAGCCTATTCGTCAAAAATCAACACCCAGGCCGGTATCTCAGCATAATCAATGAACAAGTTTGTTTTCAGCTATTAACATATAATCTAAACCTCAGGTTGTGACGATTTGTTGTTTTTATTCAATTCCCATTTGATTAACCACCATTCATCAAATTTGTTTTTGAAAATAGATTGACAGATTGATAAGGATCTATTATAAAACTTATCATCTCTTTTTCTTGTTCCTGTACCGATATCTTCCGTTCATTACTGCCAAACGCTATCTTAGTGGTTCCACCGAATATATCCTGAGTTCATTTCATGTTGTGAAAGAGTACAATACTCCCATAGGGATTGTCAAGGTACCGTTCTTCATAGAATCAAAGGTTCCATTTTTCTCCGCTTTTTTTTGAAATTTTATTTGCTATAGACAATAGTCCAGTTACCTGGGTTGAAAATTGTCAGGTGAGTGTGTAAACACAATAAAGTGAAGAATAAGCCGCAATCAAAAACTGTACACTCCCTCTCTCCCTCTCTCCATAGTGTTTCACATATTATTACCACATTATACAAGATGATCATTACATGTCAACAATATCACAAGCGGAAGCATCCAAACCGCTGCAACAGAAAAAGATGCAAGAATGCAACAGATGTAAGGCAGCAGGATTCCCTAATCAGTTGATTGGCTTCGAAAGAGTAGGAGAAGATTTTACAACAGGGAAAATTAGTTGGAGGTTAATAGACGAAAACGGTGTAGAACACAAACACAAATTTGTACAGGATTTACCTATTGACAAGTCATCAGCCACGACTTCATTTAGACGTCGACGAGTTGTGGATGTAGCTGCAGTTACTGACGCCGTAGAAGCAAAAAAGTTGCTCGCATTAGGTTGGGAATATAAAACGTCATATCCTGCAACAATCGCTTATATACCACACTATATACTAGTGAAAAGAGAATAAGGACAAGAGCACTAGCCACAAAAGATATATTTTTCAAATGGTTTAACAATTGCGGCGGGTATTTCAATAGGTTGGAAAAGATGTAAAAAACCAGAGGTAGTTAACTTGCTTTGAATATATGGCTGAATGGATAAGTCGAAAACAGCAATGAGAACGGGGCAAGTCGGACATTTTTAGGCTACATTTTCAGTAGAATTTTACACTATGCATTTATACTTAATTCTTAGCCTAGATCATATGAATAAGATACTGTTCGTGAGCGGTATAATCGCTCTCACAGCGATGCTTGTGGTTAAGAAGCCATGATGTGCATTTGAAATTTCATAAAGGGTCCCAATAATCGGTAATGTTCATTTTACGTTGAGTAACAGACTCGAGGAAATATACAGATGGTGGCAGTCAACGGTTTATATGAAGCATCAGGAAAAATCACAACCAATAATCGAACAGCTTGCTATGTAACAGACATACAAATTTCTATATCGGTACTCAGTTCATCTATATTTGAATCCTAGAAAAACCGAAAGTCTTCTTTGACTGTTATCAGTACTACATGTGTATTTGTCCTATCAACATATGGCAGCGCTAAATCTTTTTTTACAAAATTGCTAAGTTGAGTTCTATTCTTAAATTTTGCAATTACTATCATGTCTGTTAAACCTGTGATATCATAGACAGCACAGACGTTCGGGAACTTGGCAATGTGTTTTTCAACTTCTGCTATCTTTCCTTTAACAGACGTGACCTCAATAATTGCAGTTAGATCGTAACCTAGTTTCTCATGATCTAATATAGCTGAATAAAATTTGATAATGCTATCTTTTTCTAGCTTTTTTACTCTAGCAAGCACTGTAGGAGGAGAGACGCCTATTTCATCAGCTATTCTTCTATATGAAAGTCTAGCATCTGAAAGCAGCTTTCCGAGTATTTTAACATCTGTTTCGTCCATTGCTATTAAATTCATTGACAATTGACAAATAAAAGGTATTGTCAATAAATACTTATCATATATTAATATAATACCTATAAAATGTTATATCCTACTAAATTCATATACTAGTGTCAATCGATGACATTTAGTAGAAGGAATTCCGCATTAGAACCGGAAGAAAAAGAACAAGGAATTGATGGCATAAAAATGATTATAGATACAGGCTATATTCAGTTAAGGTATACTGATGTCCTCGGCAAGTTTCTAGCAAAGTACGTGTTCGAAAACAAAGAAACTTTTGATAGCTTTTTTAAATGTGGTATTGGAGTAGATGGTTCGTCTATTAAAGGATTTGCAAGTATCGATGATTCTGATCTGCTACTCGTACCAGACAGGTCTACTGTAAGGATCTTTCCTCCGTCGTTATTATCAGCATCGCCATCCCCACTATCTTCGAATTACAATAACAAGCTATTTGCAGTTATCGCGGATGTATATCAGGGTTTCAAGAAAGGCAGGTTGGTAAGAGATCCCAGATATGTATCACAACGCATGGAAGAATTTCTAATAGAAAATAATCTAACCTGTCAAATGGGCCCTGAAGTTGAGTGCTTTGTATTTGACAGCATCATTTTTAATCATAAAAATAATAATCATGATCTTAACGGTGATAAATCTAATGATAATAGTGAATATCATGAACCCAAAATTTTATCAGTAGAGAAATACGGAGGTGATGACTGCAAGTACCCAATTAGAAGGAAGGGTGGATATGATGCACCTCCATTTCAAGATTCTTTGCTAGAATTTAGATTTGATGTTGCTGAGATTTTACGAAAACACTTTTCTATAAATGTTACAAACCTAAACCACGAAGTAGCAAGTTGCGGTCAGATAGAAATTAACTTTATGCATAGTGCGCTTACAAAGGCTGCAGACAGTGTTCAGATATACAAGGACGTTGTAAGGAATGCCGCAAGGAAGTACAATAAAGTAGCCAATTTTATGCCAAAACCACTTTTTGATAAAAATGACCCTTTAAACGGAGGCGATAATGGTTCAGGTATGCATACTAGTATTAGTTTATGGAACGAGTCATCAACTACTAACATCTTCTATGATAATGCTGATTATTACGCTGAACTAAGTCAAATTGGAAGATATTTTATAGGTGGATTAATTGATCATGCTCATTCCTTAGCTGCGATTGTAGCTCCGACGATAAACTCATATCATAGACTGATTCCTGGTTTTGAGGCTCCAGTCTATATTGCCTGGGCAAAAGGAAACAGGTCTACTGTCATACGCATACCTATTAATGAAAGAAATAATGCTAAATCAAAACGGATTGAATTCAGAGCCCCTGATCCAGCTGCTAACCCATATCTGGCATTTTCAGCAATAGTCGCTGCAGGGCTTGACGGCATCAAGAAGACGATAGATCCTGGGAGTCCAACAGATGAAAATATCTACAAGATGTCCGATACTAAAAGAAACAGTTTAGGAATAAAATCACTCCCAGGAAGCTTAGAAGAAGCACTCGAATCGTTGAAGAACGATTCAGATTACTTAAAGAGATGCTTTCACGACGAATTACTGGAGACTTATATAGTGCTCAAATACGAGGAATTAGCAAAAGCTAGAGATATATCGATTGCACAAGAGCTTATGCTTTACTACGATGTCTGAGCAAAATATCGTATAGCATATCATTTATGAGTATAACCTTTGGACCACCTTAATTTGTCTGTGCTGCTGTAATCAAAGGAAGATATAGAAGAGAAGATTCTGTCAAAAGCAATCCAATATATTTTACTAATATATCTATAAAACAGGATCGATTCATGACCAGTTTTGTATTCCGATTTGAACCCCTGGCTTACAAGGATTAAGTTCTATCTATTGTTCATTGTTCACGTAGTTGGCGGGTTCTGCTGATAGGGTGCAGTCTCTTTTGTGCTTAAACCTCAAAAGATCCCAAACACGTTCTTTCTCATCTTCACTAACCTCGCACTCTATTTTTACAAGTGTTTCTCCATTTCTATCGACATAGCTTGTGAATTCGCAACAATTAGATGCATCTCTAAGAATCTCATGAAGGTCTTTATCTAGTAATGGGGTGTTCTCTGCAGATGACAATATTTCTACCCTTACTGGGCTCCTAGTTGACAAGCTATCTTCATTATCTAGTATTGTCTTTATCACCAACTTTGTTTCCATGTACTTGGTTGATTTCTCTTCCAATTTACCTATATTCTATATCCTCTTTCTGCTGTCATGACCATTTTCACTTGCTTAAACAGACACGGCTTTATCGTCTTATCTGACAGTCTGCAGGCTGTAAAATGCCAAGCTATCTCGAGTGCAAGGTAGGTTATTGCGTAACCTATGATGAAGTACATTGCTAGACTTATGTTTTCCAACATATCCTGTATTATGGTTGAATTATATAAAGCTCTTGATGAAAATATTAAACACTTATAATACTATTAGGATAAACAGACTTAACAATTGTTAAGAAATTCTCTTGAATAAGATACTTTCTTTCGCATCTGAGAAGAGGAGTTTCTTCAGAGTGTGATGAGAATATTCTCATTCTAAAAGCATTAAACATCTAGAGTATGAAGGAATGGACATGCTACGTCAGGAGTTAGTTGACCATTTTGTGAATCGTCACTTAGTAACTTCTATTTGTCTTGCACCAACTTGGTTAACCATGTAAAAATCATTGGCTATTTGAATAATATCTCCTGCAGCTATTCTGCTATGACTTCTTTTTTCCTTCACTGGTATTCCAAAGGGTCTTTCTTCTCTAAACTTTAGCCACACTCTACCTACATTAAGAATATTTTTAAACTCGCATTCCCAAACTAAATCGTAGATAGTATCTAATGCCTGTCTGCCAATTTTATTACCTTTAAGAATAATTTCAGGATCAATCTCTCTGCAGAAGTAGACTCTTACTTTCATATGTATTTATTTTGTTGCTACGATAATATGTTATGATGATATGCGTTTCCTTAGTATATAAGGCAAAACGTAATAATGGTGGATAGAAAATGTGACATCTCTTCTTTTGTTGTCTTAGTTCTAAATGCAGCATGAAGGTATAACAAGGATATTATAATAACCTACAGAAAGTATTACTAGGTAGTTGGCTAGATTTTGGTTTCTTACAACCAATGTCTACATTTATTGTAACAAATTCCTCTGTTGACCACATCATACGAATCTGAGCAAGCTCGCGGCTATACTTCAACATTCTCATTATGCAGAGGTAAGCTAAATGCAAACGTAGCTCCTTTACCTTCAGTTAATGTGAAGCGCACGAATAATTACTAGAATTTGACCTCACACACAGGTTTTCCTTTCATTTTCCGCATTATTTTGATATTTACTGAGCAGAAGAGCAAGCTGATGACGAAGGGCCGTAAGCGCGGACTCGGCAACAATTGCAACAAGAACAGCCTGTGTATAATGCTAACCAGGTTCTAGCGTCAGTACAATAAGGTTATAGCTTGGTGGATAGCATCGTTAAAGCCGGTACTACTGGAAGCTTGACCCTTCATAATAACACTAAAGGAGTTGCACCAGGGTTAAACCAGACTTTTATTCAGAATGTGACAAACACACTCGATTCGTGTATTATTCCAATGAGGAGGTAATTGACTAAGTCCTACAGTCGAGCTCTCCAACAAGTAGACGAGCGGTCTCCTTCATTTGAGGAGTGCCCCTCATCTGTTTACTTATTTTATTCCGAAAATTGAGCTTAGCTAACAGTAATAGTTACTGTAACAGGACTACTGACAGCACCAGTACTATCTGTAACTGTCAGACTAAATACTAGAGATGTCGCTGTTGTAACTGTCGGCGCTGTAAACATTGGAGTAGCTGTATTTGCTCCAGTCAGCATTACAGTCGTACCGAAAACCTGTGTCCAAGCGTACGAAATAATAGTTGACTGAGTCTGAACCCCATTCAAATTGGAAACCGAACCTGTCGAACCTACACCATTTAATGTAACCGGATCTCCAGAGGCTACTGTCTGCGGTACTCCTGGATTTGCGATTGGAAGACTGATTATAGTGGGTATTGTCTGAAATGGCGGAATAAAAGGTAAAAAGGCCTGTTGAGCTTGCTGCTGTTGTAATTGTTGTTGTTGAGCTGCTTGTTGAGCGGCTGTTAGTTGCTGCTGTAGTAATAGCTGTTGACATTGCGGGGAATTTGGACTAGTGAATTGACAGGTTTGACAGAAGAGTTACCAAGGACTTAGTTGTGCCTGTGCGGATGGGATTAGTAGTAGAATCGCGAAACCGCTAGAAAATGGATATATATTGTTAGACCGCATTGGCAGTGAGCTTGCCCCATGTTTTTGAGTTGAATGCTGGAGATCGTTAGGATTATTCTGCTAACATATCGGTTGCGGTGGTAACAGTAGTCGATTAATCAGCACGTCTTTCTTACAAGGTAAAATAGACTCTTGCTAAAAGTGGCAATATTTTATTCAAGATTATGCTTTCATGTTCTGCCTCTTTATCGAAAGAAACCATGAGAATATAATCACTATTATCGTATATTGGTATTGTTGCTCTTTTTACCTTTTCATATAAAGCAAATGCATAGATTGTTTTACCAATTTTTTCCTCCAACGTTTGTCTAGTACCCATTCTTATTATTGATTGCAAGGCTGATAGTTCTGATTCTTCTTTTGTCAATAACGGATTCATTCCTTCTCTATACGACTGCGCCGCTATCTTTCCTTGCATGTCAGCTATACCGGCAAATCGAATAGTCTTGTCTAGATCTAGTATTTGAATGCAAAGATCTTTGAGGGAAAGCGGCGTTTTCACGATTATTACAGTAAAGAAGAGTTCAATTAATAATTTTTTCTCTAATACATATTTTCATGCATACGATTACCTGAGCACTGTATAGTCAAGCTAGTTTTTGATATGAGGGTACATAGCTAGCGGAGTGAGTTCCCGAGTTATGTGTTTTTGGTAGTGGTCTTTGACTGGGTTTGCGTTAAAATAGCCAGATTTGTGTTTTAAACCAACGAAGGATTATATGACAACGCTGTTACAAATGTTCTAAAGCGCGGGTGTGAGTATGATTCTCCTTAAAACTATTGCCCTTACAAATAAGGAAGGAGGTTATGATATTCTTAAGAAGGCAACACCTCAGCTTACTCGTAAAAAAAGCTACTCAAGGCTTTCTAAATTGACAAGCGCTAGTGTCATAATAACACAGAATGGAAGATATTTTCTTACTTCATTTGGTGAGGTAGTCCACAATGCTCAAATGATGATTGAAAAGACACTTGATAGATACTGGAACCTTAATGCTATATTCCAGTTAGACTTTATCGTCATTATGAATCTCCTCGAGATCGACTACGATCGAGACATCCAGGGATGCCATTATTATAGATGCAGATAAAAACAAATACTAAATGCTTGAATATTTTAGATGAGCTAGGGTACCTCCCTATTACATCAAAGGTAGACGAGATTCTTTATGACTCTGTTGAAAAAGCATTTAAGATAATTGGCAAAGTTGCTTACAATGCTTTACTAGATCGTGCATGTTCAATTCATGGATTATCAGAACGGGAATTACTAACAAATTATGATTTGTTTGAGAAGTCGTTATATGACATATTTGGTAAGGTTTCATTCATACTCCTCCGCGCGCTTAAAAAAGAAATATTGATACATGCCGTCATCATGAATTCACGTCTTACAGTCAGTGATATTTCAAACCCAAGTACTACTATCGACGACATTCTCGAGCATATTCGTGAGGTGGAGGTGTTTGAATTTGTCCGTAAAATACTATCCCACGAACATATTCTCTTTCTTTATGAAAATAAAAAATCTAACGATAACATATTGTCCGAATTCTTCATTATAAGTGGTAACGACAACGCTCCGAAAGGTCTTTTATCGGTTATACCAGCTGATAACCTCAATCTAATTAGTAGTAATGTGTTGTATGATGAGCTAGGACTGAGAGTTCAAAATAAACACGAAGCGTTAGAAAAATTATCTGACTGGATGGTTAACTTACATTCATCGAATAAGTCAGACTTTGCAACTAGAATTGCATTCGAAGACGGAACATGGTGGTTAAGAAATGGTCTTGCTGACGATTACATTAGATTCGAAGAATCACTAGGTAAACATATACAAAATAATTTATCAATTCTCTGTGGTTATGATATTTCAAGTTTTAATGAATTGTATATAGAAGCGATAATTGCATCACATATCTATGTCATTCTTGGCGAACCCATGATAATCTATAAAGCAAGTAAATGAAATTAGACGCCAATACCAAGCAATCGTCCGGTAGATCTGCTGCTACTCAACATTGGCAGAATTCATTATACTAGCAAATTGCGGATCTGCTCCTAATCGAATACAAAAGTTTCCATCTTTTTCAACGGGGCGGAGCTATAATATCACTAATCGTAAGATTATAAAAAGGAAAATGGGTAATCACAAATACTGTATCATACTGACGTAAATTTGGAAGCATACTGTTACTGTTCACTACAAAGATTGAACTTGCTGAAGGAATCTGTCCGGACGATAAAGATGGCAACAGCGTTAACGATCCAAGTGCCAATGCTATGCAGGTAAATAACAGCGATGATTTAACCAAGGTCAACTGCGTAATCGCTTCACTTCCTCTAATATGCTTTCTTACTATTATGTTTCTTTTTTCTTAATCCCACTAGTCCGGTAACTCAAGCAATTTCCTCGAATCTAATGTTTCCAGTCTTGATCTATACATTTGCGACAACAGCATGGATAAAACCAAGGGATACAATCAAGTAATCGATACAAACGACGGTATACGTCTATATAATCGTAGATCGCGAAAAGTTTAACGGCTATTCTTCTTACTAACTTCCGTTAAAACGGACTTCAAATAACTCTTTATTTCTTCGTCCCAATATTAAGCAGTACTTAAACGAGGTACTAAAGGAAATTAGTGGTATAAGAAAACCTCTTGAATGAAGGGGCGTTCATCAAATTGGTTTTTGAAAATAGTAACAAACCCGAAGTCAGTGCCGAGTAAGCCGCTTGCACTACTAGAACATTGCGCCGCATTCGCTGCTATATGGACGATAACTAACGCAGCACTCTCTTATAGAGAATTATAAGCGTAGCGTGCCCCTTCGCAAAACGGATACAAGGAATTTTAAAACCATGAGTTGAAAAAGAAGGAGAGATAGAGTTTCTTATCTGTATAACATACTTGGCTCAGCTACAACAACCCTCAGCAAGAGCCATCTATCTATCATTTCTTTCACTAGGTGATCCAAACTAACGACTGGCAGTTTGTGGACGCGCTTTACTGGCTTCCCAAATAGATTTGGTATGCTTGAAAATGAACCTACTTGAAAGTGAATAAACAAGAAATGAGCCTACCAGGGGAAATAATCTTCAGTAGTAACTGAATCGCCTTTTATGATGCGATTATTATTGTTTGATAAGAAATGATATTCCCACCAGACGAGATGTGCGAAACATGTAAAGGTACCGGTATGACAGCTACAAAATCAAAACTTTGCTTCGATTGTCATGGTACAGGTAAGAAGAGGAAACTATCCCCAAACACTAATTCTTAGTGGGTTGATTACTATAGAAAGCATTCGAAGTCACGTTGCCAAGAACATTTTTCCAGAGGCGCGTAGAAGATATATTCTCGAGACGGATTACCGTCTGCAATTCTGGACAAATAGCTACCTTCGTATTCTAATCTCATTAACGTAATGTTCAGCGTAATGTCTGAATTAATAGCATCAAGCTTATCCTTAACTGATGCATCAGGATTAGTTATTATTGCTTGAAGGTGTCGTTTGTCGGCCAGTAAACGCTCCCTTGCTATGTCTATGTCCTGTGTAAATATGTATCTGTCTATTCTTCCCTATAGCTCCGCAAACATTTGATAATACCCATTTGAAATCTTGTCTCTAAAGCTCTCTTCATACTTGGACAATACGGCCTTCATGAGATTATTGTTTACAATACTATAAAGCTGGTATTCCTGTCCATAAGTAATCGATATTATTCCGCCATCAGAAAGTCTCTTGAGATGCCAAGAGGAAGTAGACGGTGCTTTCCCGATATGTTCAACGATCTCTCCAAAAGTGCATAGATCATGCTCAAGTATAAAAGATACTATTTGTCTTGAAACATTGTTCCTGACACATCCTAGGATATGTGACTCATCTGCTGAAATGTTGAGAGGGTAATATCTGGTTCTTCTGCCATCATGCCTGTCGACTTTTACTTTATGTGACTTTTCAAGGATTTTTAGATGGTATTCAAGTCCACCATTCGTTAAGCCAGTCAGCCTGAGAAGCTCCCTATACCTTATCCCTGGACTGCTATCAATCTGTTTTAGAATTAAGGCTTTACTACGATTCCTTGAATCAGTGTAAGAATGCGTAGGGTCTGTTTGCAACTCCATTATTTTTCTACCTTCAATACCCCTAATCCAAAAAGGGCCAACATAACCAAAAGGAGAATATGCGGTAGTTCCGTATAAACCATAGGAATAATTATTCTACTACTGCTGTCGATTATTTGAAGTAAAAATATTGATTCAACCACCAGAAGCGAAAGAAAGGCAATTGATGTATACAATATCTTTATACTTCCAGTTCTCCTGTAGGTAAGAATCGAGACTACAATAAGAAAAACAGATATTATGATACTGGCTATATGGAGAGAAATCCGGTAAACGAAGAACGGGTGGTTAATATACTGAAGAATAGCTGATGGTAGTAGTACAGCAATAGTCAACATTGATATTATTAGAAATAGTTTGGGTTTGCTAACCATGACCCTTTGTATCTTAACCGAAGCTGATTGCAAAGCAAGGTATGACCTATAAAAGACGAGAGAGTAAAATGGCATAAATAGCTTCAATATTGAATGTGCGGTCTGATTAGCCACTAGAAGGATATAAGAAAATATGATTATTATTACTTTTGCAGTACATTCGTCGAATGTACAATATACTTTTTACGGTATATTTCTTGTATGATAAAGGGGATGAGGGATCTGATGTCACTGCCATTATTTTTCATACCTGGATAATAGATACGCACTTCCTACCTTATGAAACAAAAAGTAGTTGCCATATCCAATATTTCGAATTTCGCTATTAAATCATAGAATACGATAATATCCATATTAGTCGCCATATTAGTCGCCATATTAGTCGCCATATTAGTCGCCATATTAGTCGCCATATTCGTGTTCTTCATTTCAAATTCCTGTTTCTTGCAGCAGCGTTTCATTTTGTTAGTTGAAATGAATTAATCAATTCCTGTACTATTGACATATACTTGTCGTAGCCATTCTCTGCTGCTTCGTATGTCAAAATAAATACCTTATCTCCTTTTATTACTCCAATCTGCATAAGTATATATCGATTTATAGGCTGGTAATCCAGCAAGTACGTTATTTGTAGCTGATCCAACCAATTTGAAATCCTTAAGAGATTGTTTTAAATCGCTGATACTGTCACTTGCATATTGAGCTAAAGGTATCCCCTTTATCATCTAAAATGTCATCTATCAATATATCAAGACTTGCATTGGAGTTTATAGAAGGCGGAAGAAAAGTAACAATATCGGTTTGTGTGTCCTGTTCGTCCTATTCGTGGTAATTTGCAAACTTTGTGTATGAATATGATAAATTGGGTAGGCGAAGATAACACTAATAATAAACAATGCCGCTACCAACAACACCATTATCTTAAGGCCTATCATACTAGTTTGAGACAATCTGTATCATGCTTCATCCTTCTTCACCAACTTATGAATATCTCTGTCCTCCCCACTAATCCTTCAGATACGTTACATTCTTGGACGTATCGTTTTCTCCTCCTTCCTTCACCTTAACTACGATTGTACCACTTGCTCTGTTAAATATTCTCTGTCTTTTATTGTTAGAAAATATCCATCCTAAAATGACATCTAGTGGAAGTAAGAATGCTTTACCGAAGCTTTCTATTACGGCAGTTTTGACATCAATAGTCTTGCCATCTAAATCTGTTGTCTTTAGATGTAATAGATTCTTACCTATGGACTGGCCAGTAGTAGATTCAAAGTAGGTCCAGTATGCCATGAATACAAGACTTGATATAATATAAGGGGGCCATGGGGCGCCTAGACTCCTAAAACCCATATTCATGTTAGTGCTTTCAAACCAGTGTGGAAATGTGATCCAAAACGGTAGAGATATTGCAGCAAATATTATACCGAGTGCGATTGAGACAATTATAAAATCTATCAGCCAAGCAATAAATCTATCAATCCAGCTAGCAAGTATTATTGTTTCAGTTTTTGATGCTGCTGATGATGACGGCAAGGTTGTTTCTGTTCTTGGCGTGATTCTCCTCCTATTTAATATCAGCACTATTACTCCCGCTATCAGAACAATAATTCCAGCAATAGTCAGAATGACGCCGATGAAACTCATTGCCTATCAAGTGTATTGCCTATCAAGTGTAAGTATCATTTTCGACATATGAAACAAACGTTATATAATGAACTAAAATCCGCACTCATCAAGTCAGGCTGTTTCGATGACAAAACGATAACCAAGATTAATGTACTACTCTCGAAGGCATGGTGTGAACGTGTAGAGGATGAAAAGAAAGAAGATGCTGATCAAAAGACAAGATATGAGAAGACAAGGGCAGACAAAATAGCCTGCTGTCGATGCTCAGAGTGATCGTGTCAAGTTCGAGTCCTTTGCTCGTTCTCACCAAAAAAATTTAAAACTATTACGTAATTGTTTTCAAACTAAAGTCATCTGTTATTTATTCTGCAGTTGTTTGCCATTTATCGCAGCAATTTCCGCTCTTATAGTATAGTTCGAGTTACCTTTAAGAAATGGTGCTTCAAGATGATATGCACCAGAACTACTAAAATCTGGATCATTGTTCTCTTCTTCCTTATGAAACCGAAGATTTTCTAACAATAGAATATCACCCATATTCATTTCATCTATCTCTTTTTGAACATGTTCTCCAACACGATCAGCAGCAAATCTAACTTTATTTGCTGGCATGATTTCTGATAATCTTCTTGCTAATGGTGCTAATGAGTAATGACTATCCTGATCTGAAGTTGGTCTACCTAAATGAGACATCAATATCAGCTTGGCTCCTCGCTTGGTAAGATACTCTATAGTTGGAATGGTCATTCTAATTCTGTAGTCTTCACCAATTATACCATTGTTATTGATACTTACATTGAAATCACCCTCATCGATACTTTCTTACCATACTATTCTAGATCGTTCAGATCTGAGATAGTTTTTGCCATTTTTCTGTCTGTCTTCTGTTCAAATACTTCAGGCATATTCCTCTTACTTTTGGTTTCCGTCACGGTCATATCTAGATTTAAGCATTTTCCTTAAAGAAACTCCATAATTATCATGTACGTTTGCAGTGTCATGCGCAAGATTCAAACATATAATATATGGCTGAGATTGCAATCATAATATGCGAACGACAATATCTGCGATTAAAGCAGACATAGGTGGCATTGGAGGACACACCAGGCCAAGCGATGAGCTTGTTGAAGTAGTAAAGAAGTACGTTACTCAAAGATCAAAAGAAGAAGCGCTTTTAATCGACTATTACATTGGCTATACAGGTGATGATATACACATCATAATGACACATGCACTTGGTGTAGAAAATGAAAAGATTCACAAACTTGCGTGGGATGCATTTAAAGAAGGAACCAAGTTAGCTAAAGAACAAGGACTATACGGCGCTGGCCAAGATCTTTTAAAGGATGCGTTTTCAGGTAACGTCAAGGGCATGGGCCCAGGTGTCGCAGAAATTGAAATGGAAGAGCGTCCCAGTGAAGTCTTTTGTATACTTGCAGCGGATAAGACAGAGCCTGGCGCATTCAATTTCCCGTTCTGGAGGATGTTTGTAGACGCAAGAAGCAATTCTGGATTAATTATTAATGAAAAACTTGCATCTGGAGTAACATTTAGAATATTAGATGTCATGAGCGGTAAAGTTGCAGAACTAAAATTGTGGGAAGACAAACCTGAACTAGAGGCATCTTTGATGTATCCGGGAAGATATGTTGTGCATTCTGTTTTGTCTTCTTCTGATGACGAAAGCGAACCAATCGTGTCTTCCTCTACTGATAGATTACATAATATTGCTGGAACTTATGTTGGTAAGGATGATCCTATTGCAATTATAAGAACACAGAAGAATTTTCCTGCAACTGAAGAAGCAGGTAGTGCTTTTAATAACCCTCATTACGTATCTGGAAATACTCGTGGAAGCCACCATTTGCCGCTTATGCCAGTTAAATTAAATTCTGCAGCTAGTATCAACTACGCCATTCCTATTGTCTCTTGTTTGGTCTTCAGTATGCATAATGGTAAACTAACAGGACCACATGATGGGTTTGGTACTGCAGACTGGGATTTGCAAAGATTATGGGCGTCCGAGAGAGCAATGATTATGCGCAACCAAGGATTCATTCATCCTGCTACTCTGGTACCAGAGGAACTGGAGTATAACAAAGGATACGAAGCTAGAATGGACAAGCTGAATAGGAAATTTAAAGACGTGAATTGAAAAGCTAACGCAACAGGCGTTAACTGACTAGCTAGCTGGCTACTAGAGGAAGATCAGGCTTTAAGAAACTATTACCTGGAAGTGTCGCATCAAGAGTTGTCACTTATGCAAATTGTCCTATTCTGGTAGTAAAGTGAAATCTATAGATGAAATACAAAAAATGTTGTTGTCGCTATAATTAAAAATAAACAGGGATGATGTATTCTTATGACTATGAGCGTCGCCGATATAATGAAGAAAAAACTTGAAACCATCGAAGAAGTGGATTCTATTCAACAAACAGCGAAGAAGATTGTTAGTTTCTCCCCTCATGAGCGGCTACTTTAATGCGAGTAGTGCCGAATCTAACAGTCGATTGAGCCGAAATTGAGCTATTGTGAGGATAGGAGGGTTGAATTTGAATTTTCACTTGGTTTTCGATGCTACCTGCCAATTTCGAATACCTATACTTACATTAAATGATGATTTCTGAAAAGAAAAGTCCCTGCGAACAGCAATCAATTAAATTGACTCTTATGTAAAAGTTACAAGTTTGGTCACAAGTTCGCTAGAGGGATAATTCAACATTCTTCGCTTCTTTTGTATTCGGATCTCAACGAACTGGTTGTACATTCGATTAACATAGTCTTGAATGATCGCTTTTCCTTCGGTTTGACTCAATCCTATTGTTATCAGATCATCTTGTTTTAAACACCTGGTCTTTTGGGGCGACCTGTGCAGTACTGCCTGGCTTGCTGCCATGTAGAGGTCCTAATTCGGTAAAATCTATTCCAACGTTATTGATTAATACCTCATTTTTTTCCTACCCTGGTCTTTTTTGGTAGGTCAAATTACAGTTTTTAGAACAATGTTCACTAAGACCCAAAAGTCTTATTCGTACGCTCATAGGTAACATTATTTTTAAAACTTTTCATAAAAAAATACAAAATTAACGCTGCCGCCCTCCCGGGAGGTACATTATACATATACATGTGTACATATGACAAACTGTATGAAGTTCGCTGCTGCAACTGCAAATAACTTTGCAGTAAACTAACGTTAACGATGTTAAACAGTTGCTGTTTGATGGAAACTAGCGTAGCAGCCTACAGGATTTCGAATTATTCCCCGCCAGAGAATTTGAATTGGCTGCAGGCGGTATAAGACGTGAAATATACTTATTTCATGATGGCACGTTTTGTCCCTGCTTCGGAACGGCATAAGAGTTTCACCTACGGCTAGAAGAAAAAAAGAGACTAAGACAAAATCAAATCTAGACCCGTTATCCGGTAGTTGTTTACTTGTTAACAGGAACTATTCTATATAGCGTCCCTTGTGTTTCATCAAATGTTAGCACATACAGATAGCCATCATAAGGACTTACCTTAAGATCTGTAATCCCACCAAAGTCTTTTCCAAATATTATCTGGTTAAGAGGATCAGAACTGTTTGCTACCCCATCTGCAAGTGGACCGCTAGGTAGCAGTAATCCTGTTCTTTGTAGATTTAGTTTAAAGTGATAAATATTTCCATTTATTGCATCGGCAACGAACATATCATTTTCATACAGGTTACCCATCTTGTTAGAATTAAGGAATGTAATTCCCGTCGGAGCTACACTTCGAAACCACGTAAACTGGGGCGGATGATATTTTCCTTTCCCACCAAAATCGACTAAATCATTTGGATGAAGGGGGCAACATGCTTTTCTGCTTGATCTATATTATAGCCGCGTAGCCATATGCCATCGATCTTATTGTAGCCGCTATTAAATCCCGGGTCAACCAAATTTATTTCGTCCCCAAATATCAAACCATTCTCAGTATCCCATAGAATTCTTGTTACAGGATCAAAAGCAAGCCCAAAACTATTCCACATTCCGTATGAATAATAAAGGTCTAACGGATATTTATTTCCCAAAATGCCGGGTACTACTGGCTGACCATCCTGATTAACCCTGAGTTATCCCACTAGTTCCATCCGGTTCACTCCCGTTCTGGATATTCTGTGCTTTAGTACTATGACCATTAATGCCAACATCGCCTATAGTAACATACACATTATTATCAGGTCCGACAATCACCTTACCGCCATCACCAATAGCTCCTGGAGTTGCTGGAAGGTCTAACAGCAGCTTTGGATTTACTAGCTTGTTGTTGTTGATCAACTCATACCTGTATAGACGGTTACCCAACGGTTGTTTTCCTTCTGTAACATCATCACCGGTGTGTGTCTGGGCTTGAGTATAGTATAGGAAAACGTAGGTGGTAGTATTACGATTTCCATGGTTAGTAGACGAGGTTGCTGTAGTAAGAGGAGCGACAGCAATGCCTAACATCCCCCTGTGAGCATACGTTGCAACACTTACGTTAAGTAAAGATTGTTGCAGCTCAGTACCATTTACAACTCTTCTTACTGTGCCTGCATCTTTCTCTGTGACCACGATATCATTAGGACCTAAAAAGGCCATACTGGTTGGATATCTTAATCCTCTGAAAACCAGTTCAGCCTTTAGATTAGGATCAAGGATTGTTGGTCCTTTAGGAGAAGGAAGACCAGCTTCTGGATATTTTGGAGCTAAGGCTTTTGCAAGATGACTACGATCATGTTGCATGATATATGGAAATTTGTTAGCTATAGAGATAGAAGCCAAGGTTAAGACTGCAATAAAAATTATACTTACTAAGGATGATGACGACAGCGGTACAGAATGAGGCATTAGAAACTTCATTGAAGGACTTATTGAAGATAATATAAGTAGTATACGTTGAATGAATATGGTTCTACTGAACAAATTCCTTATAATAGGAATCTTGACAGGTATAGATTAGATTTCGCTATCATCGTAAAGATGCGATTTTCTGCCCTATTCGAATTAGCCGTCAACTTGTACAGTTAATATTGTTCAGTTTGAAAGATTTCAGGAATTCGGTTCTCTTTCTTTTTGTTTCTTTGAGGAATTTTCTCTCTCAGTGCGTTTTCAACCATTGACGCAAGATTATCGACAACCATTGCAAAAATCTTTTCTCCGAATTCCTGTTTGGCTTTAGTTGTTTCTCTGCCAACAATGCCCGACTTTGAATATTGATCCATTCTATACTCGAAGAATGTTCATAGTCTTTTTCATCAACTGCGTCTGCCATGTTTACAAGATCTGGTCTTACTGCCAACATACATGATGTTTTTCCTATATTTGCATGAACGTACGATAGAAGTACTGGGCAGTCTTTTACGGATTGAGTCATAATATCTGGTTTCGCTGCCCACCAGTCTAATACCCTCACTTGGATATCCGGAAAATCATAATGTATGTTTTCTCTTGCTGAATATATTGGTCCCCAATTCCACATGTGACCATTGAGGAGTAGAATCTTTCCAATACCACCCCGATAAAGCCATTCTACAATATCACAGATCATTCTCATCATAGTTTCTGGTCTGATGGACAGAGTGCCTGGGAAATCGCCATGACTTTGTGAACAACCGTACGTGACAGGAGGAATTACAGGCACTCCGGTTCTTGCAGAAACCCTCTTTGCTACTTCATAACAGTCGATTGTATCAACTGCCAATGGTAAATGCGGACCATGCTGTTCACATGCACCAATTGGTACAATAACCATCTCATACTTTTTGTGAGTCTTTTTATGGCTTTCCAATTAAGCTCTTCCCATAAAATCTCCTTATTTTTGTTAGTCATTGTTTTTTGTGGGAGAGGGGAATTTTAATTGTTTCAAGAGTAACGTATCGCCTTATTTTGTCATTCCTATTTTTATTTCTTAAATATCGTACTACTTATATGAAAATCACCATGTTACTCCGTACTCGTGACTCGGTATTAGAGGAGGAATTGATGATTTGTGTGTTTAGATCTTAAGTATCTCTGGACCACCCTTTTTAGCGATTCTGCTATGACTTCGAGTGACGTGTACAACGAATTTGTAAGGCATTTTTGAGAGAATGGGTGAACAGTACAAGGAATATGACTTTAGATATACCAGAAAGCCCATCTATATTTTTGGCAAGTAACCCTTAACGAAACCAGAAAATACATATAACCAATTGATAACAAAGTTCATCTTATTCCTTCTACTATAAAGACAACAACAGCAAAATAATTAGTTATTCTCCACACAACAAGGTCATAATAATTGAGTATTCTCAACAATATTATTGCAACAAAAGACCATAGAGAATTACCTAGGGTGCATTATGATGAATAGAATACAAAGCGAATATGCAATTAAAGAAAGGCCAAGTTTAAAACTCTCTTACCCATCATCTATATCATAATTTGCCAAAGAAGCTATTTGTTATAGGAGTAGGTCCAGGTTCCCCAAGATATTTGACCGATGCAGCTAAAGATGCAATTAATAAATCTCGCTATGTTATTGGGTATAAATATACTCTGATTATAATAGAAAGTGTAATAGATAGAAGCAAACAACAAATTTCTGAGATCACTATGGAGAACCAAGAGATGGTATATAATGACGTTTATAATAAAATGGCGGATAGTGATTATTGCACAGTGACCTTTACAGGTGACGTAAACTTTTCTGAATCTGAGGTTGTTGATCGACTACTAGAAATTTTTGGAGATGACAATGTTGAAATTATTCCAGGTATCAGTTCAATCCAAATTGCGGCAGCGAGATGCAAAGTTCCACTGGATAAGGCACATGTAGCTACTTTCCACATAAGTGGAGATATTGAGGGGGCAAAATTGGAGTTAGTTAATGCTATAGTAAGCGGGAAAAGCGTAATTTTACTACCCAGACCATGGCCTAGAGATCCAAAAAAGAACTTTATGCAATCGGACATTGCAATTTTCTTGAGGAAAAACGGAGTCGACACTTCAAGTCTAAAGGTTTATGTTTTCGAGCATTTGACACAAGGCGATAAAGAAACTGTTTTTAAAGGCAAAGTTAGTAATTTAGAAGGAAAATATTTCGACCCGTTTTCAGTCATGGTAATTGATCAGATAAAGCGTAGAACATATTTGCAGTTTGCATGAGAATTTGTACATGTCGTGAAGATGTCGTGTAAAGTTTAAAAGCGTATATCCTATAGAGCCTTCACTACCTTCACTCCGGTTGCGGGTGCACGTCACAACACGATCCATCGTTTAGAGGGTTCTGATATTTCCGATGCGATAATTGTAAACTGAGGGGAGATAGATGGGAGATGGTAAAACATCCTTGTCGCAAGCCTCATAAGGCAAGCCTCCTCGCGGCGTGGTTGGATATTCTAGATAACTAATATATCAAAAAAAGTGAAAAATATGGCTACCATAAAGCAAGAACAAGAACCACAACAACAGTCGCTAAGTGAAAAAGCAATAGATGGGAATGGAAATACTGGGAACACGATAAATGTGGCTACTGGTTCCCAAAACACTCGTTTGGAGTCACAAAAAACCGGATCTTCGTCTGATACTTACGGTGACAATGTTAGTATTTCGCAACCTTCATAGTGTGATGACTCGATGAAACGGAAGTTACCAGCTAAATGTACTTTTTGTGGAAAGGAAGTAATCAATAAAGAACAAAATACTATAGTGGAAATAATCGATGGTACAAGTTATACCTTCGATAGTTACGATGCGTGTTAATGTTCAAAAAGTTTAGAAGCGTATACGGGACCTAATTTATTTAATACTAACTTGTTTAATACTTGATTGATATGCTACACTATGACATATACTACAGCTCAACTGAAATTTTTAGAAATTCCGCATATGAAAATATTCTCCCCGGCGAATTACGGATTTCACAAGTCCATTTAAATATATAGCTAAGCTTGAAATATTATGCCGATAAAAAATAAATCTGTTGGCATGACTAGCGGTTCTTCTACAAAGTATTGTATCGAATGTTGGTGCACGGATGTCGAAGTTAGCGCGTACTTGTCCTGCTTGTGGAGAGACTCAAATATGAATATGAATATGAATATGATTATGAATACACTTCACATACTTTTTTATGTTTATTTGTCATTTTAATCCAAATGTCACGATCTATGAATATAGTTCGGCCATCCTAGCCGGACTCTGAATTATACATTTGGTAGAGTGTGAGGGCCACTAAATTGTGTTATAATCTGCCATTCAATTACTGCTCCAACCAATAATACTAATATAACAATTCCAACCTCAATAAGGATTGGGATAGTGTATTCTCTCCATGGCTTTTTCTTTACAAGTTGATAAATGAATATACCACTTCTGGATATTGCTATACCATAAGCAAAAACTTCCATAATCCCAAACGGGGTAATTAGAATTATCAGAGGAGGAACATTATTAAGCGTAGAGGTTTGCGCTATCGCAGTAAATATCATACCCGTATAAAAACCAGAAATTACTCCCAGTCCTATCCCTGCTGCAGGCACAAACATCCCGAGCGCAATCTTGGCGTTGTTGATGAAAATTCCGTTTTGTTCAATGCCTTTAATTTGTTCGGCAAAGTGTTGTCTTAAGTCCGCTGTTTGCTGCTTGCCCATATGAACTGCTGCACCAGCAGAATAGGCAATTAAAAAAGCGACCATACCTAAAGCCATATAAATAATGCGTCGCTTGATATCAAAGCGCAATATGCAAAATAGTACTATTTGTTATTATAATGTTATCGAGAAAGCGAAGCTACCAGGTCAAACTTACAAATTGTACAAGTCAGCTCACTTATTAAGTCGCTAGTGATATACTAATGATATAATACATGGTATCAAATTAGCAACTTTTGCTGTAATGTCGGGTGTTGAGGAAAGTTGCTGCATTTCGAAGATCTGTGCAATTTGACTATTTGTTGCTACTGTTATGGTGTTGTAGTATCTGTTTCGCATGTGGCCCTTGCGACGACGCAGCTCCGGGTCCTGCTGATGTTTCCGCCGAAGAGCGAATTATCTGATTATCAGAAAAGATATTATTCTTTGATGTGGGATCTTGCTCAATCTTTAGTCCTTGCAGTGTTGAACTAACTATTTTATTAGAAGAGAATGTGTTCCCAGATGAACCATTGTTTAAAAGTATGGCATTGTTGATAGAATTTGTTATGGTGTTTCCTAGTATTTTGTTATTAGAAGAGCCAGAATTTACGTTAATCCCGTCTCCACTCTTTGATATTGTGTTATTGTATATCTGATTGTTATGTGATTGTGAAACAAAGACGCCTGAAGGTTCATTATAGACAATATTATTCCTTGCAATAGAATTATACATGTTTCTACTAAAATCTATTCCGTCGCCTGCATTATCATGAACTTTATTATTTTCAATTAGTATATTGTAACAATCGAGTGAACAAATTATACCACTTCCCCCCTTATTATCATAGACTGTATTATTTCTAATTATCATATCATGTGTTCCTGTATGTGGATCAAGACCATAGTGGCCGCTATTCCTGATAATATTGTTCTCAATAATCATGTGACCAATACCAAAAGTGTATAAACCGAAGTAGACTTCACGTATAATGTTATTCTTTATCACACTTCCATCACCACCATAATAATAGCTAAGCCCTGAGCCGCCCTTATGCTTACCTTGTTCATAGCCTAGATATGCTATCTCTGAATTGCTGATATCTGTGGTCCCTGTAGCGTTGTTATCAACCACTATGGATGGTCTAGGAGCACCAAGAATAAATATATCGGTTCCAGTTCTTGACCCGTTTGTTATAGCATAATTGTTTGTTGTTGGATCCCATGAAGTTATTTTTACTGAATCAATCTTTAGACTGCCAAATATGTCTATAATATATGCTGGTCCAATCTTAGGTCCCCCGCTACGGTCTACTTTTGAATTTATTTTTAGCCATTTAGTATCAGTAGAGTCAATATGGAGTGTAGCTCCTTTTGCAATCACCAGATTCGCACTTAGTAACCATTCACCCCTTTGAGATTGTTTAGCAAGTACACTCATATCACGGAGCTTGTTATCGATATCCGTAAGTCTGGATGAACTGCAGCTGACACTAATTGTTCTCGTGGATGTATTGTAACTGATGCAACCAGGAGGAGAAGACGGAATTGTATTGCCCTCATTTGAAGATGGAGGAGCTTGAGAAGCAATAGAAGTCCGGTGTTTGATAGCATTAGCCTCCTGTATAGACAATGTAAGAACGTTGAAAGCAATATATTGAGATATAACGAGTGCAGTAAAAGCCGAGGCAGAAGTAACTAAGGCAAAAACAAAGAGTGAAATTGCTCTCTGAAAGTCACCCTTCAAATAAGGTATTCACTTTTTTTACTATCACTCATCGAAAAGTCATTTTTCACCTGGTAAGACTAATTATAAAAATAATGCGGGACATTCGACGAATGTACTACAAAAATAGTAAGGTAGCTGAGACTGATACGTGTCCATAAGAATAATGATATACTATACTAAGATTATTGATAACCGTAAGTTGAAAAACGAATTTCATATATATTTTACGAACTTTCACTACACTGACAACAATCATTACAAACTAGGACAGACTGTGTATCTAAAAATACTCTTTTTATATTAGATATTTTTCTTCTGTTTCTGCTTTATCTGATCATATGAGACATTCGTAGCAACAACTAAGGAATCATCGTCCTCGTCTAACTCATCCAAATCTTTCTCGAAATCATCTTCGAGCTCGCTATCGGAGTCCGTGTCTTCAGACATGGTTTTTCAGCTGGAAACAACTCAAATAAGGATTAAAGCATTTCGATTGCAACCGGAATAGAGCATCCCATAGATTCTAGAAGACACGAATATTGTGAAGACTGCGACTACGACAGACATGAAAGGTTTCCATACATTCTATTGCTCTTATCAAATAATAAACCTCTATTTGCGGAAGTAAGGGTGTTCGTTCATGGAAGAAGCAGCACCCTAAAAGATCTGATTGCTTCTCAGAATATAGAAAGCAACAGTAACAGGACAAGAGTACTGCAGAAGAATTCTTTACCGTCCGATATTCTGCAGAACATCACTGCATTGAATATCATCTTTCCAGCATTAAAATCTGGTAATGATAACAATGCCAACATTACTAGCGAACGTGGGATTGGAGTACGAATTGCATTAGTAGAACCAACATTCACAGCTGCAGCATACAATAATTCCTTCTATGTCTTTTACCAAAAATATAGTCATGCTTTAGCTAATGCAAATATTACAATTGACCTAAATCTGCTATCAAGTAAGGTTACTAAATATCCAACAATCATACCAACAACAAAAGTACATTCAGCGTTTGCAATGCTTTCTTTACTAAAAAATCTAAAGTTCATAAGTCCAGACTCCAAATATCACAGTGTTAACTGATGCTGATGTAGACAATGGATCGATTTTTAAGAATGATGGTACCGGGAGTTTCGATACCAATAGCAACGCATACGATGTTATAATACTCGGACATCAAGAATATGTCACACAACAAGAGTACGACTATCTAAAAAATTTTGTATCAAATGGTGGCATTACGATATTACTAGACAGTAACATCTTCTATGCTCAAATAAGGTTTGATAGCACCACTGATACAGTAACACTTGTGAAAGGTCACGGCTGGGCCTTTAATAGTGGATCTGCATGGAAAAGTGTAAGTGAAAGATGGGCCAAAGAAACATCACAACGGGTTGGGAGTAATTACCTTTGCTATTCATGCGACATAACATTTGCCTATGATCCGTGGGAATACAACCATCATGAGGAACAGTATGTTACTAATACTAATGATAAAATTTTAATGAACTATAATGCCTCATTATTACACTATCCGATACCTTCATTAAGACCTGTTATTGCTGCTTATGAACTGAATTATCAAAAGGGGAAGGTGATATCATTTGGTATCTATTCGGATGACATAATAACCAATGAAAAATTTGACCAATATTTTGATAACCTGGTGTTGCAAAACACTCCTCAGAAACAAAGCCTGAGATCATGATCATCCATGAGATCGACCAGAATAGATAGATCCCCACCGAACTTGGTCTTTTTATAGTAGATTCTATTAAATATAATCTGTATAAAAAGGAATTACCAGTGAATCAAGAGGTTTTGAAATATATACAGATGAAGTTTATCAAAGCATGAGAACTTTAAATCGATTTTCGTAGTTAATAAGGCTTACCATATAATCAAAATGTATAATGAACCTCTATGTATAAAATGCTTGCATCCAATAAACTATCCAACTGAGATAAAACGTTGTACGATTGGTACATGTTTATGCGTAATTCATTTGCAAAAGCCAGAAGATAAAAAATAATGAAAGCATATTCCTTTTAGCGGTATTAAATCTGCCAGAGCATCGGAATAAGCAGTTCTGGTAAGCTATCGGAGATTAAGGCAGAAAGATCTCTGTAATCCCACTCCGAAGGCAACAAGAAGAAACTTGTCTTAGTTGACTTATTTATTGGGCGTGGTAGATAGGCTTAGACGTTAAGACAACAACCGATAGTGTCTAGATAAGATCGAACGTGCTTGCCATGAGTTAGGCATCCTTGTCCCAAAGCAAGCATTGTGCACTGGCAGAACTCCGACCTCCGCACCAAGAGATTAGTTTGGACTTCAGTATTTCATATCATATTGTTATTATAATTAGTTGTCTCATTAGAGAAATATAATTGCCTCGAGAATAATTAATTACTAGTGAAAATTTGCATATGCAGTACATAAACACAGTTGATTGGAATGCTAGAACTCTCACGAAGTGGGTCGAAGATCTTTGTAGTAATGTCTACTTCTATCGAGTGATTAACTAATTTAGTAAGAGCTCCCGACAGCCTTAATCACATAGTTGACACCAGAAAAACAGAGACGAGAAAAATAGCATGAAAGTATCCAAATTGCCATACTAGCAACTCCGAGTTTAGCGGTCGTGGATCTGATATAAGATCACTGAAATTATTATCGTGTAAATACGTCATTTCTTGGTTGATAACCTTTTTGATACGGTAGTAATTTCTAAGTGGGATGTTATTTTTTATTTAAGACATTTAACATCTATTGACAACAAGATCATTAAAAACCGATTTTGTTACAGTTCCATCAGTTGCACTAATTCCAATTGTATACCCATCTACCGAAGACACTTGTAGACCAACCACCTTAATAGCTAAGTAAATAGCCTTACCCTTCAGTCCAATGAATCTATTTAGATCATAATCGCAAATTTTATATTATTAGAACCATAAAGATATACCGTCTTTGAAAGGACTTCCAAGAATAAAGCGAAAATCTCTAGGGTTCTAGAGTCTCTTATGCCAACTTGGATTAAAAGTTTATAATCTGAAAAATCATCGTAGGGTCTAGAATCTATATCCTCACTCGAATACTAGTTGGAATCAAAAATTCTTACCTTTTAGAATGCACTCAATATTATAGCGGTTTGTCAGAGAATGAGACTAAATGCTAAACGCCTCTTTAATCCCCGTCATCCAGATAGGATGTCCCTGAGATCTTACCGTTCTCGTCACCACTCACGATGAATATATTCCCACAATTCCACTTCGGCTTTTGTTGTATTCAACTGAGTCTTTCCCTGCAAGAGCAGATGAATTGCCTTCTTTGCTTGTTCAATCCATTGGACATAGGCCTTCTATGCGAAGGGGCCATTTTTCGAAAGTAGGTCTCTGCTTTTGCGTTCTGGGACAGCGCTTTCTTAAGGTCAGCGGGAATACTGTCAACAAGCGCCGATGTATCCCGACCCACGGTCATCTCAACCACTTCCCCGCTTCCCTTGCCAATCTTTTCCCTCAATTCTTTGTTAACTACAACGAACACGTCTCCGTCTCCTGCGAGCATTAGAGACGACCTGAAGGGGACACCGTCGATCGTTCCCCCAGATCAGCATTCTTGCTCTTAGCTGCGCTCGATTCGCCAGCTCCTTGGATATTGACGGAAAAGTCCAGGTTCCCACTCCCTCGTGGCGCACGAGCTTTGTCTTGAAAGTTAGATCCGTCATGTCCATGATATTCCAACATCAATTATAAGAAATGCTGTTGGTTACCAGTCAAACCAAAAGCCAATATCTGGTGAAGTATTTGAGGATAACCGCTGGTTGATATAAAATGGAACTAATTTTGAAACAACGTCGTACGTAAATATTACACAAAACCTTTTATTTATTTCTCGATTCATCAAAATGCTGACGCTTATTAATGCGTGCGAAAAATTCACTATCCTCAGTCATTACTTGTTCCGCTAAAAATATGGGAAATGAGAGAGTCTGTTGACATGAGGCTCGCAAATATTTCCAAAATGTTTCTAACGTCATCAATACATGCTTGATGATTTCCTGTATGGACCACGAGTTCTTTTGCGTGTCTTCTCTTCTTTCGTCATTCTCTTTAATAGTGTCGACTCGAATTGTTCAGTTTGGTATTCTTCTCGTTTTTTGCTAGTAATGGCATTAGATTCAGAAGAGGAAAAGTGTGAAATATGCGTGTCACAGTACTGGCATCGGTACAATCTATCGCCACTATGGATATCCATTTAATATTTGATAACTTCGGCTTTAAATGCACACTCAATACTTCCTTTTGTGTGCAATATGTTTTTGATGAGCTTGGATAGGTGAATGCTCGTATACACCTAATGATTTAGCTTTATCTATTTCATTGCTTGTTCGCAATTCAGCCTTAAATTTCGAGTTTCGTGGCCTAGTCCTTAATCTATAACCACAGCATGGACACCATAATCCATCCCACTTTAAGAAGATCTCACATATCTGACAACGTTTCTGTCCTGTAGAATAACGACCAATCCCAATTGGCTTCATTGCCTTATGACGTATGCATATTCCCTTTCAGACCATTTTATTATTTCATTCTCCTTTTGTATTTCTACTGCATAATCATCACATGACAAAAACAGATAGCAAATATAATCGCATAAGAATATGCATCTATTTTATTACGTCGCTACTGCTCACAAGATTAGTTAGATATACGACTAAATATATGCACTTTGATCTTATTAGGTTATCTAGTTGTAGTACTTACATAGA